>CAZQIE010000042.1:0-25136 GCA_964593675.1 uncultured Opitutales bacterium
TCAAACAGCTCGGTCACAATCTGTACAGTCTAAAATGTCGATTGGCCCTAGAACAGCTACCTAAAGACGCCTCCGTGACTGAAACGACTTTTCTCCCGCGCCGACGCGAGGATGGGGGGAGGTCCACGCTCGCGCAGGGTCGGCGTAAGCGATACCTGAAACGGATTACCCCAGGTTGAGGAACTGGAACACCGCCACTTCGGCGAAATTCACGCACCTGTTGCGCGGCCTAAAATTCCAAGGCGGTTGCGCGTTAATTTAAAAGCATTGCATTTGCAATACGCCAGGTGCACTTGCATTGCGTTTGTCTTTAAGGCTGGAGCGGCTGCAAGCCGGTGCTTTTGTGGATACCGTTGTATACCAGTTGTTTAGGAGCGAACAAAATACGTTGGCACGGGTAATGGTTTAAGAAAGGCACCCACACAGAGCAGGCGGCAGAAAGCCGACGAGCCCTGTGAAAAGCAAATCTCCCAACGCCCGTCACCCATGAAGCACGCCGACACCCTCCAAGCCTCCTCCGCCCAAGAACGGTCCACTGCTGTGGCGCCCACGCCCAGCTCCGGCAAGAAGGCCTTCTGCGAAGGCGACCGCCAGGAGCTGATGGAACGCTACTACCCGCTGGTCCGGAGCGTAGTGAACAGCATGCGGTGTTACCTGCCGCCCTGCGCCGACCTGGACGAGCTGCACAGCGTGGGCGTAACCGGCCTTGTCTCCGCCGTAGGTCGCTACGACCCGGCCCAGGCCCCGACTTTTGAAGGTTATGCGGCGCTCCGGATTCGCGGCGCCATCCTCGACGAACTGCGCCGGATGGACTGGATGCCGCGGGCCTCACGCAACAAGGCCCGGCAGCTTGCGAAGGCTGTGGAAACCTTGGAGCAAAAGCATGGCCGTGCGCCGACGGAAAACGAAATCCGCGAGCACATGGGCCTGAACCTCTCGGAGTTCCGCCGGCTCCAGATCAAGGTCCGCCCGGTATCGTTCATCTCCCTGGATGGTCCGGTGAACACGGACAGCGAAGGTGTGGACCTGCACGAAGCCATCCCTGACGAGCACGCGGAGAACTGCCGCGAGCGCATCGAGAAGAGCGAGCTCTTCAAGCTGGTTTCGGAAAAGATCCAGTTGCTGAACGAGCGTCAGCGCAAGGTTCTCGCGCTCTACTACTTCGAAGGGATGCGGCTCTCCGAAATCGCCGAAATTTACGGTGTGACGGAAGCGCGCATCTGCCAGATCCACACGCAGGCGCTCGGCATCCTGCGGAAGCATTGCTCCGCGGTGAACTAGGCGGGGACTGATTTGAGGCAGGCCGGCTCCTTCCTGCGGGGAGAGCCGGCCTCCTTGCGTACGGGGACGTCCACACGACCGGGCGGCGTCCGACTGGGTCTCCCCCCGCGCCGGAGACGCTATGTCTGGGTGAACCAGAGGATGAGGACCTGGGCCAGACCTATGATCAGCCCGAGCACGCCGCCCAGCCACTCAATCGCGCGAAACTCTTTGCGCGCCACGCGCCAGACAATCCCTTCCAGCCGGTCGAGGTCGAGCGCGGCCATGCGGGCCTCGACGAGCTGGCGCACCTGAAGGTTGCGCTCCAGATCCTCGGCCAGCTTGTCACGCATGGGCGCCACTTCCTCCAGCAGGGTGTCGCGCACGAGCACTTCGAGCCGCCCGAGCATGCCCTCGTTGATAAGGCGCCCGAGCAGGGGGATGCGCTGGAGGCGCACCCCGAGGCGGGCAACGAGGCGTCGTGCGTAAACGTCGAGGTAGCCGGGAAGGTCTAGCCGGTGGATTTCCGCGCGGATAACGTGCTGGCTGAGGAGTTCGCGTTCGACAACCTCGGCTGTGCGCGCCGCGATCTCAGCCTGGCGCCGCGGGATCAGGCCTTGCCAGCGGAGACGGCCCACGCCCACGGACCTGCGCGGCCAGAAAAGCATGCGAATGGCAATCCAGTTGGTCACCCACCCGATAAAGGCAGTGACCGCGGGAACCCAAATCCAGGTGGCCCAGCTCATGAGGGGGTGTGCCGCCGCTGCGGCGGGGTGGCCCATTTTCGCCGCAAACCTGGCCCGTGAAAAGCCCTTCTTTGCATTTTCAGGGCCCCCCCGAACGCCTGGCAACAGGCGTGTTACCCGGGTCGTTGCCGCAATCTTGGGCCTGGTTCGATGTTGGGCAAAGCGGCCTTTGCACCCGTAGGTTTTCCGCAGAGGGCGCTTCGATCGCTTCCGGCCTTGACGCCCCTGCCCGCAGAGGCGAGCGTTACGGGCGATGCTGGACGCGATCGTGATCGGAGGAGGGCCGACCGGGCTTAGCGCCGCCTTGGTCCTTGGCCGCTGTTGTCGGCGCACGCTTGTCGTCGATTCTTGTTCATACCGCAATCAGGCATCCCTTGCCGTCCGCGGGTTCATGAGCCGAGACGGCATCTCCCCGCGGGACCTGCTGGCAATTGGCCGTGAGGAACTGCGGCAGTATCCAGAAGTTGAATACAGAGCAGGGCGCGTCGTCGACGCAAAGCGGCTGGACCACGGGTTCGAGGTGCTCCTGAGCGACGGCGGCAGTTACATCTGCCGCAAGCTCCTCCTGGCGACGGGCGTGCAGGACGTCATGCCCGCGCTTCCCGGTGTGGAAGCCTATTGGGGACGCTCCGTCCTCGTTTGCCCGATCTGCGACGCCTGGGAGCTGCGGGACGCTCCGCTTGCGGCGTACGGGACCGGAACGCCCGCAAAGGACCTGGCCCTTGCGCTCCTGGCCTGGACCCGGGATGTCATCCTTTGCACAAATGGGCCGAGCGGCCTTGCACCCGCGGAGCTCCAGCACCTGAAACGCCACGGGATTCGCGTGGAGGACAGGACGATCCTGCGCCTTGCCGGCAAAGCGCCGTACCTGGAACGCATAGAATTTGAGGGCGGAGCGGTCGAGATGCGTCGCGCGATCTTCCTGTCGACGCCGCAATTTCAGCGCAGCCCGCTGGCGGAGCGGCTCGGGTGCACGCTCGACTTTGAGCATCTGGTAAAAGGCGATTACCTGCAACGCACCGGGGTACCCGGGGTGTTTGTGGCGGGTAACGCGAGCGAGGGCCTGCAACTGGCGATCATCGCCGCCGCGGAAGGTGCGAAGGCCGGTTACGCCATCCACGAGGAACTGCTCGACGAGGAACTGGCGGAAGACGCCCGATAGGGCACATGCAGCTCACGTCGTCGCACCTGTTGAGTCTTTTCCTCCGCGCCAACGCGAGGATGGTGCCCTCGCCATCAGGAAAAATGTGCGAAAGATTGGATACGTTATCCGTCCACGCTCGCCGCAGCGTCGGCGAAAGCGGCAACTTGAAGTAGAACAGCTCTAACCGCGCTCCGGCCCCCTCAAAAACAGTCGGCGGACCGTTGGCCAGCGCGCTCCCCCACCCTCTCCCGGCTGCCGAGCCTGCCCTTCCCGTTACAGGGCGACCTTGAGCACGCGTTGGGCGGACTCCGCCTGGCGGTGGGTCTGCTCGATAATCTCCGGTATCCGGTCCACGCCCACCCCCATGTCGAACCACGCGGCTTCGGAGAATTTCTGCGCGAACTTCTGGAGGCCGTTGCCGACGCCCTGGTTGGCGCACGCGAAGTTCGCAAGGTGCACGGCCTTCGTCACCAAAGCGTGGTGCAAGGGCGCTTCAAGCGGCTTATGGTGATAGGCTACCGCGGAAACCATGATTTCGGGTAGCTTCCACCGGCGCATGAGCATCGCACCGACTTCGGCATGATCGATGCCAAAATACTCCCGCTCTACCTCCCACAATTCCCGGCCAGATTCCGCCGCGCGCGTCACGGCGGCGTACTCACCGGGCGCGCACTGGTCCAGGACGAAGATCCCCAGGTCGTGCAGGAGCCCGCAGGTGAAGCCTTCGGGCGAAGGTGTCCCAACCTTCGGCGACATTTTTTCCACGATTGGAACGGCGAAGCCGACGGCCAGGCTGTGTTTCCAGAACTGCCGGTAGTCCAGCGCTCCGCCGCGCGGAATGGAGGCGATGAGGGAAAGGGAAAGGATGATATACTTGGTTTCGCGCAGACCCAGCCGCAGCACAGCCTCTTCCACCGTCGATGCCGGAACCGCGCCGCCCACGGCCGCGCCGTTCGCCACCTTGAGGAGGCGGCTGGTGAGAGCCGGGTCGTACCTCACGGCGGCCGCAAGGTCCTCCAGGGACACCTGAAGGTCGGACGCCATCTCCACCAGGCGCGAAAACACGTCGGGCAGCATGGGGAGCTCCCGCTTCTGCATTTTTTCCAGAAGTTTTTTGCGGCGTTCTTCGGGCGTGATGGACGACATGGAAGGGGTAATTCCGGACGAAATCAGGCCCCCTGACCGAGACACTGCATGATCTTGATCGAGAGGTCCTCCTGCGCGAAGGGCTTGATCATATAATTTACGGCGCCGGCTTTCAAGGCCGCCACGACGCTTGATTTCTGCCCTTCGGTCGTGAGCATCATCACGGGAATTTTCGCCCAGCGCGAGTCCTGTTTAATCCTTTTTAGCAGCTCATAGCCATTCATGCCGGGCATATTCCAGTCCAGCAGGATAACGGATATGGAGTCCCCTTCCCGCTCGAGTACGGCGAGCGCCTCGTTCGCGTCGCGGGCCTCCGCTGTTTCAAGGCCCAAGGTTTTCGCGTTTTGTACAATCAGCTGGCGCATCACCAGGGAATCGTCGACGGTAAGCAGCTTCATTGGGCAAAGATCACTTGAGTTGGTAGAAGATGGCCTGTTTGTGTTCGCGCATCACAAACGGTGTTGAAAATTGAAGGAGGCTTTCGCTCGCGCCAAGCATCAAATAGGCGCCCGGGTTGGACGCAGAGGCCAGGCCGCTGAAAAGCTGACGTTTAAACGTGTCGGAGAAATATATGGCTACGTTGCGGCACAGGATAAGGTCAAACTTCCCGAGGGGCGTCAGGGATTCCTGAAGGTTGAAGCGTTTGAAGGCTACGCGTTTGCGGTAGGGCTCACGCAGGCTCCAGACCGTGCCATCCTTTGTGAAGAAACGCTCAAGGTAGCCGTTGTCCATCCCGCGGGACATTTCGATCTGGCTGTAACGGCCCGCGGTGGCGATGAAGATGACGTTGGGTGAGATATCGGTGCCAATGATCTCGACGCATTCCGGCTTGAGCCCCTTGAAAGGCCCCGTGGACAGCAGGTTGTCCACGAGCATCATTACCGAGTAAGGTTCCTGACCTGTAGAGCAGGCGACCGACCACACACGGATGTTGCGTTTGCGGCCGTCGCGCACGGCCTGCAACAGGTCCGGCAGAATCACTTCCTCAAGGATCCGCCAGGGACGCTGGTCGCGGAACCAGGAAGTTTCATGCGTGGTGACGGCGTCGATAATGCGGTCGCGTAAAGCGCCTTTCGGGTCTTCCTTGGCCTTCAGGTAAAACTCATGGAAGGTGGAGCTTCCCGTTTCATACATCAACTGGGCCAGGCGACACTCAATGAGGTAGTCCTTCTCATCGCCGATCTGCAGGCCGCAGTGGTGGCTGATGTAGTCGCGCAGCAGGTCGAATTCGTGCCGGGTGATGTTCGGCATGGGTTCAGGCCTCCTGGGGCGGGTTGGGTTTTGCGTTGCCCAAGGTGAGGGCGACGATGCGCTGCGCGATATCACCGAGGGGCAATACCTCGTCGGCGAGTTTGCGGCGAACGACGGCCTGCGGCATACCGTAAACGACACAAGTCTGTTCGTCCTGGGCAAGGCAGTAGGCGCGGCCCGATTCTTTGAGGGCCTCCACGCCGGACGCGCCGTCCTCCCCCATACCGGTGAGGATTACCGAAAGCACCCCGCAGGTGAGACCGGCTTCGGCGATAGACTTGAAAAGGACGTCCACGGAAGGCCGGCAGGAATGCACAGGGGGGGCATCCGAAATCGCCGTCACAAGGCCGCCGTGGCATTGGGAGTCCGGCTGAACAGTCAGGTGCCGGCCGCCAGGGGCAATGAGAACGACCCCTGGCAAGACAGCCTGCGCCTCCCGCGCCTCATGGACAGGCAGCGAGGAGTTCTTGGCGAGATTCGCCGCGAGCGAGGCCGTGAACACAGGGGGCATGTGTTGCACAACGAGGATGGGGACCGGGAAATCCTTGGGGAGCTTCGGGATAACTTGCAGGAGCGCCTGCGGGCCGCCCGTCGATACGCCGATGGCCACGAGGCCGAACCCGCCCATCGGCGCCTTGAGGGCGCGGCGGATATCAGCAGGGTCGCCGGAATCCACCGGCGGGCGGACGGGCGCGGCTGGCGGGGAAACGGGGCTGCGCGTGGCATTGCCGCCCACTTTTGCCCGCAGCGCACGGATGCGCACGAGACGCAGGACTCGCTCAATATCCGCTTTCAGGAGCGCCGTTCCTGCCTGCAGATCGTCGGCCACGGGCTTTGCTATGAAATCAAGGGCGCCCGCATTCAGCCCTTCAACCGTGATGTCCGTGCCGGCATGGGTGGTTGAGCTGACGAGCACAACCGAAACCTCAGGGTGGTCCTTGCGTATACGCCGCAAGGTTTCCACGCCGTTCATTTCGGGCATGTGGATGTCCATCAGGATCAGATCCACCGGGCTCACGGCCAGTTTGTTCAAAGCCAGTTGCCCGCTCGAAGACACGGCGACAACCTCCGTTCCCGGCAGCGACGCGACAATTCCCATGAGCAAACGCCGATAGATGACCGTGTCGTCCACGATCATCACGCGCAACGTGCGCTCAAAGGGGTTTGCCATGGGTTCTAGAGCTTGAAGCGGTCAACGATCTTCTTCAGGTGAGCGGCAATCTTAGCCAGTTCCTGGGCGCTCGCGTTCGTTTCGCTGGCGCCCGCCGCCGTGAGTTGGGCGACGGTGTTGATGCCGTGGATATTGCGCGAGACTTCGGTGGCGCCACCGGCCATCTGCTGGATATTCGCGGCCACGTCTTTGCTGGAGTCCGAAACCTCGGCCATGCTGCTGGCGATCTCCTTTGTCGTGGCGGTCTGCTGCTCCACCGCCGCCGCGATCGAGCCTGCGATCTGGCTGATTTCCTCGATCACACGCGCAATCTCGTCGATGGCCTTCACGGAGCGGTCCGTGTTCACCTTCACCTGGTCGATCTGGCGGGAAATCTGTTCGGTCGCCTGGGCACTCTGCCGGGCAAGTTCCTTGACCTCGTTCGCAACCACGGAGAACCCGCGGCCCGCCTCGCCCGCGCTCGCCGCCTCGATCGTGGCGTTGAGGGCGAGCAGGTTTGTCTGGTCGGCAATGTTGCTGATGATATCGACGATCTTGTTGATCTCGCGCGCAGAATCGCCGAGGCGCGCCATGATCTCGCGCGTCTCCTTGGCCTGAGTGTTCGCCCTCTGGGCGATTGCCGACTCCTTCGCACAGCTCTGTGAGACCTCGTTGATGGAGGCCTTCATCTCATCGACCCCGGCTGCCACGCTTCCCGCACAGGTGGAAATCTGCTCGGCCATCATGGCCATCGCCTGCACGTTTGTGGAAAGCTGTTCGCCGGCGCCCGCAACGGCCGTGGACTGCGCGTTTACCTCCTCCGCGCCCGAAGCCATCTGGTTCGACGTGGAAATGAGCTCCTCGGAAGACGCCGCCAGCACATTGGCGTTCTGCGACAGTTCCTTCATCAGGTCGCGCAGGCGCTCGCACGTGCGGTTGAGCGCGGAAGCCAGCTGGCCCAGTTCGTCGGTTTGGTGGACCTCCGCGCGCTGCGTCAGGTCCCCCTTCTCCATGGCTTCGACGACCTTCACAATCTTGCCGACGGGGCGGGCGATTGCGCGGGTGATGCGCCAGCCGATGAGGCCCGCGGCCAGCACCTGTGCCACCAGTCCCCCGATTATCCAGGAGGACGCGTTGAGCAGCGCATCGACGGTGCGATCCGACGACATGCGGACAAACCCGACGCTCTTCGTCGTGAGCGTCTGGGCCGAATCCACCAGGAGGCCCGCCTGTTCCTGGCGGCGCACATCAAGCTTGCGGAGGTTGTCCAGGCTTTCGGCCGAGTGGCCCAGCGTGTCGCGATAGGAGCGGCTCGCCATCTGCATGGTGCCAAGCTGGGCGAGTTGCGCCATGTCCGTTGACGGGATAACTGCCTTGAGTTTCCCGATAAGCTGGAACACGCGGTCGAAGAGCTTTTGCGAGGCTTCGATCACCTGCCTGTCGCGTGTGGCGTAGCTCTTGAAACCGGCCACGCGCATTTCCTGACCAAGGCTCACCAGCTCAGCGGCCATCGCGATTTTCTGCCGCTGCAGTTCCACCTGCTCAGGCTTCGCACCGTCCGCTATGGACCGCTTCAAGTCCTCCAACTGCGCCTCGAGAAACGCCTCGGCGTTCTGTTTGTAGCTACGGGACTCGTTGTCGAGAGACCCCATTTCGTTGCGGAAGGTCTTCATCGCCTCGGCGGTCGCCTTAAGCTCCTCGGCGTATTTGTCACGCCGTTCGCGTGCCTGCTGAACGATGGCTGGAAGGCCTTGCGTGCCCTCTGCCCGATGCGCGAGGCCGCCCACTTTGCCCAGGGACTCGCTGATCGCACGCAGGGACTCCTCGGCCTTGGCCAATTCCTGCGGCTCGCCGGTGAGGCTGTACACCTGGGCGTGGATCATCGCGTCATGCGTGCGCTCCGCGAGCTGGGTCGCCGCACTAACCTGGGGCATCTGCTCGTCCTTGATCAGGCGTGCATCCTGCAGGACCCGCCCCGTCCGCAGGGCCGCGAGCGAACCCGCAATGATCGTCAGCAGGATGATCAGCGAAAAGCCCAAGGCAATTTTTCGACCGAGCTTGAGATTCTTGAACATAGGTGAGGGAGAAATGGATCTACGTGAGGCGACTCTGTGCGCGGACGACCGCGCCTTGTGCGGTCCGTGTGAGGAGGCGGGTGAGCGTTTCGCGCAGGTGCTCCTTGTCCAGTTTGAACTCGTAGGCGTCCACACCGGCCTCCTCGGCCAGGCGCTGGTAACGTTCCGCGGTGAGCATGGTCAGCGCGATCACGGGAAGGCCCCTGTGGCGCTCCGTTGCGCGAAGGCGGCGGACGAGTTCGAAGCCGTTCATGCCGGGCATTTCCAGATCGGTGACCAGCGCGTCGTAGCGCTGGCGGTTGAGGAGGTCCCACGCTTCAAAGGCGTTTTTGGCAACGTCCACTTCCCCCACGATGCTGCGCAGGTACGTTTCCTCGACGACGCGGAAGAAGTCCGTGTCGTCCACGAGCAGCACGCGCTTCTCGCGGAGCGGCTCAGCGGGGCGGCGCCATTTATGGGTCTCGGGGTCCGCAAGCTCGCACAGCCCGTACGGGTCCAGGAAAACGACCAGCCGGCCGCCCAGGACCGCGGAACCGAGGATTCCGGCGCCGCTGACGGAGTGGCGGTCGAGCGCGACATCCGTTTCGACGGCGTCGAGCACGCGTTGCGCGACAATCCCGACGGGCTGACGCAGAAGGCGCATGACCAGCACATGCAGCACTCCGCCGTCGCTTTCCGGCCGCGTCACGGCCATGTGCTCGTGCAGGCGCACGAGGCGCAGCGGCGCGTCGCCCAGCTTCAGGAATTCCTTGGCACCGACGCGGATGATATCGGAAGGCGCGATCTTCTGGATGCGTCCGATCATCGCCGTACTGACCGCGAAGGCCTCGCCCGGCGCGTTTTCGAAAATGAGGAGGGACTGCCGCTCGCCTTCGTGCCGCTGCAGGGCGCGGGTCTCCTCGACCTCGGTTTCGCCAAAGCGCAACCCGGCGCGTTCGGCCACGCCTCCGGCGTCCAGGATGAGCGCGACCGTGCCGTCACCGAGTATGGTTGCGCCGGAATAACAGTGCGCGGCCTGCAGGTAGGCGCTGAGCGGCTTCACGACGATCTCCTCGGTGTCGAAAACCGAATCGACGACCAGGCCGAAGCGCCCGCTGCGGGTCTTGAGGACAAGGGTATACTCTTGCGGCTCGGGCGGCGGTGTGTCCGCGCCTTCTCCCGCAGCCGGTGCAGGCACGGGCAGCGCCCGCTTTGCGTTGAGCACCTGGGAGAGCCGCACGAGCGGCAGCAGCTTGCCGCGACGCCGCAGCACGCTACTGCCACGCACGACTTCGGCCTTATGCTGGCCCCCGAGCTTCACGATTTCCTCAAGGTTTACCTGCGGCACCGCAAACCGGCGGTCTCCAAGCCCGATGATGAGCGCCGGAATGATGGCGAGCGTGAGTGGCAGGCGAAGCTGGAAGCGCGAGCCCCGTCCCGCATCCGTGAGCACCTCAACGCTCCCACCCAGCTTTTCGATGTTCGTCTTGACCACGTCCATCCCCACGCCACGGCCCGAAAGCGCGGTGACGGAGGACGCCGTGGAAAACCCGGGCAGAAAGATCAGCGCGAGCGCCTGACGTTCGGTGAGCCGTCCGGCTTCCTCGTTGTGGATGAGGCCCTTTTCCAGCGCCCGTGTCTTGAGTCTCGCCGGGTCCATCCCCCGCCCATCGTCGGAGACCTCGATCACAACCTGCCCACCCACATGGCCGGCAGTCAGCCGCACCCGCCCGTAACGCGGTTTGCCGAGGCGTTCGCGGTCTTCCGGCAACTCGACGCCATGGTCCACACAGTTGCGGACGAGGTGGGTGAGCGGGTCCGTGAGCGCCTCCAGGATGGACTTGTCGAGCTCCACATTCTCGCCCGAAACTTCGAGCTCGATTTCCTTGCTCACCTCGCGGGAAAGATCCCGCACGAGGCGCGTGAAGCGGCTGAAAAGGGTACCGATGGGCTGCAGGCGCGTGCGCATCACCTTGTCCTGCATTTCCGAGGTACGGTGGTCCAGGGACTGCAGGACAGGCACCAGGCCCGGCACCTGCCGCGCAACGGCGTCGGAAAGCCTGAGCAACTGGTTGCGCCCGAGGACGAGCTCGCCCGCGAGGTTCATCAGGTCATCCAGCAGCGAGACCGGCACGCGCACCGTGTCTTCCGAGCGTTGCCGCAACGCACGCACTTTTTCGGCGCTGGCAGCCTGCATCGGCGTCGGCGCCTGAACAGCCGGAAGCACGGCCTGGGCGGCCTGGGCCACGGGGGGCGGCTCAACTTTCTGGGCACGGACAAAGGGGGCATGCGTGCGCCCCCCGCTCGCGAAGGCCCGGACAAAATCACCGGGGATTTCGTGCACCTGCTCGAGCGGGACTTCCAGGGCTTCGGCGCACATCTCCGCGTCCATGACCGTGGCGAACAGCAGTTCGCAGGGCACATCCGTTTCAAGGGCCTTATCGAGACTGTCGATCACCGAAAAGTCCACCACCGCGTCCAGAATGTCACCGAGCACCGCGGCGCCCTGGAGGAAGTCGAGGGGCGTGCGGTTGCGGTCCTGAAGGTCCTTCAGGGTGTGCAGGTGGACGACGAACAGGTTCTGCCCGTGCTTGAGCGCCTTCTGGAAGGTTTCGCGCCGCAGGTGGAAGACCAGCAGTTCCGGCGGAATATTCGGTGCCGCGGGGATAGCCTCGACGACCGGGACGGCGGGGGCCGCCGCCTTCTTGCCGGAACGCAGGGGCGGCAGGGACCCACCAAGGAAGCCTGCCAGCACGCGCTCCTCCGCGGTCACATCCATGCCGTTGCTGTGCTCGATGTCGTCGATCATCAGCCGCAGCTTGTCGCGGGCGCCGAGCAGGACGTCCACAAGCGAACGTGTGGGCTTAAGGTCGCCATCGCGCACGACGGACATCACGCTTTCCATCGCGTGGCTGAGCCGCAGCACCGTCTCGAGCCCGAAAAACCCCGCGGCGCCCTTGATGCTGTGGACGGACCGGAACGCACGGTTCACGACTTCGGCGTCGGAACTCCCCTGCTCCATCGCGAGCAGGTCCGGCTCCAGGCCGTCAAGGTGCTCCCGCGACTCCTGAACAAAGCTGGCCAGCAGCCCTTGGTCGCTCATGCCGCCCCCCCTTCCACGGGTTCGACGCCGAGCGCCTCATTCAGGTGAAACCCTTTGAAGACCGGCTGCACTGTGGGCGTTACGCCCACCAGCCGGAAAACCATGCCCCGGCGCCCGCACTCCTGATGAAGCGCAAACAGCAGGTGCAGCCCGCGTGCGTCCAGGGCCGACACCGCGGCCACGTCAGCGTGGACTTCACGGCAACCGGCAGCCTGGAGGAGCGCCTGCCGGCAGTCATCCCTCAACCCGCGGGTGCTTTCGCCGACCATGGGCGCAAGAAACGTTATTTTGAGGATGGCGTCGGAGACCTTCCAACTTGCTGCGGACACGGGGCTGGATGGGGAGGCCGGCATCGTCAGGCGGAAACGTTCTCGGTTGGGGCCAAGAGCTCCGAAACCCGGAGCACCTGTAAAATCCTGTCCGGCAACTTCACCACGCCTTCCACGTAGCGCGTGCCGCCGCCCACGATGTTCGCGGGCGCTTCCATTTGATCAGGGCTGATGGACACGACGTCGAGCACACGGTCCACGACGAGGCCGCAAAGGTCCCGTGGGGGCGGGTCGTCCAGGCGCTCGCGCAGGCCGAGGCGCTCTGCCTCCCCAAGCGTCTTGAGCACGATGCAGCGGGAGGAATCCGAGTGTTGGTGGGCCGCGCCCGCCAGGATCAGGCCGAGGTCAAAAACGGTGACCAATTGGCCACGCAGGTCCATGAGTCCGAGGATGTGGTCCGGAACCAGATCAACACGGGCCACCCGCACCTGCCGCTGGATCTCTCGCACCAGAAGCACGTCGACGCCGAACAACTCGTTACCCAGCAGGAAAGCAAGCAGTTGGCGATCAGCCATTGGGGGGATTGATAGGGGGAAAGCAGCCTCCGGAGCAGACTCCATTGGGAGTGGAGTAAACGGGTGCCCCGGCGTGGTGTGACTCCACCAAAACGGCGCCGCCGAAGCAATCCCTTTTGACCAATCTTTTCCCGTGATCGCGCCTTTTTCCGGCGGCCTTTGTGCACGTTTCCTGAGCCTTGCCCGGGGTGACGTTCGTACCGGCCTTTTTTCTCGCATCCAGGCAACCCCGCTCCTATGGGAGTATCCGAACCGCACTTCATGCCCGCAGGTTGTCCCGCAGCCAACGGTGCGCTGGCAAAGCGTGCGCGTTTCCGTATATGCACGACTTGGAGATCAGAGACGCCCAGTTGATTTTTAATGCCGTATGGTCCGACCTTGAGAAGGACCTCGGCCGCGAGAATCTCAGCTTCCCGCAGGAGATCTTCTGGCTCAACGGCGCTCCCGGCGCCGGTAAAGGCACGCACACGCGGTACATCCTCGCGCACAGGGGCTACCACGATAAGCCGATCGTGATGAGTGACCTGCTCCAGAGCCCCGAGGCCCGCAAGCGCATGGACGCCGGCCTGCTCGTTGGCGATAAGGAGGTCACGGAACTCCTGTTCCGCAAGCTGCTGGAACCCCAGTACGCGGCTGGGACGGTCGTGGACGGCTTTCCGCGCACCATGGTGCAGGTCGAGTGTGTGAAATTGCTCCACGCGAAGCTCAACGAGCTACGCCGCGATTACGTGCACACGGCGCTTGAGAGCCGCTTCCGCAAGCCCCGGTTCCACGTGCTCGTCCTGTTTGTGGACGAGGCCGAAAGCATCCGCCGCCAGCTCGAACGTGGCCAGAAGGCGCTCGCGCACAACGAACAGGTAAAAGCGTCCGGTATCGGCGAGCTTGAGGAGGTGCGCAAAACGGACGTCGATGAGGAAGCCGCGCGCATACGCTACCGCACGTTCCGCGAAAAAACGTATGAGGCGCTCCTGAGCCTGCGGCAGGACTTCCATTTCCATTACATCAACTCGACGGGAGCGTTTGAGAAGGTGCAGCAGCGCATCCTCAACGAACTTCAGTACCAGAGCTCCCTCGAGCTGGACCAGGCGACCTATGACCGCCTCGCCTGCATCCCCGTCGCCAGCGACATCCTCCTCCACGCGCGGCAGGATCTCGTTACGCGGCTGGACGACTACGAAAAGAACCATACGGCCTTGTTCAAACAGGTGGTGGACGTCGTGAACTTCAAGTTCATGCCCATTATCTTCCGTCACGCGATTTCCGGTCGGGCGCACGTGAACAGCGAGGACGCTGTCTTCGACAACCCAATCGCCCTCGCCATGCTCATCGACATCTTCTCCGAGCGTGGATTCCACGCCGTCGTGGACGTGCACCGCGAGGAGATACCGGACTCCGTCGACCCGGTGACGCACAAGATAAACTGCCGCACCAAGAAGGTGTACCGCGTGCACGTGTGGTTCCCGGGATCGGAAATCCGCCGCGGGCGCCGGTAAAACCAGGCCATGCGGGCATAAAAAAAGCGGCTGCTTCCTGAGAGGCAGTCGCTTTTTTTTGTCCCGAACGTGCCTCCGGGAGACGCTGAAAGCAGTTCTTTCCAAACCGTCGCCTAGAGCCTACGCGTCGGCGAGTGTGGACGCCCCATCTTCGCGTCGGCGCGGTCGAAAAAGCGTATTCAGTAGCTGCGACCTCTTTAAGTAGAAGTGCCCTACTCTGCGAGGGCCTTGGCGCCGGCCGCGATGACTTTTGCGATGTTTTCTTCTGTCGCCGGGCTCTCGTGCTTCTTCAGGCCAAGGTCAGCAATGGCGACCTGCTTAAAACCTTCGAAACCCGCCTTTTGCATAACTTTCGAGGCGCATTGAACCGGGCAGCCGTCGATAACGACGATTCCGGGCGCAGCCTTGGTGTTCTTGAGGACGGGCTCTATTCCCGCAGCCACCCCGGCCAGACAGTACATCTTGCCCTTGCCTTCCCGGGTAAGGCGACGGGCGGCGCGGTCCGCCAACTCGGCGACATCCGACCCGCCGGAGCACGAGAAAATGAGCTTCGGGGCCGGTGTGGGTGCGTTTGTGCTACTCATGACGCCACCGAGGATAAAAAAAAGGCACCGGCCTGTGCAACGCCGAAGGCATCGTACCCGCCTGCGGAGGCAGCGCACCATTGATCCCTGTTAAGTTCGGCCCCCGCCCGGCCGTTATTGTGGCGCCCATATCCTCCCTCAGGAGCGGGCCTTGCATGCCCCAGCCGGTGGCCCCGGCCAAAATCGGCTGCCATTGACACCCAATCCCCCCATTCCGTAACCTCGCCCCCATGGAAAAACCGCGGTTCCTCCTGGAATTCGAGAAGCCCCTGCGCGACCTGGACGCGCAGATGGACTTGCTTCGTCGTTCTTCCGAGCAGAACAAGCTCGACGTCTCCAAGGAGATCGCGGCGATTGAGCGCAAGATCGAGGAAACCAAGGTTCACATCTACGAAAACCTGAACGCCTGGCAGAAGGTCCAACTCGCCCGCCATCCCCAGCGCCCCTACGCTTTGGATTACATTTCGGCGATTTTTGAAGACTTCCAGGAGTTGCACGGCGACCGCCTTTTCCGCGACGACCAGGCCATCGTGGGCGGAACGGCCTTCCTCGACGGCAAGCCGGTGATGGTGATCGGCCAGCAGAAGGGCCGCGACACCAAGGAAAACCTGCGGCGGAACTTCGGCTGCCCGAACCCGGAAGGCTATCGCAAGGCCTTGCGCCTCATGCGGATGGCGAACAAGTTCAAGCTGCCCATCATCACGCTCATCGACACGCCGGGCGCCTATCCCGGGATTGGGTCCGAAGAGCGGCACGTTGCCGAGGCCATTGCCGTGAATATCCGCGAAATGAGCACCCTGGACGTGCCGATCATCGCGGTCGTCATCGGCGAAGGCGGGTCTGGCGGCGCGCTTGGCGTGGCCGTGGCGGACGTCGTCCTCATCTTCCAGTACGCCTACTACTCGGTTATTTCGCCCGAAGGCTGCGCGGCCATCCTCTGGAAAGACCGCGTGCACGCGCCGAAAGCCGCGGAGGCGCTCCAGCTCACCGCGGACAAGCTCCTGAAGCACGGGATCGTGGATGCCGTCATACCGGAACCCCTAGGCGGCGCCCACCGAGACCCCGCCATTGCCGCCGCGAACCTGAAGGCTGCCCTCCTTGAGCACCTCAAGGCGCTGCGCGGGCAGTCCTCCAAAGCCCTCCTCGACGCCCGGTATAAGAAATACCGCGTCATGGGCCCGTTCCAGGAAGCGTAACCGCCACCGGGGGCCGTTGGACTGACGGCGCGCGGGTCCGCTGCACGCCCACGCGAGGACTGACCTTACGGGCGGCTCCATTACCGGAGACCGGCCCACAAGCGGCGTTGCACCTGAAAACGAAGGAATCGGCGCGGGCTTGACCCGTAACGTTCAGGCGCAGATCCTCAGGCCATGATCCACCTTGCGCACAACGGAAAGCAGCTGGGAGCGTTTTCGGAAGAACAGGTTCGGGCCGGCTTGCGCACAGGAGAATATACCCCCGACATGCTGGCATGGAAGTCCGGCATGTCCGGCTGGGAGCCCCTGTCCAAGGTGCTTGACCTGACGGCCACCGTCCCCGCAACCGCCGAAACCCGACCGGGCGAAACCGCGGCACAAGGTATAGATCTGGCCGCCCGCACAATGGCCAAGCTCGCACTCGGGCACGACCTCGCCTCCCGCTGGAAACGCCTGGCCGCGCAGATCGTGGATTCCATTGCGCTCGCCGTTTTCATGCTGCCGGCTCTGGCTATTGGCATGGCCATAGCCTCAGGGACGCCTGAAGAACCGGATGAGACCCTTACCACGATGGGGGTTGCTCTCGGTATGATCGGCTTCTGCGTCGGCATGGCGATCCAGATTTACCTGCTCTCAAAGCGAGGCCAAACCTATCGGCAAAATTGTCATGAAGGTGCGGATCGTGAAACACGAGGACGGTACCAATCCGGGCTTCACAAGCGTCGTAAACGTATATTGATTTATCTTCCGCGAAGACCGCCGGTGTATCCATGACCATATGGCTGGGACGTGCGTGGTGAAGGTCCCGTAGAAGGAGGTGTCTCCTTTCTTGCGCCCAGTTCCCGCGCGTGGGACGCCTTACAGCCGGATGCGCAGGCTGTCGTAGGCGAGGCGCACGTTGGGAGGAAAGGCGGCTTCGGCGGCGTCGTAGTCGACCTGAAAGGTGGTGTGCGTGAGGAAAGTGCGCGGACAGGCCAGGTCGGCGGCGACTTCAAGGGCATCGGGGATGCACATGTGGGAAGGATGCACATGCGGGCGCAGGCCGTCCAGCACGGTGATGTCGGCGCCGCGGGCGAGTTCCCGGGCTTCGGGGCTCACGCTCTTGCAGTCGTTATAGTAGACGATCTTCCGGCCGCTGCTTTTTTCCGTGAATATGAGCCCGAGGGACTCAATGGGGGGGTGCGGCTGGATGATGGACTGGATGGTGCCGCCGGGGGTCTCCAGCACGCGTGGCATTTCGTTAAGCTTGAACGCGGGATAGCCTTTGGAGACGGGCTTGTCTCCGATGGCGTACGGGAAGATCTGGCGGATGCGCTCAAGCCCGGCGGGCAGGGAGTAAACGGGAAGCGCGTTGCCGCCAATGAGGTCGCAGAAGCGCCGCAGGTCATCCATGCCCAGCACGTGGTCGGCATGGCCGTGGGTGAGGATGAACAGGTCAACCTGCCGGATGTTGTTGCCGAGGCACTGGAGGCGGAACTCCGGCGCGGCGTCCACCTGCACATGGTAGCCGTCCATTTCGACATGGATGCTGCAGCGCGTGCGCCAGTTACGCGTGTTGGCAAGGTTCATCGAACCTTCCGGCTGCGCGATCAGCGGCACGCCCTGCGACGTGCCCGTCCCCATGAAAATCAGCTCCATACCGGAACCATCGTTTGCCCGCCCCACCCTTCCGGGCAAGAATTTTCCCCGGACCGGACGCGGTCTGGCGGAAAGATGGCGGACCAAATTCGCGGGCAGTTCGTGGCTTTCGGGCTTGTTTCCCGGCACAGTCGGGCTTTGTATGCGGGTTTTTACGCATCATGAGACGGACGCATCACTGCAGCGAACTGACGTCGGCGCACGCCGGGAAGCAGGTCACCCTCATCGGTTGGGTGAACACCGTGCGCGACCACGGCGGACTCATTTTCGTGGACCTCCGCGACCGCGAAGGTATCACCCAGATCGTTTTCGACCCGAATAACGCGCAGTTCGCGGATGTCGGTCACCGGCTCAAGGACGAGTCCGTTATCGAGGTAACGGGCAAGGTGGAGTTGCGTCCGGCGGAGACGGTGAATTCGAAGCTGGTGACGGGCGAGATCGAGGTCGTGGCGTCGAAGCTGACGATCCACAACACGTGCTCGGTGCTGCCGTTCCCGATGGACGACGCGCAGGCGGACAAGGTGAACGAGGACCTGCGGCTCACTTACCGCTACCTCGACCTACGCCGCCCGAGCCGCCTGAACCTGCTGCGCATGCGCCACAAGGCGGCCCACGCGATCCGCAGTTACCTCGACGAGCACAATTTCTTTGAGATCGAGACGCCCGTGCTGTTCAAGAGCACGCCTGAGGGCGCGCGCGAGTTCCTCGTGCCCAGCCGCCTGAATGCGGGCCAGTTCTACGCGCTGTCGCAGTCGCCCCAGCAGTACAAGCAGATGCTGATGGTGGCGGGCGTGGAGCGGTATTACCAGGTCGCGAAGTGCTTCCGTGACGAAGACCTGCGCGCTGACCGCCAGCCTGAGTTCACGCAGATCGACCTCGAAATGTCGTTCATCGACCGCGAGGACATGTATGCGCTGATCGAGGGCATGCTCAAGCGGGTGTGGAAGGATGTGCTCGGGGTGGACATCCCGACGCCGTTCCCGCGCATGCCTTACAATGAGGCCATGAACCGTTATGGCGTGGACAAGCCCGATACGCGCTTTGGCCTCGAAATCGCCGATTTCTCGGACTCGTTCCGCACGTCCGCGTTCAAGGTCTTCGCCAGCACCGTGGAAAGCGGCGGCGTGGTGAAGGCGTTCAATGCAAAGGGTCTGGCGGACATCACGCAGGGCGAACTCAAGGCGCTGGAAGACATCGCCAAGACGCTCGGCGCGAAGGGTCTCGCCTTCATCAAGGCGGAAAAGGGCGAGTGGAAATCCCCGATCGTTAAGTTCTTCTCGGACGCGGAAAAGGAAGAGCTCCGCAAGCGCCTGAACGTGGAGGAAGGCGACCTCGTGTTCTTCGCCGCTGCCCCGTGGGAGCGCGCCTGCGCGATCCTGGGCCGCATCCGCCTCGAGGCGGGCCGCCTGCTCGCCGCGCGCGGGAAGATCGAGATCCGGCCCGACACCTACAATTTCCTGTGGGTGGTGGACTTCCCGCTCATGGTGTTCGATGAGGATGAGAAGCGTTTCGTGTCGGCGCACCACCCGTTCACCTCGCCGGTGGAGGAGGACGCGCCGCTGCTCGACACCAACCCGCACGCCGTCCGCGGCCAGCACTACGACATCGTCCTGAACGGCGTCGAACTGGGTGGTGGCAGCATCCGTATCCACCAGCCGGACCTCCAGAAGAAGGTGTTCGAGGACGTGCTGAAAATCCCGGCGGACGTCGTGGAGAGCCGTTTCGGCTACATGCTCCGCGCGTTCACGTTTGGCGCCCCGCCGCACGGTGGCATCGCGCTGGGGTTTGACCGCCTGTGCACCATCCTCGGCCACCGCGACTCCATCCGCGACGTCGTGGCGTTCCCGAAGACGCAGAAGGGCCAGGACCTGATGACGCAGAGCCCGGGCGCAGTGACAGCCCGCCAGCTCCGCGACCTCCACATCAACGTTGTGGCGGAACTGCCCAAAGCGTAACGGCTCGTTCCAGCCTCCGCAAAAGCCCCGGCCTCGACGCCGGGGCTTTTTTTGTCGCCTCAGGGGGCAGGTCAAATTCGACCAGTTTTGCAAACGAAAGAACCTGGCATGCCTGTTGCTTCAGGCTTTCGCGACGCCGTTGTTTTGCATTTTGCAAGGCCTGCGACAAACGGCCTTCCGTTTCATCACAAAGCCAATCATCCGCAGCACATGAAGCTCATCAAAGCCATCATCAAGCCCTTCAAGCTCGAGGAAGTGAAGGAAGCCCTCACGGAAATCGGTATCGAAGGAATGACCGTCACGGAAGTCAAAGGGTTCGGCCGCCAGAAGGGGCACACCGAGATTTACCGTGGAAGCGAGTATACCGTGGATTTCCTGCCCAAAGTGATGCTCGACATCGTGGTGCAGGAGGACGCCGTGGAGAAGGCGGTGGAGACGATAGCCAAGGCCGCGAAGACGGGAAAGATTGGCGACGGCAAGATTTTCATTGTTCCGGTGGAGGATGTCGTCCGCATCCGCACGGACGAGCGTGGAGAAGCCGCTGTCTAGACCGGGACACAACCAGAACTTTTCGATCAGAAGAAACACCTTACGGAACTGAATCTCATGAAAGCATCCCTATTAGGATCGGTACTCCAACACGCCTTGGCGTTCGTGGCGGCCGCGTTCATCGCAACGGCCCCGCTGTGCGCCGAGGAAGCCGCGCCAGCGGTCCCGGCAGCCGCAGCGGCGGCCGTCGCGGCGCCCACGCTGGAGCAACGCGTGGCCGGGCTTGAGGCCTACATCAACAACACGGACCCGACGGGAGGCACGGCGGACCTGAAGAGCCCCACGGTGGGCGTCGCGGGCCCCGGCCACAACGCGTGGTTGATGGTGAGCTCCGCCCTCGTGCTGTTTATGACGCTCCCCGGTCTGGCGCTGTTCTACGGTGGCCTTGTGCGCCGGAAGAACGTGCTGTCGGTCCTCGCGCAGTGCCTCGGCATCGCGGGCCTGGTGACGATCCTGTGGTGGGCGGTGGGCTACAGCCTCGTGTTCGGCACGAGCTTTGGCAGCTCCTTCCTCGGCGGCAGCGAGTTCTTCTTCTTCAAGGGCGTGGATAGCGCGCCGAACACGAACTACGCCTACTGGGTCTCGCAAAACGTGTTCAGCATGTATCAGCTCATGTTCGCAATCATCACCCCGGCCCTGATCGTGGGTGCGATCGCCGAGCGCATGAAGTTCTCCGCCCTCATGCTGTTCATCGCCGGCTGGATGTTCCTGGTTTACTTCCCGCTCGCCCACATGGTCTGGGGCGCAACGGGGCTGCTGAATGGCGTATGGAACGCGGAAGCCGCGATCCCGTCACTGGACTTCGCGGGCGGCACGGTCGTCCACATGTCGTCCGGCTGGTCGGCGCTCGTCCTGTGCATCATCCTGGGTCGGCGTATCGGGTTTAAGAAGGAAGCGATGCCCCCGCACAGCATGGTGCTCTGTATGGTTGGCACGGGCATGCTCTGGGTCGGTTGGTACGGGTTTAACGCGGGTAGCGCGCTGGCCTCTGACGGCATCGCCGCCAACGCCTTCACCACGACCACCCTCGCCGCGGCGATCGCGTGCTTCACCTGGGCGCTGCTGGAATACATCCTCAAGGGCAAGCCGTCCGTCCTCGGCTTCTGCTCCGGCGCGGTGGCCGGTCTGGTGGTCGTGACGCCTGCCGCCGGTTTCATCAACGCCACGGGCGCGGTGATCATCGGCCTGCTCGCCGGTTCGGTTCCGTTCTTCGCGGTCGTGAAGGTCAAAGAATGGATCGGGTATGACGACGCGCTGGACACCTTCGGCGTCCACGCCGTGGGCGGCACCTTGGGCGCACTGCTCACCGGTCTGCTCGCCACGTCCGACGTGAACGCGAACCTGCTGAGCGAAGGCTACGCCCTGAAGAACGGCCTGGCCGTCAAGATGGGCGACAGCGTGGTGGTGACGAGCTCGCTCTGGCTGAACCAGCTCAAGGCGATGGGTCTAACGATCGTGATCTCAGTTCTCGCCACGACGGTTCTGGCCTTCGCGATCAAGGCGGTGCTTGGCCTGCGGCCGACGCGGGAAGATGAGCGCGCCGGGCTGGATACCAGCGAGCACGGGGAAGAAGGCTACATTCTGTAGCGTCAAGGAGTTGCGGTCCGCAGGCAGGTGGGTAAAGTTCGCTTGCCTTGCGGACCACTCCTAACCACAATTCCCCTCACATACCATGAAACTGATCAAAGCTATCATCAAACCCTTCAAGCTTGAGGAAGTGAAGGAAGCCCTTGCCGAAATCGGTATCGAGGGCATGACCGTCACTGAAGTGAAGGGCTTCGGCCGTCAGAAGGGACACACCGAAATCTACCGCGGAAGCGAGTATACGGTGGACTTTCTGCCGAAGGTGATGATCGACCTCGCCGTTCCGGAGGAGATGGTGGAGAAGACGATCGAGACGATCTCGAAGGCCGCCAAGACGGGCAAGATCGGTGACGGCAAGATCTTCATCATTCCGCTGGAAGACGCGATCCGCATCCGTACGGACGAGCGCGGCGAACCCGCCATCTAACGCCAGTCCAGCAGTTTTCTGCCTACAAAGCCCCGGCATTTACCTGCCGGGGCTTTTTTTTGCCCATGCGCCCGGCGAGGAAGCACCGCCACCCCGGGGACTCCTGCAATAGCAAGCCCGCCGCCGCACGACGCGCACGCTCGCGGCGTATAACAACATCACAGCACTTCTCCTATAATGTGTCGCGTGCGTGGACGCTGCGGCGTGCGTGGACGCCCCATCCTCGCGTCGGCGCGTAGGGAAAAGCCAGGCCGCTTTGTGCGACAACCTGGAGTAGGACCGCTTCAGGTTTTGGCGCTCAGGCGTAGGAGAAAAGGTTCGGTGGGAAGTTCCGAAGAAAGGCGCATAAAAATTCTTGCAAGACACCCGGAGACCTGTTTCCTTTCGCCCTTCTCCCGCAACTGGCCCGGTAAAAACCGGCAGCGTGCGCGGAAAAAGTCGGGGCGTAGCTCAGATTGGCTAGAGCGCTACGTTCGGGACGTAGAGGTCGCAGGTTCGAATCCTGTCGCCCCGACCACTTTCTCCCTCAGGTGAACGGGAGGCTTTGCCGGAAACATCCGGCGCCAGAAGGTTTCTGCTTCACGTTGCCGTTCGCGCTGACTTTGCGCCGAGAAAAAGGTCCATCCCCGCGTTAACGCGACGGAGGAAGTCACGCAATGGATGCGGCACCGCAAACCGAATGTGCCCCAGAATACGTTTTGAAAGGGAAAGCGTTGGCCGCCACGGACGCGTTGTACGCAAAAAGAAGGCGGAACGCGTAACGTTTCGCCTTCTACGTGGGAAAACCGGCTCGCGACCGTGCGCGCGACCTAATTGAAAATCCCCTTAACCTTGTCGAAGAAGCCAGGCTTTTTCGCGGGCTGAGCCACCTTAGCGGGGGCGGGACGCTTTTGCTGTGCCGGCGCAGCGCCTCCCTTCTCGATTGCTTCGATCTGCTCGCAGATAGACGTGGCCTGCAAATTGCCCAAGGCGTTGAGGATTTCGTCATCCTCCGCGACGCCGAGCGCCTTCAACTTTTCGATCTGACGTGCCGAGACACTGCTCTCAGTTGCAGAACGGTCGGGGTAGTCGATGCGCAACACAGTGCCAGAGATGGTGTTGATTCGGAGCTTTGGCATGAGCCGATCATTAACAAATCTTACTCAAGCCGCAAGCCTGATAAAACCTGACCAGATCGAGGTTAATTCCTGATCCAAAACATTTTGCTGCTCTTTGGGCCGTTTAATCCCGCCGGCATCCCTTACGGGCAGGGCAGTTACACCTGACACTGCGCCCGATGTGCAGGATGCGTAAAACAGGGCTTTCCTGCGCTTTTTCGGTTGATCCTAACGGAGGGCTGCTCCAGATATCCGCCCATGGGACGTTTTTTTTACAAGTTTGCAGCAGCTTGTTTGCTCGCGATGTCGGTGTGCCTTTTCAGCGCCGGGTGCAAGACGTCGGGTGAATGGTGGCCGAGCCTGATGAAGCCCCAGCCGCCGGAGCACCGCTGGGCTCTGGCCATGGCCGCCGTCTATAACGAGGCCAGCGGCGAGCAATCGGAATTCATGGGCTCCCTGAATACCCCGCTCACTATATACCAGTACCGCTTGGAGAAGATGTGGAACGTAACAAACCGCCAGCAGGCCATCAACGTGCTGAATTGGCTGGAGCGAGAAGGCCACCGCAAGAGCGCCCATGACTTCTTTGCCGAGTACGACCAGTTTCCGGTCGAGGCGATTGAGCAGGGCCTGAAGAACAATACCGTGCGGGCGGACCTGAGGCCGAAGGTCGAGTTTTACCTGCGCTATCGCAACAGCGATCCCGCACAAACCTTGGTTGGGTGGGACTTTTGCCGCTACATTGCGGTGGCGCGCATGGCCGTGCTTTGCGGCTACGTTTCAGAGCAGGAGGCTTGGGTGAATATGATGCGGGTGGCCAAGAAAGCGCAGGCGTCATTTAAGAGCTGGAAGGAACTGGGCTCAAGCTATGCCCTCGGCTACGAATACTGGTCTGGGGAACGAAACGAAACCATAGATGAGGCTCTTGAAACGGTAAGCGACCCAAAGAACCCGCAGAGCCCGTGGAACAAGCTGCCGTGGGATCTGCCGCTGGAAAAGTCGGACAAAAACATCTAGCACGCAGGCGAGCTGGTTTTCCGCTGGAACGCGGCAGGTGGGGGCGCTAGCGTTGCCTTTGGCGGGCGGGCGCAAAGGGGGTAGACTGGAGGGGTGACCCTGAGAAGAAGCCCGAACCGCCCACATCCATGAACGCGGAAGCACGCAGGCTCATCGTCAATGCACGCACCCAAGGCATCTGCCTTGCGTGGGGCTGGATTTTGTCCCTGCCCGTGCCGTTCATGGCGCTCTTGTATGGGCCACAATGGACGGCGGTTGTGGTCGGGCTGGTCTGGATTATCCAGGTGATTTACGGGGAGTTCCACCTGTCGTCGCGCCTGACGCACACGGGCTCGCCGCGCTTCGCGCTCCTCCTGGCGGTGAACCAGCTTTCGGCGGCGCTCCTGATGCTCAGCGCGTTTGCTTGGCTTTGGGCACAGGACGACGCCTTACTCCTCAGGACACTGGGGCCGGGAATGACGGAAGTCCTTAGGGCGGCCGGCGCGCAGGCTGGCCTGTCCGCGGTGGGTTACGTGCGGCTTATCAAGACCGTGTTCGTGCTGCTATCGGTGGCGGTCATGCTGGTGCTGATGGCGGTCGTTATTACCCACTACCTCGTCATCTGGCGCGACCTGAAGCGCGCACAAGCAGAAGGTGGGAAACACGCGGCAGGCGCAGGCGTGGCGGCTGACTTCGACATTCCGCCGCCTCCGCCGCCCCTGCCAACCACGGACTTGCCCCCGCCCCTGCCCGCAAGTTTTGGCGCCGCGGCAACAGAAGACCTCCCGCCGCCACCCCCGCCCTTGCCGGCAGGAGACACGCCAGAGAAGGAGGTGCCCCCTCCCCTGCCCCCGAAGCCGCAGCCGTAGGGCCAATCGACATTTTAGACTGTACAGATTGTGACCGAGCTGTTTGAAGC
>CAZQIE010000043.1:0-24974 GCA_964593675.1 uncultured Opitutales bacterium
CTTCAAACAGCTCGGTCACAATCTGTACAGTCTAAAATGTCGATTGGCCCTAGGGTTCCCTGGCTGGAAGGGGGTTCCGGTGGGAGCGCGTCTTGCACTTTACTGGGCGTCTTTCCGCGGACGTATCGCACAGACAGGCCCGTTGCACCGGTGTAGGCGGATAGAAACTTTTCGAGCGTAACCGAGTACTCGAATCCTTCCAAGGAGTCTGCCTGATTATTGCTTTGAGGTATTCGCTGCACTGGAGCTCAAATGCGGGGTTGGAGCCGGAGCAGGAGCAAGTCAGGGGCAGTAGAGGCTGAACTTAAATACGTTATAATACTACACTTGCCGCAGGAGCTGGACAATACCGGTTTCGGGACAATTTTTGCGTGAATCGGCATATTTTCGCCAATTTTTGAGTACTTGCATCCGTTTTTGCTAAAATGAAAACGAGCGGTGCAGATTTGGTTTTTTTTTACGCTCTGAGGGGTCGGTTATTTGCACAAGGATGTGAGTGGGCCGTGCTTTTTTTGTTGGTAGGCAAGCTGGTTTGCTGCAGCGTGTTGGGGAACGTGGATTTTTCATGAAGATCGGTATCCTCAATGGCCCGAATTTGGACCGGCTGGGGCAGCGTGAGCCGGGGGTGTATGGCTCGGCGACGCTCGCCGACCTGGAACGCATGCTGAGTGCCGAGGCAGTAGCATTGGGTATGGAGTTGGATTTCTACCAGTCGAATCACGAGGGCGCGCTGGTCGACAAGCTTTGGGCGTGGAGCGACGCCGGGGTTAGGGGTGTGGTTTTCAACCCCGGCGCCTACACGCACACGAGCGTGGCACTGCACGATGGCATCAAGGGTTGTGGCCTGCCTGTGGTGGAGGTGCATATTTCCAATATTTACCAGCGCGAGGAATTTCGCCGCCATTCGGTGACGGCGCCGGCGACGCGCGGGGTGATTTCGGGGCTTGGGCTGGCGGGTTACGCGTTGGCCCTGCGTTACCTTGCGGCAAAATAGTCCTCTGAAAAACGCTTGCTTTCGGGAATGGCGGAGCTATTCCTTCAACCTTTCCGCGCGTCGGGGCGTACCCGCGTGCGGGGAAATTCAACCCTCAACAACAGAAGAAATCCAAGGTTCGTCCCGCCGGGACGGATACGGAGACCCAAGTTATGAACGTTACCGTTAAGGATCTGCTCGACGCAGGCGTGCATTTCGGCCACCAGGTGCGCCGCTGGAACCCGCGTTCCAAGCCCTACGTGTTTGACCACCGCCAGGGCATCTCGATCATCAACCTGGAAAAGACCCATGACCTGCTCGCCACGGCCGCCAAGTTCGCCGAAGAGCTCGTCGCCGGTGGTGAGAACATCCTGTTCATCGGCACGAAGAAGCAGGCCCAGGAAATCATCAAGGAAGCCGCGACTTCCACGGGCATGCCCTACTGCGTGAACCGCTGGATGGGTGGCACGCTGACGAATTTTGCGACGATCAAGAACAGCCTCGAGAAGTACCGCCGCTTCCTCCGCATGGAGTCGGATGGCTCGCTCGCCAAGATGCCGAAGAAGGAAAGCTCGGCGATCCGCCGCGAGATGGACCGGATGCACCGGAACTTCGAAGGCATGCTCGAAGTGAACAAGCTTCCGGGCGCGCTGTTCGTGATCGACACGAAGACCGAGTACATCGCCGTTGCCGAGGCGAACCGCCTCAAGATCCCGGTGATCGCGCTCGTGGACACGAATTCGGACCCGACGCTCACGGACTACCCGATCCCGGGCAACGACGACGCCGTCAAGGCGATCCGCCTGATCGTGGACGTGATCCTGGAGTCCGTCCAGAACGGGCTTGCGCGTCGCGACATGAGCAAGTCGGCGCAGAAGGGGGTGGCGCCGGTCGCGAAGGCCGAGTTCGCTGAAGTGCAGCCGGAAGTGACGATCTCCGCCGACATCGACGTCGAGAGCGAAGACGGCATCCGCAAGAAGAAGTAGGAACTTTTAACCGATAAGTTTTAAAAAAATGGCTGATATTACAGCTCAAGTAGTCAGCGACCTGCGCGCGAAGACGGGCGCTGGCCTGATGGATTGCAAGCGGGCGCTCGTGGAAGCGAAGGGCGACATGGAAGAGGCGATCACGATCCTCAAGAAGAAGGGGATCGCGACGGCCGCCAAGCGCGCCGGCCGCTCGGCCAGCGAAGGCGTCGTGCAGTCCTACATCCACCTGGGTGGCAAGGTCGGCGTGTTGCTCGAACTGAACTGCGAGACGGACTTCGTCGCCAAGAACGAGGAGTTCCAGCAGTTTGCGAAGGACCTGTGCATGCAGGTCGCGGCAGCGAGCCCGTTGTACGTGTGCCGCGAAGAAGTTCCGGAAGCCGCCGTGGCCAAGGAGCGCGAGATCGCGGTTGCCCAGTGCGAAGGCAAGCCCGCTCCCGCGGTCGAAAAGATCGTGGCTGGCAAGCTCGACAAGTGGTTCCAGCAGGTCTGCCTCGTTGAGCAGACGTTCGTGAAGAACCAGAACCAGACGGTCAAGGACGTGCTGACGGAGAAGATTACGAAGACGGGCGAGAACATCGTCATCCGCCGCTTCGTGCGCTTCCAGGTTGGCGAAGCCTAAAACGGGCGAAAGCCGTTTTCAAAAAGCCTCGGGCGGAGACGTCCGGGGCTTTTTTTGTGTACGGGTTCAGGTTGCGCATGAGCAGATGCTGCGGGGATGACGCCAAAGAAAGACTTGCGTAGCGGGGCCGTGGCGCACACACCTTTTCCCCCGATGAGCACACCCACGGAATTTGCGAATGTAACGGCTGTCGCTAAGGCGAACATTTACTTCGACGGCAAGGTTGTGAGCCACACGATCATCGTCCCCGGCGGCGCGAAAAAGACGCTGGGCCTGATCTATCCGGGCTCGTTCCATTTTGGCACCGGCGCACCCGAACGCATGGAAATCGTCGCGGGTAAGTGCCGCGTAAAGCTGGACGGCCAGAGCGAAACGAAGGAATACGGCGCGGGCCAGTATTTTGACGTTCCGGGGAAGTCCGGTTTCGACATCGCGGTCGAGTCCGGCATCTGCGAGTACGTCTGCTCGTTCCTTTAAGAGCGACGGAGTGCTTTTCGCGACCCGGCGTGCCCCAAGTGGCCGTCGGGTCGCGCCGTTTATACGCGGGCACAGGAGGGGACGAAGCGGCGCCTTGCCTGCTTCGCTCGTTACCCTCATTTTTGCGGTATGCCCTTGCGCCACATTGATGACACGCGCATCCAGGCGATGCGCCCGCTTCTGCCGCCCGCCATCCTGATCGAGGAGCTTCCGGTTGCCGGTGAGCTGGAAGGTCTGGTGGCCGAGACGCGCCAGCAGGTTGGCCGAATCATCCATGGGCGGGATGACCGTCTGGTGGTGCTTGCGGGGCCCTGTTCGATCCACGACACGGTGGCTGCGCTGGATTACGCGAGCCGCCTTGCGTTGCAGGCTCGCCGATTTGCAGACGAGCTCCTGATCGTGATGCGCGTGTATTTTGAGAAGCCGCGCACGGTGGTGGGGTGGAAGGGGCTGATCAATGACCCGTTCCTCGACGGAAGCTTCCAGATCAACAAAGGCCTTCGGCTCGCGCGTGGGTTGCTCCGCGATATCAACGCGCTCGGTCTGCCGACCGGTACGGAGTTTTTGGATACGATCATCCCGCAGTTCATTGCGGACCTCGTGTCGTGGGCGGCCATCGGCGCTCGCACGACGGAAAGCCAGGTGCACCGTGAGCTGGCTTCGGGGCTTTCCATGCCTGTGGGCTTCAAGAATGCGACGAGCGGCGATGTGCGCGTGGCTGTCGACGCCGTGCTGGCGGCACGGCACCCGCATTGGTTCCCGTCGGTGACGAAGCAGGGGGTGTCAGCCATTTTCGCCACTTCTGGAAATAATGACTGCCATGTGATCCTGCGTGGCGGTGCGACTGGGCCGAACTTTGACCGGGGCAGCGTCGCGCGCTGCGTGGAAGCGCTGCAGGCTGCGCGGCTGTCGCCGCAGGTGATGGTGGACTGCAGCCACGCGAACAGTTTCAAGGATTACCGGCGGCAGGGGGAGGCGGCGAAGGACGTGGCTGCGCAGATTGCCGAGGGCTCAACCGCCCTCTGCGGGGTGATGCTGGAGAGCCACCTCGTGGAAGGTCGGCAGGATCATAAGGTAGGGCACTCGTCCACGTACGGTCAGAGCGTTACCGATGCCTGCATCTCGTGGGAACAGACCGTGCCCATCCTGGAAATGCTTGCGGAGGCTGTGAAGCGTCGGCGCACGCTGGCAAAGGCGCGGGCGTAGGCTCCCACGGGGGCGGTTCCGATAACGCGTTATCTGCGGCAGAGGGGCCACAAGACATGCCCAAAAAATGTTTGAGCAGTTTTACTTCAAGTTGTCGCTTACGCCGACGCTGCGGCGAGCGTGGACGCCCGATCCTCGCGTCGGCGCAAAAGATCCTCTTTCAACAGATGCGACAACTTAAGCTGAATGTGCTCTAGCCGAGCGTGCCGCGGGTGACGCCAAGCTGGTTGTGCAGCTTGAGCTCGCGCCAGAGCGCCGTGCCGCTGAGCTCGCCGCGCAGGAGGCGGCGGTAGCGGTCGAGCGTGCGGGAGATCTCCTCGGGCGTCTCGTTGAGGAACTCGATGCGGAAATGGCGCACGCCGAGGTCGAGGAGGAACTGCGCGAACTCGGCGCCTGTCTGGGCACGGCCATTGAAGACGGTGTTCCGGCAGCCTGCATCAGCGCGCACGGCATGGTCGATGCCCACGCGGTCGCGCAGGGCAACGGCGTGCTTTTCGCAAGGGCGGCCACAATCGCGGTAGTCCTTGCCTTGGGAGAGGAAGGCGCAGAACACGCAGTGCTCCATGTGAAACATGGGCATGTGCTGGTGGAGGGTGACCTCGAACCAGGAGGGCGGTGCTCCGCGGAGAAGGGCCTCAAGCTGGCGGATGTTGAGGTCGTAGCTTGCGGTCAGGCGTTCCAGCTTGTGCTGCCGGACAAAGTATTCCGCGGTGAGGGGGTTGGCGACGTTGAGCGGGAAGTCTCCGCGCACGCGCTTGCCCGCGAAGGCCCGGAGATGCTCATGGGCACGAACGAGGTAACCGTCGGCCTCGGCTGAAAGCACTTGCTTGAGTATCCAGTCCTCCCCGGCCTTGAAGATGCGGGGCGGTGCAACCCAGAGATCGGGCGCCACGGCGGCGCTGCGAAGCGTGCGGACGCGGGCCATGGCGTCGCGGTAATGCTTCGGGTTTTCAAACTCGGCGTAGATGTCGCGCACGTTTTCAGCGAGCACGGCGTCCAATTGAGCGAGGTCGCGGACGACCGGGATGAGCTCAAACGCATCGGCGGGAGGCGGCGGGGTGGGGGAGGGCTCGGCTGAGATCTCGAGGAGGCCCGGACGTTGCGGGTTGAGGGTCCAGCGCTTCGGAGCGGCGCGCAGGGCGTCGAGGTCTTCGACGAGGCGGCGCCGCAAGCGGTTAAGCTCGGATACCGGAAGCATAACAGCGCCTTCAAGACGGGAAACGAGCGTGCCGAGCGTGAAGGCTGTGCCACCGAGTCGGCCCAGTTGCTGGCGCAGCGTCTCGTCTGTCAGCGGTTGCGCGTGTGCGGGCTCCAGAGCCGCTTCAGAGGCGGCACGGACGCAGTGGCCATCGTCGTCGCGGGCGATGACCGTGAGCGGCGCGCCAACATGTCCGTGCAATTCGAGGTGTAGGGGGCGGCGGAATTTCGGTGCGTCGCCGGCATAGGTCTGCCGGACGCGCCGTTCGAGTTCGGGGTCGCTCGTCTTCCAGATCTTGTTGCCGGGGCGTACGCGCTTCCAGTCTACGTCTTCACGACCGAAACGCAGGAAGGTTTCCGCACCCTTCTTCTCAATACCGTGGATGCGTCCGCCTTCTTCGCGGACTTCGTGGTTTCCGGCGTCGAACACGATGCCGTCGCCGGGCTTGGCGTCGGCTTCAAGCTTGAGCCAGACTCCCGGCGGCGCGACGCGCCGGACTTCCCCGAGATACACGCCACGCTTCGTGCCGAAATTCGCATGCACGAGTTCGCGGTTGTTGATGCCGTGCATCCAACCGGTGTACAGGCCGCGGGAAAACGACATCTGCATGCCGTAGTCAAACTCCTTACGGGCTGCACGGGCCGCTTCGGCTGCGGCTTCCGGGGTGGTGCCGCCCGCGAGGGCGCTCCAGACGCGGTCGACGGTCTCGCGGTAAACGCGGGTGATGTTGGCGACGTACTCGGGGGACTTCAGGCGTCCCTCAATTTTGAGCGAGCACACGCCCGCGCACATGAGGTCTGCGATGGCCTCGACACCTGCGAGGTCTTGAGGGCTGAGGAGGTAGCGGCGGTCCCCGAGCGGCACGGTTTGGCCGTCGGAAACGAGCTGGTAGGGCATGCGGCACGCCTGGGCGCATTCACCGCGGTTTGCGGAGCGGCCGCCGAGCGATTCGCTGGTTAGGCATTGGCCCGAATAGGCGACGCAGAGCGCGCCGTGGACGAAGACTTCGAGCGGGACGGCGGCGCCCGTGCGGCTCAGCTCGTCCTGGATCTTCTCGATCTCGGGAATGGAGCACTCGCGGGCGAGCACGACGAGGGAGGCGCCGAGCGTGCGGGCGAAATCCACTCCGGCGGCACTCGTGACCGTCATTTGCGTTGAGGCGTGGATCGGGAAGTCCGGGGAAATGCGCCGGATGAGGCGGCAGATGCCGACGTCCTGAACGATGGCGGCGTCCACACCCGCGGTGATGAGGGAGCGCAGGACCGTCACGGCTTCCTCAAGCTCGTTGCCAAAAATCAGGGTGTTGAAGGTCGCGTAACCACGCACGCCGCGCCGGTGCAGGAACGCCATCAGCCCGGGGAGGTCGGCTTCGGTGAAATTGTCGGCGCGGACGCGGGCATTGAAGCGGCCGACGCCAAAATAGATGGCATCGGCGCCGTTTTCAACGGCCGCGCGGGCGCATTCCCAGCCTCCTGCAGGCGCGAGGACTTCGGGCTTCACCGGGGGGCGAGGCCGAACACCTTCTGCTGGCTGTGCGGGTTGGGACATTATTTGGGAGCTTCCTTTGACGTCTGGTAGCGCGCGCGTGTTCCCAGTACGAAAAGGCCTGAAGCCGGTTGGGGCAAGCCTCCCCGCACGGCGGGGGCCGATTCTGTGACCTGCACGGCGGGGACCGATTCTGTGACCTGCACGGCGGGGGCCGTCACTACGCTCGCCCACAGCCGTACGCGCGAACTTGGGCGCGTTCGCATTTCCGACTGAGAATGGGTTCTCGGTTGTGGCCTGTGTTGGCAAGCCGCAGGCTGCAATTCCCGTTCCCGTGGCGGCCCGCAAAGTGCATGACTCGGGTGACGGGAAACAGGCGCGTCCGCTGGAAGTCCCTCTCTGGCAGGTGCGTTGGTCGGCTTGGCGCGGGAGTCGCTAGTTGCGAATCACCATGAACAGCATGACGGAACGGGAACTCGAAGTCGACCGCGTGCGCCGCAACACGGACAATCAGACTCTTAGCCGGATCGATCAGCAGATTGAGGATCGAATCAAGTATTACCAGAACCAACCGCCGGAAGTTATTGAGCGCCGGATCTCGGAGCTCGATATGGAGTGGGACACTGAGCGGGTCTTGGAAACCAATGCATCGTCCCTGGCTCTCGCGGGCCTGGTCTTGGGCACGGTTGGCAGCCGCCGATGGTTTTGGCTGACCGGAGGTGTGCTCGGTTTTCTGCTGCAACACGCCATACAGGGCTGGTGCCCGCCCTTGCCAATGATCCGACTCCTTGGCGTGCGCACGCGCAGCGAGATTGACCGCGAGAAGTTTGCGCTGATGCGCCTGCTTGAGCATGCGCGCAAGACGGAGAAGGCGGCGTAAAGGGAGCGCGCGGCGAAGTCAGCTTCCGAAAACAGAGCGTCCGGGCTCCCGCTGTTTTGCGGAAGGCCCGGACGCATGGGGCTGAAGCGTTTCTGACGCCTTAGACGGTGACCGGCTCGCGCAGGTCTTGGGCGGCCTTCACGACGTGGGCGGCGGTCATGCCGAGCTCCTTCATCACGGTGCCACCGGGCGCGCTCATGCCGAAGCGGTTAATGCCGAGGGCGACGCCATCGAGGCCGACGTATTTCTGCCAGAGGCTGCTGACGCCTGCTTCGATGGAGACGCGGCGGCGGCAGGACGGCGGGAGGACTTCGTCGCGGTAGGCGGCGGGCTGGCGGTCGAAGCGTTCCATGCAGGGCATGGAAACGACGCGGACGCCCTGACCAAGTTCCTTGGCGGCGGCCATGGCGTGCTGAACTTCGCTGCCGCTGGCGATGAGGATGAGCTTGAGCTCGCCCGTTTCGCGCTTGGCAATGTAGCCGCCCTTAAGGACGCCTTCGCGACGGTCCTTGACGGAGACATCGTTGAGCATCGGGACAGCCTGGCGGGACAGGATGAGGGCCGTGGGGCCGTGGTTGCGGTCGACGGCGGCGGCAAACGCGCCCGCGGTTTCTTCCGGATCGGCGGGGCGGATGACGTCGAGGTTCGGGATGCAGCGCAGCGCCGAGACCGTTTCGACCGGCTGGTGCGTCGGCCCGTCTTCACCGACGCCGATGGAGTCGTGCGTGAAGATGTAGAACAGGGGCAGGTGCGACAGCGCGGCGAGGCGGATCGACGGGCGGCAGTAATCTGAGAAGGTCAGGAACGTGGCCCCCGAGGGGAGGAAAATCCCGTGATAGGCGAAGCCGTTGAGGATGGCGCCCATCGCGTGCTCACGGATGCCGAAGTAGAGGTTGCGGCCCGCAGGCGTGGTGCAATCGTAGTCGCCGGCGTCCTTGATGTAGTTAAGCGTCGAGCCATGGAGGTCGGCGCTGCCGGAGATCACCAGCGGGCTGGCTTTGGCGATCGGCTGGAGGACGTCGCTGCCCGCCTTGCGGGTGGCGATCTTCGAGTCCGCCGGGAACGCCGGGATCTTTTCGAGGATCTCCGCGGCCGTGCCATACTTGTGCTCGACGCCGGACTGGAGGAGCTTCGCGAGATCCGGGTTGGCGGCCTTCCACGCGGCAAAGGTCTTCTGCCATGCGTCGTAGCCGGTCTTGAGCGACTTGGCGTGCTCGGTGAAGTAAGCGCGCACTTCCGGGGACACATAGAAGCGTTCTTCCGGGAGGCCGAGGCCCTTGCGGGCGGCGGCGACAAACTTCACGCCGGCTTCGCCGTGGGCCTTGTTGGAGCCCGCGACTTCCGGGATGCCTTTGCCGATGAGGGTGCGGCAGATGATGAACTTCGGCTTGCCGTTGTCGTTCGCCTTGGCGGCTTCAACAGCCTTGGCAATGGCAACAACGTCGTTGCCGGGAATCGTCCACACGTCGAACCCGTAAGCCTCGTAGCGCAGGGCCGTGTTTTCGGACTGCGACTTCGACGCCATCGCGTCGAGGGTGACGTCGTTGGAATCGTAAATGAGGATGAGGTTATCCAGACCCAGGCGACCGGCGAGGGAGCTGGCTTCAGCGGCCACGCCTTCCTGGAGGCACCCGTCACCCGCGAGGGCGATGATGTGGTGGTCGAAGATGGCGTGGTCTTTCGTGTTGAACCGGGCGGCCGCCATCTTGGCGGACATCGCCATACCGACCGCATTGCCCACGCCCTGACCGAGCGGGCCGGTCGTGGCTTCAACGCCGGGGCATTCCTTCATGCCTTCGGCGGAGCCGAATTCCGGGTGGCCCGGGGTCATGGAGCAGAGCTGGCGGAAGCGCTTCAGCTCCTCGAGCGGGAGCGCGTAGCCGGCAAGGTGCAGCCAGCCGTAAAGGAACATGCTGCCATGACCGGCGGAAAGAAGGAACCGGTCACGATTCAGCCACTTGGGGTCTTGCGGGTTATACTGGAGCGTGGAGCCAAAGAGGGCGGCTCCGATCTCCGCTGCGCCGAGCGGGAGGCCAAGGTGGCCGGATTCGGCGGCGGCAACCGCATCCATGGCAAGCCCGCGGGCTTCGTTTGCAGCTTTCGCGAGTAGGGAAACGTTAAGGCTCATGTCGGGACCGGATGATAGGGGCGGGGCGCTGCTTGACGAGCGCAATTTGCTCACACCGCTGCCAGGCTCGTTGTATCGTTACGTTGCGCTGGGAAACCCCTCTTTTTTGAGAGGACTGGGCCTCAGAACTAAGGAAACCGGTTGACTTTTTTTCCTAAATCCCAACAATTTACGGCTTCGTAAAGCCGTGGGGTCAAGGAGGAGGCGGGGTTTTAGTGCCGCTGCAGGCAGCACAAGCCTTTCGCTTTTGGCGGGATACGTGGTCCCGTCTCTCCGCCCGTGCGGGTCTTACGTATGGACCTTACTTTCGAAGTAATCCAGGAAGAAGAAGGCAGCTTCGTAGCCGCGTGCTACAGCGAGCATATCTATACGGAAGGCGCAACGCTCGAAGAGTTGCATCACAATATTACGTCCGCTTTGGACGTAAAGTTCCACGGTCGCCCGAAGCCGGATCCCAGACGCGTGCGGCTGGTTCTGTTCCGCGAGTAAGGCGGGGCACGAGTCACGGGGGATTGGGCCGTCGGCGCGGTCCGTGTCGTGCTGTCGCCATGTGCGGCGGCGCAAAAAAAGGGTCACCTTCGCGGGTGACCCTTTTTGTTGGCGAATGAGTATGGGGCCTTCAGGAGGCCGTGCAGGCCGCAACAATGAAGTCGGCGACCGGGGTGGGATCATTAAGGCCGTGCGGGTGGTGAAGGGCTCCGGGCTTGCGGATTTCCCGAACCGGGCCGCCGAGGGCCGCGTACCGTGTGCGGAGGATGTCCGCGTTTTCGCAGAGGGGCACGACTTCGTCGGCATCGCCTACGACGAGGATCACAGGGATTTTTGCGTGAGCGATGGGCTTGAGATTGTCGATGGGGTTCGTGGGCCAGGCGAGGGCATCGGCTTCGCTTGCGAAGCCGTAGATTGCCAGGAGCTTCTTCCAGTCATCGGGTGAGCCAGGGCCTGTGCCTTTGCCGCCCGGCCAGCTCTTGAAGTCGCACACTGGGTTGTCGGCGTAGATACAGGCGACTTTGTCGGGGTTGCGCGCGGCCCAGTTGAAAGCGAACAGGCCGCCGCGGCTCAGGCCGATGAGGGCAGCGCGGGGGGCAAGCTCGAACTGGGAGCGAAGGAATGCGTAGAAGGCGCCGAAATGCGCCATTGCCTTGGGGCAGCCGTAGTGGTCCTGCACGTCCATGTAGGCGAGGTGAAAGCCGCGCTCAAGCAGCATGACGTCCGTCGCGGCGAAAGCGCCGAAGAACTCGGTGCGCCATGCCCAGGGGTTGCCGGGCAGCGCCTTCTTTGGGCGAAAGAGTTTCGTGGGGCGACCGTCGATGGTGCCTTGGAGGCCGTCAAAGCCCTCCCAGGTGCAAGGGGTGTCCAGACGGTTATTCGCGGTTCCAGTTGAAGCAAGAGTTTGGGCCATGCCGTATGAGTGGTGGAGGGAAGGATTTTTCCAGAAGCAAGGGGCGCCTGTCACCGGCAAACTCGGGGTGTCGAGCTTGACCGTTCAGGTCTGGGCGGTGCCCTCGGCGGCGCGGCCAGTCATGGGGACGAAGCGGACGGGTATGCTTTCCTCGACGGCGATCCCGTCGGGCGTACGCGAGCACAGCTTCAGTTCCTGGTAATGCGTGCCAACAGGAATCACGAGCCTGCCGCCGATCTTGAGCTGGTCCGTGAGGGGCGGCGGGATCTGTGCGGGGGCCGCGGCCACAACGACGCCGTCGAACGGGGCGGCTTCAGGCCAGCCGAGGTAGCCATCGCCCACGCGCAAATGGATGTTTTCGCTGCCGTGCGCGGCGAGCGTGCGTGCGGCCAGGTTTGCGAGTTCCGGTATGATCTCGACCGTATACACTTCGGCGCACAAGAGGGCCAGGATCGCGGTCTGGTAGCCGCATCCGGTGCCAATCTCGAGGACGCGGCTGGCAGGTGTAAGGGCGAGCAGCTGGGTCATGAGGGCGACGATATAAGGTTGGGAGATCGTCTGCCCGAAGCCGATGGAGAGCGGGTGGTCGTCGTACGCGTACTCGCGAAGGTGCTCCGGCACAAAGAGGTGCCGCGGGACGCTGCGCATGGCGCATAGCACGCGCGGGTCTCGGATGTCGCGCCCTGCAAGGTGCTCCGCCACCATCCGGTCCCGGCACTCTTGATAGGGGTCCGGAGCGGGAGGCTCTTGTCTGTGCCAGATCAGGTCCATAGCCGCCTACCTCAAGGATAGCCGCGAAGCCGGTCCCTCGCAATGCCGGCCGGGGAGGGAAGGGGGGGGCCTTAGGCCTGACCGCCGCCGAGGACGTGGAGGTTGGCCATGGAGATGCCGCTGAGCATGGCGCCGGTGATGCCGAGGAACCCTTGGTCTGTGCCGCAGAGGTAGAGATTGCGGAGGTGCGTGCGGCCGTCGCGACGTTTCTCGGGTGAGCCGTAGATCGCGCCTCGCTGGTGGCCGGTGAAACGCTCCACAGTGAGGGGGGTGAACATATCCGTCGCAACCGTCTGGCCGGCGAGTCGCTCTGGGGCGATCGCGGGAAGGAAGCGGAGGGCTTGCGCGAGCAGGCGTGTGTAGCCTGTTTCCTTCGCCTCACGATAGGCGTCGCCGGAGAGGGCGGCCCATTTGTCGTAGCTGGCAAGCGCGGTGATGCGTAGCCAGCCTTCGGACGGCCCTTCTGCCGCGGGGAACGCGTAATTGTTGGGAATGCAGATCACGCCCGAGCGCAGGTCGAGGTGGTCCCGGGCGTGCTCGTAGGCGACGCGTTCGCTGTCGTTGAAAAACACAATGGTGTCGCGCCAACCGAAGGCGTCAGCAGGCTTCTCCTTGAGCACTGTGATGGTTTCCGCGAACGCGAGCTGTCCGGGAGCGGCAGTGGGGGCGTCCGTGGCGGCGGCGTTGCCGCAAAGGTGGAGCGTCTCAGGGAGGCCGGCCGAGGAAAGGATGTGGTCTGCGGTGAGCGTCTGGCCGCTGTCGAGGTGGATGCGCGTGACACGGCCTTCAGCGTGTTCAAGAGTCCGGACGCCGCATTTCATGCGGCGCTCGCCACCGAGCGACCGGTATTTCTCGGACAGGACGCGGATGATGCGGCGGACGCCTTCCGCCGGGCGGGCGAAGCCTTCCCGGTAGATGGATTTCCACATGACCGCGAATTGTGAGAAATCCATATCGTGTTCCCACGAGCTCCCGTAATAGAGGAGGGGCAGGAGGAGCATGTCCGTGAGGACTGGGTCAGACAGGTATTCGGCGATGACGGCGCGGGCGGAACGCGGTGCGTTGTTCAGGGCGGTCTCGTCAAAGGCCTGGAGTGCGGCGTCAAGGCGTCGGAACCCGTCAATCTGGCGGGGAAACGCGCGGGCGACTTCGCTTTCAAGCACAGCGAAATCGTTGGTGAAGCGCAGGGATTCTCCGGGAAACGCGATGCGCGAGCCGAGTTGTTCGCACAAGGCGAAGTCTTCGCGGGCGATGCGGAGCTGGCGCAGGAGCTTTACGAGCGGTGCGCCTTTCACGCCGGGGCGCACGTAGTTGGTCATCGCGTGGAGGCCAACGTCGTATTTGCGCCCGGCAATACTGTAAAAGCCATTTAGGCCGCCAGGGGCGTTATGGCGTTCCAGAATGCAGACGCGTTTGCCGGCGAGGGCGATGCGGATGCCGGCTGCCAAGCCCGACATTCCGGCTCCGATGACAACGGCGTCGTAATGCTCTAACCGGGGGGCGGCCAAAGCGGCGGCCTTTACTTGAACTTCGGCTGCAGGTAATCCGCGCAGCTATCGAGGGAAGCCAGCTTCGGGTAGTCCGCTTCCGGGACTTCGATGCCGTACTTCTTGCGCAGTTCCATGACGATGTCCAGGAAGTCCATCGAGTCGAGGTCGAGCTGCTCGCGCAGGCGGACGTCGGGCTTGACGTTGCTCAAGTCTTCGTCGGGCGCGATTTCCGAAATGATTTCGAGAACGATCTTTTTGACCTCTTCCTTTGTCATGATGCGAAAGCCGATCAGTCTTGGTAGTTCTTGACGATGAGCACGGAATTGATACCGAGCATCCCGAAGGAGTTATTCAGGATGGCATTCACCCGGCGAACGTCCCGCGGCTGGTTAGCGACGAGATTGGGAACATCGCAGGCGGGGTCAAGCCTATCCAAGTTAATAGTGGGGTGTATGCGATTATCCCGGAAGGAGGGGAGGTTGCCGGCGAGTTCGAGTGCGCCGGCGGCGCCCATGGCGTGCCCGATGAAGCTCTTGGTATTGTTAATGTAGGTGTCGGGGCAGTTCGCGAAGACCTTGCGGATGGCGGAGCACTCTTGAACGTCGCCGGCGGGGGTGGCGGTGGCGTGGGTGCTTACGATGGTGATGTCCTGGGGGGACATCTTTGCGCGGCGGATGGCCTTCTCCATGCACTCGGCCTGGCGCTCCGGGAAGGGGAGCACGGCGTCCGAGGCGTCCGAATTGATGCACCAACCGGCGATTTCGGCGATGATCGTCGCGCCGCGCTTCTTCGCATCCTCAAGGCGTTCCAGGACGTAAACCGCACCGCCTTCGGAGACGACGATGCCGTTGCGGTCCAGATCGAAGGGGCGGGAGGCTTTGTTCGGGTCCTCGTTCGTGGCAAGGGCGCCCTGGTTCTTGAATCCCGCGAAAATGCCAAAGGTGTGGATGCTTTCGCTCACACCGCCCGCGAAAGCCACGTCCACTTCGCCGAGCTGGAGCATCTGGGCACCTTGGATGAGGCCCGCGTTGCCGGCGGCACAGGCAGCCCCGATGGTGTAGTGCGGCCCGGTGATGCCCATATTGAGCGTAACTTCACCGGCTGGGTTGTTGGCGACGGTCCGGGGGTTGTGGTGGTGCGTCCAGTACTTCGTGTCGAAGTCGAACTTTGAAATATTGAAAATTTCGTTTTCCGTCTCGACGTTGCCGTGCTCGGTGATGCCGACAAAGACGCCGGTGCGGGATTTATCAATCTTCTCCCAATCCAGGCGGGAGGAGGCGAGGGCTTCGCGGGAGCAATAGATCGCGATGCTGCCGGCGCGGGTGCCGACGCGCAGCTCTTTCTTCTTTTGGTACCTGAGGGCGTCGAAATCGCAAACGCCGGCAAGAACCTCGCCCATGTGGCGCATGGGGATGCGTTGGAGTCGGGCTCGCCCCGCGAGCAGGTTGCCGCGGTATTCGTCGAGCGAATTTCCGTTGGGGGCCGTGAGGCCCACGCCGGTAATGACGATGCGAGGGAAATCCATGGGCGCTATAAAAGGGAAACGGTTTAGCAGATTCCCTCGGCTGCCGGAAAGCGAAAAAGTGGTTTGGTGCGAAACTCGGCTGCGTTGGTGGCAAAGTCATGCGCCGCAACCGCGGAAAACCGGCGGAAAAAGCGCACGCAAGTCCTTGTGGCGCCCCAGGCTTCGCGGTTAGGGCTCTCCGGCTCAGGAAGGGAGGCATCTATCGGCGCGAAGCGGTCGCGTCTTAACGGTTTCATTCTGTTGTTTAGCTGTAAAACCGCTAAACACCTTGCCCTTTTGGCAGGGATTGATTCCCTCGTGATGATTTTCTCCCGATTTGCCCCAGACAATCCCACTAAACGAGCAGGCCCATGATAGTCACGTGTAAGAGCCGAGTCCCCAGACTGTGGATATTGATCGCCGTCCTCCCCTGGTCGGCGGCCTTCCTAAAATATTTGGTGATGGGAGGCATCTTCATTTTCTCCCTGAAGAAGTTCGTGGAGAACCCGGCGGGGCTGACTTTCATCATGAGTCTGCCGCCGATGATTTCGATCTTCCTGAATCCGGCGACGAACTTCATTTCGGACCGGATATGGACGCGCTTCGGACGCCGTAAGCCGTTCATCGTGTGTTCGTGGGTATCGACGATTGTCTGCATGGCGTTGATGCCGATCATGCCGAACTTCTGGTGTCTGCTCGCGACGTATCTGTTGTACACCGCTTCAAACGACATCGGTACGCCGATTGATACGTTGAAGCAGGAGGTGGTACCGCCGAAGCAGCGAGGCCTTTCGACCGCGATCGGCACGTGGATTCAGAATTTTGGCGGTCTTGCGTTCGGTCTGATCGCGATTGGCCGCTTCGATGACTACCAGTACATGGCGGGCGTGCCGTTCACGGGTGAGCAGTCGATCTACTGGAGCTGCGGCGCCGCGATGTCGATGATGATCCTGGTCGTCATGCTGGGCATCAAGGAGCTGGACCCGAAGAGCAAGCTGCGTGGCCAGCGCCTGAACCTGAAGAACTTTTTCGGCGGCATCCTGAACCGCAACCTCTGGCCCGTGTACTTGCTGATCACGGGTTGGGCGATCCTCAACGCGGGCCTCGGTACGCTCGGCGCGCTTCTTTATACAGATCAGTGGGGATTCACGAAGCAGGAGATGGGCTACAACACGGCCATCGGCGGTACGCTGAACATGTTCCTGATCGCCTTGATCGCGATTTTTGCCGACCGGTTGCCGCGCATGAAGGCCTATCAGGTCCTCATGTCCCTGTTCCTGATCGTCAATTTCTCGTTCTACCTCTACGTGAACCACGTTCTCTACGACCAGCGGCCAACGCTGCTTGAGGTGGTGGTTTTTGGAGAGACCCTGTCTGTGATCGGCATCCTGATGGGCATGATTTACTTTCCGCTGGTTTACGACTACGTGCCGCGGAACGAGCTGGGGACGTATGCGGCTGGCGCGAGCCTGCTGGGTAAGCTTACGGGCATCATCACCCTGAATGGCGTGGGGCTCTTTGTGACGGGTTACTCGATGCTGTTCCTCCCGCCGGGAGGCGAGATGGCGCGCGTCGTGTTGCGGGATGTCGTTCCTGAAACCCAGGTTGTTCAGACGTTGACGTCGGGTCCCAATCGGGTTGCTGGGCCAAACGACCGCCTTTCTGTGGATGCCTGGTATGCGACGGGCGCTGTGCTGGATTCCGGGCGCGCGTTCGAAATCCGGCTGAAGGATAAGAGCAGCAATGACCTGAAGGCATTGCGCGACGATCTGGATCAAGAGCGCAGCAAGCTGATGGCGAAGGAGGCGAATGCCCGCAGCTTTGCAGAAGCGGCGCAGAAAAAGGGCAACCTGAAGAAGGCGGAGGACGAGTTCGCCAAGGCAAACAAGCTCAAGGCGGAGCAGGCTCCGAAGGCGGTCAAGATTGCAGAAATTGACGCGGTCCTGGAAGCCCGTGCGCAGGAATTCAAGGCGAAGGTCGCGGAAGCCCTCGGCTCGCAGATTTTCACGGATGGGGACCAGGTGCTCGCGGCGAGTATGCAGCCTGCGCTGGTGTACGAATTCGAGGTGAACCGGAGGCCGGAGAAGGAGTGGGTGGAGCGCACTGTCGACAGCCTGCGCCTCATACGGCCCGATGTAATTGACCTGCGGACGGTCCGGAACGGGGACGCTTACAGCCTTGCTTTGAGCGTGAAAACGGCGGGCGACGGCGCGACTGAGGCGCTAGGCGAGGCCTTGGGCGCGGCGCTTGAGGAAGTGGGCACAAAGCGGCTCAGGGGCAGCCTTGTGCTCCCGGCCCTGCCCCTTTCGGCACAGAAGGCGGAGGCGCTGGTGATGGATCTGCGGGTTGTGGAGGACCCCCTCGACAATCACCCCTCGCCGATTACCCGCGCCTTGTATTTGGTGTGGAACCAGAGCGCCCGTGCCTCGGATTGGGTGTGGAATTTGATCGGCGAGGCTCCGAGGCCGGAACGCCGCATCTGCGCGGTCGCGCGGACGTTGCGTGAGCCGGGCAAGTGGGAACACGTCGACGTTGAGGCGACGGGTGAGTCGGACCACGCGATCCGCATTACTGCGCTCTTTGACAAGGAGGGCCCGGCGGCTTCCGTCACCGAAAAGGGCGCCATGTCGGCTGCGGGTTCACCTGCGGCGCAGCGCATCGCTGAGCTTCTGGCGAACCAAGGGCCGGCGCGCGTGGCGCAGGTTTCGAGTCTGTATGACCGTGCGGTTACAGCCGCAGCGCAAAACCGCATTACCGTGGCGAGGCCGTTTATCACGGCAGCGTATGCCGCGCCAAAGTACGATTACATGAGCGGCTACATCTGGATGTTCATGCTCGGGCTTATTGGTCTGGGTATCACGATGATGTTTGCCCGCTGGGAAAAGAAGGGGCGCATTCACAAGCGCGGCCGCGAGGAGTCCGAGGCCGCGGCGCGTGCGGAAGCCATTGTCAAGGCCGAGCACGAACGGGGTGACAACCGCCACGTGACCGAGTACTACACGCCGGGCTACAGGCTCGCCAAGTTGGGCATGCTGCTGCTGGGGCTTGGGCTTATCGGGTTTGCGTCGACCAAGCTCGTGCCCACGCTTCGTCTGGGCTTGATGGGCAAGTACGCGGATGCGGAAGCCGTTCAGGTCGTGAAGGAGAAGATCGGTGGCCAGGAAAAGGTGCTCAAGACGGATGCGGAGATCCGCGAGTCCGAGGAACGCCAGGACCGCCACTACGTGTTCTGGAACGAGTACCGGTTCCACACGGAGGATGGCAAGGAAGTGCTGTTCCGCGCTCCGGCGGGCAGCCAGCTCAAGCCGGCCCACTACCTGATGGACAGCGATGGCCTGCCGACGAAGGTGCTCGTGTGGTATGACCCGGCCAACCCGAAGGATGTTACGTTGCCGCGGGAGTTCAGCACGTGGTTCCTGCCGAGTGTGCTGGCGCTGTTCGGCACGCTGGGAGCCTGTGTGGCGATCCTCTTCCTGGTGCGTGCGAACAAGCCGATCGAGTTGCCGCGCATCGAGCCGCTTGAAGACGCGGCCCCCAAGACGCCGGCCGCTCCGGCTCCCGCAGGTAAACACTAGTTCCGGCTACGGGAAAAGGTGCTTCGGTAATCGCGTTCCCGCGGAAAGGGCTGGCTAACCGGCCCTTACCGCGGGAACGTCGTTTTCGGAGGCCGGGCACGGGACTGGTTTCTTTTTCTTGCCAAGCGGGGCTGGGGCGCGTTTATTGCGCACCGAGGACCTACTGGGCTGCTTTACGCAGCAGCGCCGTTTTTCCGATCCCGAGGGGCGCGCAATTCGCGGTTTCAGGCGCAGTATCGCCAGATTCGCCCCAACTTCTCCTTCCCTTCAGTTTCCGCCCCATGCCGCCGCAGCGCGTTGGCAGGTGGATCTTTTTTTTGCAGCCAATGAGCGATCAGAACTCGCCCAAGACTATTCACGTTGAGGGTATCCTAGAACCCGACCAGAATAAGTGCGGGCAACTCCTGGACCCAGTCCGCAACGGAAAGACGCGCAACAGCGACCCGTTCCTGCCGCGGGAACTTGTGCGGCGTTTCAAATTGAAGCGCGGCAGCTACGTCACCGGCAATGCGCTGCACGATGAGCGGTTTCCGAACCCGAAGGTGCGCTACGTCGAGACGATAGACGGGCTTCCGTTTGAGGAACGGCGCAAGAAGCTCGACTTCAATCAGCTCACCACGATCACGCCGGACGAGCACCTGAAGCTCGAGACGAAGGATGGGCGGATGACGACGCGGGTGATCGACCTTTTCTGCCCGATCGGCAAGGGGCAGCGTGGCCTGATCGTCGCGCCGCCGCGCACGGGCAAGACGACGCTCCTTAAAGACATTGCAGCCGGTGTATTTGAGAACCACCCGGAATGCCATGTCATGATCCTTCTCGTGGATGAGCGTCCCGAGGAAGTCACGGACTTCAAACGGGACCTGTCCAAGGCCGAAATTTTCGCCTCGTCAAACGACGAGGAAGTCGAAAACCACATCCGCGTGGCGGAAATTGCCATTGAGCGCGCGAAGCGGCTCGTCGAAGTCGGGCGGGACGTCGTGCTGCTGATGGACTCGCTTACGCGCCTTTCGCGTGCCCACAACAGCGCGCGGGGTGGGGCGGGGCGCACGATGACGGGCGGTCTGGACATCCGGGCGCTTGAGAAGCCGCGCCAGCTTTTCTCGGCCGCGCGAAACACCGAGGAGGCCGGCAGCCTCACCATCATTGCGTCCGCGCTCATTGAGACGGGCAGCAAGATGGACGACCTGATTTTCCAGGAGTTCAAAGGTACCGGTAACATGGAGATGGTCCTGGACCGCAAGATCGCGGAGTTGCGGCTGTGGCCTGCGGTCAACCTGGCCTCGTCCGGCACGCGGCGCGAAGAGCTGCTGCTGGACAAGGACACCCTGGACAAGGCGCATTTCTTCCGTCGTGCCATGTCGTCCTACAAAACGGACGAGGCCACGGAGACCCTTTTGGAACGTATGGCGAAAAGTAAGAACAACGCCGACTTTCTGCGGCTGCTAAGCAGTTGACATTGTCCGGTTATTGGCACATCAAAAAAACTTTTTACGGAACCACGCGCGCGTAGATGCAAAATTTTGCGAATCAGTGCCTGGATATGGCCCGATCGATTCTGGGCCATAATCTGGACGCCATTAACGAAGACGGTAGTGTTCGTCCTTTCCAGGATGAACCGGGCCGCACAGACGAGCCGGGGCACGCAGCCTTGGCTATTGGTGAATTTTTCCGCGCGACGAACGAGACGACGCTCGCCAAGTATGACCTCGTCGATCTTGCCGCGCGTGCGATAACGGCACAGGCCTTTTCGGACGAGGAAGCCGAAAACGGTTTGGGGTATGCGGCCTTGGGCCTGCTGTGCTTCGGTCCCGCGAAGGACCGCAATGCCGTCTGGGAGCGGCTTCTGGAGCCGACGCGCAAGAACCTGGACAAGCGCCTTCTGGCGCGGACGGACTACGACAACCACCTTCAGGCGTTCAACATCGCCAAGTCGGTTGCCCGGTTCAGCATGGGCCTGTCGAAGAAGGACGAGACGGGCAAGTTGATCGACCGGTTCCTTGAGCGCATCAACGAGAAGTCTTCCTGCGGGTTCTTTGACGACCACCCCCAGGGCCTCGGTGGCGCTTTCGACATCTACGGCGTCCTGAGTTTCGTGTTCATCCGCCAGGCGCTCCAGCTTCACGCGAACATCCACCTGCGCGAGCGGAAGCTGCCGCGCCTGCGCACGCATGCCGAGAAATACCTGCGCATGCTGCCCGACATCGTCCGCATCGACGGCCTCGGCTGGGCCTACGGGCGCGGCATTGGCGCCTACGGTCAGATGCACTGCATCAGCATGATCCTGCAGGCGATGCGTGACGGCTGGATCTCGGAAGACCAGAAGCCGGTGTATTTCGACATCCTGCGGCGCCTGTTCCACTTCTTCTTCGTGACGTATCTGGACCAGGAGCACGGGTTCCTCGTGATCCGCGACCATGAGCGTTGCACGACGGACCGCCACACCACCCGTATGGCGAATTTCGACGCCGCGCGCTACCTGTGCCAGTGGTCGCGCCTCGCGCGCTCGATTGGTGGCGTGATGGCCGCGAAGCCCACGCCGCCTAAGACGAGCGGCCGCTTCGTCATTTACGATCAGGGCCACAAGAAGGAGCAGGGCCTGTTCATCTACCAGGACGCCGGCAGCGGGCTGCACGTCCAGATCCCGCTCGTCAGCTCGGGCACGAACCGCACGTCCGACTCGCTGGCGTTCCCGCACTCGCCGGGCATATTCGATTGGCCGGTCGAGCAGTACCTGCCGATTCTGCTTCCGGAGCTTACGTTTGGCGACAAGGTGATCATCCCCGCCTACTACGGTAAGCGCTGCGTAAGCGGCTTGGGCCTGCGCAACTCCTTCTATTTCCGCTACGAACAGCCGGAACTGATCACGAAGGACGAGCAGATGGTCAACGGCCTTGGCTCGTGCAAGGTCCAGTGGACGTTCTCGGGTAACAAGATCACGGCCGAGTTCCTGTTCATGGTGAAGCAGCAGGTGCAGCTCGACAAGGTGCGCTACGTGATGGCACTGGGCGCGCCGCACTCGCAGTACCGCATCGGCACGACGCTCACGCTTGGCCAGGACTCGCTCCGCGCCTCGGTGGTGAAGGACGATTTCCAGTGCGTATGGGCGGAGACGGAAGTGGTCAGCAACGACCCGAAGTACCGCACGTATTGGGGCAACCTGCACTACCTGCAGACGCTCGTGCGCGACCACCCGCTCGTGATGCGTCCGGGCCAGCAGTACCGCCTCACGGTAACGTTCGAGCCCGATATCGTCTTCGCCGACGAATAACCTTCCTGAAGCCGCCGGGTGATTCCGGCGGCTTTCTTCTTCCCACACATTCCGATGCTCGCCGTTCGCATCATACCGTGCCTGGACGTTACCGGGGGCCGGGTCGTCAAAGGCGTAAAGTTTCAGGAACTCCGCGACGCGGGGGATCCCGTCGAGGCTGCCAAGGCGTATGAGGCCCAGGGTGCCGACGAGCTTGTGTTTCTGGACATCACAGCCTCCAGTGACGAGCGCGAGATCATGCTCAACGTGGTCGAGCGGACGGCGTCGGAGTGTTTCATGCCGCTGACGGTCGGTGGGGGGCTGCGCAATCTGGACAATATCCGTGCGATGTTGAACGCGGGCGCCGACAAGGTGAGCCTCAACACCGCGGCGATCAAGGACCCGGACCTCGTCTTCAACGCGGCGCGCAAGCACGGCAACCAGTGCATCGTTGTCGCCATCGACGCGAAACGGGACCCTGGGACCGACCGGTGGCGCGTGTACACGCATGGTGGCCGTAACGCGACTGACCTTGATGCCGTGGAGTGGGCGAAGAGAGTGGTGTCCCTCGGTGCGGGTGAGATCCTGCTCACGAGCATGGACAAGGATGGGACGAAGGACGGCTACGATGTGGAGCTGACGCGCCGGGTGAGCGAAGCCGTGAATGTGCCCGTCATTGCGTCCGGAGGTGCGGGAAAGCTGGACCACATGGTGGATGTGCTGACGCGCGGCAAGGCGAGCGCCGTCCTCGCGGCCTCGATCTTCCACTTTGGCACGTTCACGATTCCCGAGACGAAGCGGCACCTGAAAGCCGCGGGAATTCCGGTCCGCCTGTAACGGGTGGAGGGGCGGTCGCGGCTAAGGCTGGAAGAAGTCGCGGTAAACGAAGCTCTCCCACAGGAACCAGAGAAGGAACGCGGTGAGGCCGATCAGGGCAATGAGCTTGCCCCAGCGGGCCCAGCCTCCGGGAACGTCATATTTGCCGAAATGGGCGCGACCGAACGCCTGCACGGCCGAGGGGTCCGAACCGCGTGGGGAGTAAATAAAGCGTGAGGCGCGCCGTTGACGGCGGTTGTAGCGCCACATGAAGAACCAGCGAAGCATGATCTACCGGGCCAGCCTTTCCCTGCCGCGCCACGAAGGCAAGCATGGTCGCACACCCATTTGGGTTTTGAGCCAAAGGAACACGCTCGCAGGCGGCCCGCGTTCCGCATGATCAGGCCGCTTGGGCGCGGGGGTTGATTTGGTGGCAGCCGTTGACACGGGCACGGCCTCGGCCTATTCAAAATGAATGTTAATGGGGGGCGCGCACCCCCGCTCCCGCCTGCCTGGGGAGACGCCCGTATGTGTCCGCAACCGGGCGATGGCACTTTGCCCGCAATCACCTTTTCCCGTGAAGATCACGACCCAGACCATTCGCGCCCTCAAGGGCAAACGCCCCGTCGTGGCATTGACCGCCTATGACGCGATCACCGCCCGGCTTGTTTCGGAAGCGGGCGTTGACGTCATCCTCGTGGGCGATTCGGTGGGGACGACGCTTTTGGGCTACGATACCACCGTGCCGGTGACGCTCGATATGCTCGTGCATCACACCGCGGCGGCGGCGCGGGCGAAGCCGGATTCCCTGCTCGTGGCGGATGTGCCGTTCGGCGTCGCCCATGCGGGATTCGATGCGGTCTTGGGGGCGTGCATGCGCCTGATGCAGGAAGGCGGCGCAGAGGCGGTGAAGATTGAGGGTGGGGCGGCCATGGCACCGACGGTGGAGAAGCTCGTGGCGGCGGGAATACCGGTGCTCGGGCACGTTGGCCTGCTCCCGCAGCAGTTTTTCCAATTGGGCGGTTACCGGAAGTTTGGGAAAAAGGTAACTGAGCAACAGGCGCTCATCGAGGACGCCAAAGCCATCGAGCAGGCCGGGGCATTCGCCGTCGTGTGCGAGATGGTGGACGCCGAGACAGCGAAGGCCATGGCGGAGGCGATTGCCGTTCCGCTCATCGGCATTGGCTCGGGGAAGGATTGCGACGGCCAAATTCTGGTCTGCACCGACCTGCTTGGCCTGAACCCGGGCAAACTGCCGTCGTTCGTCAAGACCTACGCCGACTTGAAAACAACCATGAGGCAGGCCTTTTCCGCGTATGCCGAAGAGGTCCGGCAGCGCACGTTCCCATAAGCGGTTTTTTGATTCGCCATTCCCACCCATGAATTTTGCGATTTTCGGTGCCGGAGCCTGGGGCACAGCCTTTGCGATACACCTGACGCGCCTCGGGCATACGGTCACGCTCGTTCCGCGGCGTATGGAACAAGCGATGGCGCTTGCCGCGGTGCGGGAGAACACGGATTACCTGCCCGGCTTCAAGCTGGCGGAGTCACTCCAGATCGGTTTTGAGCCCGGCCCTGTGCTGATGGAGGCGGACGTCGTGCTGCTTGCGTGCCCGATGGCCGGACTGCGGGGGCTTTGTGAGAGCCTCCGCCCGCATCTTGGGCACGCATGGCGCAAGCCTGTGCTCCTCGCGTTGTGCAAGGGGCTGGAACAAGGGACGCTCCTCCTGCCTGCGGAGGTCATTCGCGCCGTGCTTCCCGGGTGCCCGTGCGGCGTGATCTCCGGGCCCTCTTTCGCCCACGAGGTCGCGGCCTCAAAACCGACGGCTGTCGTGTTCGCGTCCGACGTCGAGGAGCCCAAGACGCTTGCAGTTCAGGAAGCCGTGAGCAGCCCGGCGCTCCGCGTCTATCGCCTGCCGGACGTGCGCGGCGTGGAACTCGGCGGCTGCCTGAAGAACATTTACGCAATTGGCGCCGGCATTTGCGACGGCCTGAAGCTCGGGGACAACGCCAAGGCGGCTTACCTCACGCGGTCCTTGCATGAGATGGTGCGGCTGGGTGTGCACCTGGGCGGTCAGCATGAGACGTTTTACGGTCTAAGCGGTTTTGGCGATCTGGTCGCCACCTGTACGGGACCTGCCAGCCGCAACCGCAGCTTTGGCGAGCAACCGGCTTCGGGGAAGGAGGCCTCGGACCTGATCGGCGGGCGGA
>CAZQIE010000044.1:0-24456 GCA_964593675.1 uncultured Opitutales bacterium
ACCTCGCCTCCGCCCTCCTGTGGCTGTAACCCATATGTCGATTGGCCCTAGCGCAAAACCGCGCAACGCCGTCGGCCCTCGAAACGAGGAACCTGTGCCATGAATACGCTCACCAACATTTTCAGTTACGCGGCTGCCCTAGCGGCGCTGGCCGCCTTCCCGCTTCACGCGCAGACAAGTTCAGACACGCCACCCCCGCCGCCTCCGCCGCAGGAAGGCCAGGGCTTCTGGGGGCCACCGCCTCCTCCGCCACAAGGCTTGCGGCAAGGCGCGCAGGACGGCAAGAACGCGCAGCAGGGCCAGGGGCAGGGCTGGCAGCGGGGTGAAGGGAACCGGGCGCAGGGGCCTGGGGGCGGGCAGGCTGGGGGTCCGGGCGGACAAGGTATGCAGCAGGGGCCTGGCGGCCAGGGGCAACAGCGCCAGATGAGTCCCGAGCAGCAGCAGATGATGATGCTGGACCGCCTGCTTGCCATGCCGCCGGAAAGGCTGACCCAGCTCCGGGAGCTCATTGAGCGTATTGAGAAGATGCCTCCTGAGCAGCGCGAAATGCTCAGGCAGCGCGCACAGGAATTGCGTCAGATGCCGCAGGACAGGCGTGAAGGCGTGGTCAAGGAACTCCAGGGCATTCCTCCCGAGGATCGGAGCCTGCTTCGCAACTACATGCAGACGCTTCCGAAGGAAGAAGCGGCTGCCCTGCGGGAGAAGATGAAGACGCTTTCCCCCGAAGAACGGCAGAAGCTGCGTCAGGACATGCTCGCGAAGGCGAAGGAACTGGGGCTTAAGCCGGACCCCGTGCCCGAGGAAGGGCGTCCGGGCGCTCAGGGCCCTGCGGGCCAGCGTCAGCCGCCGACTGCGCCCCAGGAAGCACCCAAAGCCAAACCCTAGAGCAGTCCCATTTCGAGTTGTCTCAGGCCGAACCCGGCGAGCGGGAGTACCCCCCCCATCCTCGCGTCGGCGTGGGCCAGGTCGGGACGTCGAGTTGCGCCGCAACCGAAACTGGAACCGCCCTAGGCTCCGCGTCCCCTCCTCCGGACCAACGTTGTACCCGCCCCGAAACTACGCCTTGGCCGTACGCTGGAGGGCATCCAGGACCAGCGGCTGAAGCACATCGGCCCAGCGCTCGTGTGCCGGCGCGAACAGGTGGCCCGTCTTGCCCGTCGGGAAACCTTCCCTCGGTAAGATGCCGACCATGTGCGCCTTTTCGTCGAACGGCTTGTGGTAATGCTCCACGTTTATCAACCGGCACAGCGCGGCCTGTTCCGCGTCCATGGGCTTCGGCGCCGCCGAGCTGTTGAACATGATGTAGGGAATCCTGTGCTGCTGGAAGAACGCCTGAAGCCCGATGATTTGGGTCAGCCAGACCCACATGTCGAGCAGGTCGCTCTGCCCATAGGCTATGTAGGATTTCCAGAACTGCTTGCACTGGCCCTCGAACCTGTCCGCATTGTAGATACCGATGGAGAACGGGTGAATGCCATCGGGGGAGGGGAACAGGATCTCTTTTGTGCGCTCCCAGCAGAACTCTCGCCGGTCAGGCGTTGCCCAGCCTATGATAACGAAGAGGTCTTCAGGACGCTTCCCGGCGCCAAGGTGATGCTCCGCGATCCACGCCATCGTCTTTCGCACAATGCGCGCATTGGAGCCGCCGCCGAAGGCCAGATTGTGGTACCCCCCGAAGCCCAGGCGCCGGTGCAAAACGCCTCCGAACACGTTGGCGTGGTCATACTCATACGTCCCATCGGGCGTATCAAGGCCGGCTGAGTTGCTGCACCCGTTTACGAAAAGTGTCTTCGTCGCGCTCAGGTCCCGGAGCGCCGCGAGCGAGAGCGCCTGCGCGGGCGCAGAAGCGGCGGGCTTGCCGGGAGCCTCCTTGCGCTCGGTCGCCGTTACGCGCGGCATGCGGCCAAAGACGGCCTGAAGCCCCTTGTTACGCGTGAAGGTCGGAAGGCTGCGGTGAACTTTTACGAAGTCAGAAATACTCGCGCAGTACGCCTCATGCGCGAGGATATGCGGGCTATCCTGTTCGGTGGAAAGGGTCTGATTCACGCGCGCGGCGGGATCATGGGAAGGCGCCAGGGGCAGACTGCGGTGCAGTAGCGCCGCGCCGCGGAGCGTGCTGGCGTAGTAGAAACGTGAATACGCGGCGAGCTTCGCGGTGTAAGCCGTCTCCCAGCCTGCGGCGCCCCAGGCGTAGTCGCCAAACAGGGCTTCGTTCTTCAGCCACCATTCCGTCGAGCAGACGATCGCCCCGACCTGACCAAACTGCAGCATCCGCCATTGCGCGGGCACCGCAGGCCCGGCAATCGCCGTGGCCGTGGGCGTGATCGCCGTCGCCTCCAGCGACGCTTCCTGCAACCACGCAACGGCGCGCAGGAACGTGGAACTGAGGATCACGCCGGGGAGGGCGACCGCGAAATACGCGCACCCTGTAGCCGAAGCCTCTCGTGCGGCGGCACGGAAGATATCGGGCACAAAGGGGCGCCTTACCCCAAGTCCCCAAGGAATGTCGTTTACCGATCGGATAAGTGAGGGGAGCCGCTTCCAACCGGGCACTTCCCGCGTGTCGCGAGAATAGGTGACGTGGGCGAGGTGCAGGTTGGGGTGTTGGGTCGCGAGCGTGCTTATCGCCTGCGCCGCCACGAGGTGCAACATCCAGTCCTCCTGGCTGCCGCCGTACGCCCAGTGCGTCGCCACAAGAATCGGGCCCGAGGCCGCAGGGGCTGTCAGGTGCTTCAGCCAGGACAGGTCCAGGGCGGCATCGCTGCGGCGTTCCAGCTCGCCGAGAACCCTTGCGAGGGCCTCCGAGGCCCCTGTCTCCTCAAGCCGGTGCGCAGCAAGAACGAGCGTCTCTGTTTCGAACTGTTCGCAGGACTCAGCAGCTTGAAGCACGTTAACGGCTGCTATCTCTCGACTGTAAGGAAAGCGCTGGAGAAGCGCCTTCAACTCAGTGTCGGCCATGGCACAGGGAGCGTCGTTCATCGGAGTATTTGGCGGAAACAAGTCGACCGATTCGCCGGAAGCTTGAAGAGATCGACTCCAGAATGAAGCATCGCGGACGGGTGAGCCCGCAAGAGCGTTTTTTCTGGTGCGCCGTTTGGTCGCCAAAGCCTTTTGTGTTCGTGTTCTGTGCTAAAACCAGTACCCGTATTACCCACCTTCCGCATAGCATTGCCGGAACATCCCTCACCTGCTAACTGCGCCGCCATGAGCGAAGACGTTTTCTGGGGCATTTCCGCCCTCGGTCACGATGCCTCCCTCGCCGTTGTCCGAGGCGGCGAAATCCTGTTTGCGTCCGACTCTGAACGGTTTTCGCGGCGGAAAAACGACCCCCTTCTCAGCGCCTCCCTTATCGCAGAGGCCCTGCGTTTCGGGCGCCCCAAGGCGCTTGTCTGGCACGAAAGCGTGTTGAGAAAGAAGCTTCGTCAGGCGTACGCGGGCCAGTGGGATCAGGTGTTTCGGGACTTCGCGCGTCCGCACTTGCGAGACCTTGGGCTTGGCGACATCCCGTTCGCCCACGTCGATCACCACCTGGGCCACGCCGCCGCGGGCTACTACACGAGCCCCTTTGACGAAGCCGCGGTTCTTGTGGTGGACGCGATTGGCGAGTTCACCACCCTTTCCGTGTGGGACGCCGTTCCGGGCCGCCCGTTACGCTGTGTGCACCGGACGCGGTATCCGCATTCGCTCGGCCTCCTGTACTCGGCGTTCACGCAGCGGCTCGGCCTCAAGCCAAACGAAGAGGAATACATCCTGATGGGCATGGCCGCGTTCGGGCGTCCCCTTCACGCCGACCAGATCTATGACGACTTTGTCGCGCGTGACTGGCCTTTCCGCCTCCGCCAGCCCGTCCATTGCGGGATCGAGCGGGACTACCTTTCTGACGCCGATAAACTCGATCTCGCCGCCTCCATTCAGGAGGTCACGCTGCGCCTTCTGCGCCGATTCTTTGAAGAAACGTTGCGCCTGACGGGCCGGCGCAAGCTCGTGTACATGGGCGGTGTTGCCCTCAACTGCGTGGCGAACGCCGTTCTGCGCCCCATGGTTGACGACCTCTGGATCATGCCTCACCCCGGTGATGGCGGCTCGAGCATCGGCGCGGTCGCCGCCTTCCTCGGCCGAAAGCTCCAGTGGCGCGGGCCCTTTCTTGGACACCAGATTGAGAGCTCGTACCCGTATGAGCGCGTGCTCGAAACCCTGGAAAAGCGAGGCGTCGCGGCCGTTGCCTGGGGGGCCGCCGAATTCGGTCCGCGCGCGCTCGGAAACCGGTCCATCCTCGCCGACCCGCGCGGTCCCCACATGAAGGACCGGGTGAACGAGATCAAGCAGCGTGAGAAGTTCCGGCCCTTTGCGCCGGCCATTATTGCAGAAGTCGCCAACGAGTATTTTTCGCTGCCGTGCCCGTCCCCATATATGCAGTACGCGGTGCCGTGCCGGTTTCCCGATGAGTTTCCCGCGATCGTCCACGTTGATGGCACCGCACGCGTCCAGACCGTCGGTCCGGATGAAAACCCGCAGTTCCGGAAGCTTCTGGAACTTTGGCGCGAGCGCACGGGTTGTCCCATCCTTCTGAATACATCGCTCAACATCAAGGGCGAGCCGCTGGTCAACACGCGGGAAGACGCCGACCGCTTCTCAAAACTTCACAACGTACCTGTATTCTCCTGATGAGCTGGCTCAAAAACCTGATTGAGGAAATCCGGCTGTTCTTCGCTCTTCGCCGAAAGGTGAAGAAGATGAAAAAGACCGACCCCTTTATTTATAAATAGGCGCCGTTCGGCCGCTCACCAGCGCCACCATCCTCGGCGCCGCGATCTTACGCGCTGCGTAGGCCGCCAGGACGGCGCGCTCCATGTCGCCCACGTACGCGGCGGACCCGATGACGACGGCTTCCGGGCGGTAATCCGGAAGGACCTTGGGCGGGATCACGGGCGCGCCGCGATAAGACGCCAGGCCGGGTGAGCCGGAGTCCGCGAGGGCGACGACGCGCGCACGGGCGGCAAGCAGGCCGTCGACGACGCGGCGCCCGAACACGCCGGCGCCCATTACCGCGACGGTTGCATCCGCGCCTTCCGCCACGAGAGCTTCGATGTCGGCCCGCGCAAGGTCGGGGGGCTCAGTGTTTTCCGGGACACCCCGGTTACTTGCGACCGAAACGATTTCCCGCAGGCGACGTAGGTGCTCCTCCCAACCGAAGGTGCTCGAGGCTTTCCGCAAGGCCGCATCCTTAAGGGCCTCCAGGCGCGGTCGCTCCGCGTGCAGCGCCGCTATTGCGACGGCCAGCGCCTCGACCGCCCTAGGCGGAACGACACAGCCTTCCTCGCCCTCGCGCACAATTTCCCCCGCGCCCGGAAAGCCGAGTATGGCCGGGCATACCCGCCGCCCCATGGCTTCGATGAGAGCCAGTGGCGTTCCTTCGAAATCAGAGGTGAGCAGGATCACGTCGTGTTCCGCGTAAAGCGTCGGCATTTCGTCCGGGGTGCGCGGTGGCAGGAAGTCCACACACGCGGCTGTCTGCGCCTGTGCGAACCCGCTGCGCAAGCGGGCTTCCTCGACGCCGGCTCCCACCAGGCTCAGGTGGAACGGCACGCCCAGCGAACGCAGCGCGTGCGTGAGCTGAGGCAGCCGTGAAACCCGCTTTTGGTCCTCGTCAAACCGACCCGCATACAGCAGCGCCAGCGGCTTTGTCCCATCCAGTGCAGCCCGCGAAAGGGGGGCGCCGGAATCGACGGGGTAGGGCAGATACGCTGTCGGGACCGCGCTCTGGCGGGCGAGCTTGTCAGCTACGGCGCGGTTTACGCCGATCTGCGCGCCGAGCCACCCGCGAAACGCCTCGAGCACCCGGTACTGGTTGGCGTCGTCGCTGTGCGCGGTTCCCAGCAGGCACACCTTGCTTCCGCTTTGGCTGAGCGTCTTGGCTGCGAGAGCCGCACCATAATGCACCGTGTCGCCTACGCCCGGCGCTATGACGATCGGTCCTCCAGCGGTCTCGGCGACTGACGCGAGAACCGCGGCGCAAATCTTCTGCGGGTCGTGGCTAGCTTCGGGAGGCAACCGCGTTTCGTTCGGTAGCGCCGCACCCGTGGTGCCATCGTTCAAGGAAAGCAGGCGGACGTCCGGGGCGCGCTGTGCGAGGGCCCGCAGGTACGTCGCCACGCCGCTCACGCGACGGCCTTCGGGATTGATGAGTATCAGGCGAGGGTTCACCGCAGCGGGCGTCAGAGTTGGATCGCCGTAAAATCCTCGTCCTCCACAAAGCCCATGGCCCGGAGCTGCTCCTGAAGCTCCGCGCGAAAAGACGAACAAATCAGCACAAAGGGCTTGGGATCGGCGTTCCGCAGCACTTGCGGAGCCACCACAGGCCGCCCGCAGAATGTCGTCCAGGTCTTCTCGGGCGCGGAATCTATGAAGGCAACCGGTTCCGCCTGACCCTGCGCGAGGAGTGCCGCGCCGTAGCGCCCCAGCTCGCCCGTTCCCCAGGCGTACAAGGCGCGTCCCTTCAGATGCCGCAGCACGTAACCAATCAGCTGCTGGTGCGCGCGCCGGAGCGGCGGCGGCACGAGGTCAAGCGGGTCTTCCGAGCGTCGCGCCCGCATCGCGCCAAGACGCTGCCCGACATACGAGCTTGCCCAGGACAGGCTCAGGTTCGACGAAAACAGGTCCGTGAAGCGGACCTCCCGCATTCTTACGAGCGCCTTGGAAACCGTGGAAAGCGTCTGGAGCGGGTCCACGTCCGTGCTCCCCGAAAAACTTCCTGCGCGCAGGCGCATCATGGCGAGCGGCTTCGGCGTGTAGGCGATGCCGTGCTTTAGCCCGATGGCCCAGATTGCAAAGGTGTCTCCCCAGGAACCGAGCTCCGGGCTGAAACCGCCAGCCTCGTGCAGCGCCGCGGTCCGGTAGAACGTCGCGCCTGAAAGCGAGAACGTGGGAGACTCGCCCTCAATAACGTCCCGCCGGAATTCGCCCGGCGTCGCGTAGCGGGCGTCGTTCCAGGCTGCGACCCCGTAGGCTCCGACTGGCTTGCCCTCGGGGCTGACGACCCCAAGCTTCCCGCAAAGGAGGCCCGCCTGCGGAAAACGCCGCGCGAGCTCCAAGACCTCTGGTACGGCGCCGGGCAGGAGAAAATCGTCCGCGGAGGCGCAATAGACGTAGGGCGTCCGGATATCCCGGTACATCCGCGAAATGTTTTCCGCCGCGCCCAGATTCACCTCGTTTACGCGGACTTCAATAAACGGGAATCGCAAAGCAAACTGCCGGATAACATCCAAACTTCCGTCGCTCGACACGTCGTCTACGATCAGCAGCTTCGCCGGCCAAACCGGTTGCTCAAGGATCGCCAGCAGCGCCGTTGGAAGATAACGGGCAAGGTTGTAGCTGGGCATCCCGATCGTCAGCTCGGTTGCGATCGGCTTCCCGCTTCGGCTCAACGCGTCGAGCTCGGCCTCCGTTGGAAAACGGGCCTCCGTTACCACGTTGATGGAAGGCAAAATATCCATGGGCTAGGGGAGATTCCCGTCCGCGTTTAAGACGCAGCCTGCGAAGGTGCGCCCGGCCTCACTGGCCAGGAAAGCCACAAAAGCGGCAATTTCCTCGGGGGTCTGAAAGCGTTTGCCAACCTGGTTTTCACGGGTCCGCTCGTGCGCGCCCGGATTCTCACGGGCCGCCCGCTCCCACGTGTTTCCCAGTCCCGCCACAGCCGCGGGCATTACCGCTGCTGCTACAATGCCACACTCCGCTTCCGCGCGACCGAGGGCCACGACGTAGCGGTTCAGGGCCGCCTTGGCCGCGCTGTAAGCCGTCGATGCGCGCCCATGGACCGCCGCCGAGGATGAAATGTGCAACAGGTGGCCTCTGCCACGGTTCCTCATCGAAGGGAGGATGGCGTTATTGATCTCAACGGCCGCGAACAGGTTCAGGCGGAAAACGGACTCCCATTGCCCGAGAGGGGCGTCCGGCTCGCGAGCCCCGAGGGTCCCGCCCGCGGCATGCACGACAATGTCGAGCGGTCCACGCGCCTGCGCCGCTGCCGCCGCCGCCGTGCCGGCCCCCTGCACGAGCAGGTCTGCAGCGATGCGCACATGCCCCGATCCGTCGAGCGAATGCAGGGCGGCGTCCAGGGCATCCTCGCGGCGTGCCAGCAACGTAACCTGGCAGCCCGCCCGGGCGAGCTCGCGCGCACAGGCCAGGCCGATCCCGCGGGACCCGCCCGTCACGAGCACGCGCTTCCCTGTGAGGGGCGTGGGCATCGCCTATTCGGGCATGTCGAGCAGCACGCGCTTTGGCAGGCCTTGCCGCAGGAGGTTTATGCCGTCGTTCACCTTTTCAAGCGACATGCGGTGCGAGATGAGCGCCTTGATGTCCAGGCGGCCCGCCCCATACAACCGGATGTAGCGCGGAATGTCTTCCGTCGGGTTGGTCTCACCGCCCTCGCTCCCGGTGAGCACCTTGCCGAAGTGCAGCGGCAACGTGTGGATCGAAACCTTTTCATCGTGACGGGGCACCCCCGCCAGAATGCAACGCCCAACGCGGTCGCGCGTCAGCGCGTAGGCGCTCTCGATCACGCGCACATTGCCCGTGTTCTCCACGCAGACGTCCGCGCCCGCGGCCCCGACGATGTTGCGGATCGCTTTCTCGACATCCACACCAGGCCCGGCCTTCACCACATGGGTCGCCCCAAGGTCGCGCGCCCATTCAAGCTTTTGGTCAATCAGGTCCACGGCAATGATCGGCTGCGCGCCCGCAAGCCGGGCGGCCTGCACGACCGCCAGCCCGAGCCCACCGACGCCAAATACTACCACGGACTCGCCCAGCTTCACGCCCGCGTCATTGTTCACAATCCCCGCCCCGGAGGTCACGGCGCAGCCCAGCAGCGCGGCGACTTCAAACGGCACGTCTTTCGGGATCGGTGTCACGCGATTCTCGGATACCACCGAGTATTCGGAAAACGTCGTGACCCAGCCCGAGTTCACCTTGCGGCCATTCCAGCGGTAGGAGGCCGTTGGCGCGTGGATGCCCTGGCCCTTGCGCCAGTGCATCACCACCCGGTCACCCACCTTTACGTGCTGCACGGCAGGCCCGACTTCAACGACCGTCCCGCCGCCCTCGTGGCCCAGCAGGTGCGGCAGGAACTTGTCCGGCCCCTTCACGGCGTCGATCTCGTTGATCTGCGCGCCGCAGATGCCGCTGCATTGCACGCGGACGAGCACCTGCCCCGGAAGCAGCGGCTCGTTCTCGATTTCGTCAACCACGAGGGGTCGGCAGGACTCCACCAGGATGGCGGCTTTGAACTTCATGGGCGGGCCTTATTCGAAATAAATGAACTCGTAGTCGCCGGTGTATCCGAAATGCCGGTACAGCCAGATCCACTCCGCGGTGTCGAAGAACGATTCGCACGTGAGCGCCCAGCACTGCAGGTTGAACAGTTCCTGCTCGTTCCGGTAGCTCTCAAGCATCACGTATTTGTCCCCGCGGGACACGCGCTCAATTTCCGCGAGCGCCGTCTTGAGCTCGAAAATGCGCAGGTTGTGGAGACACCCGAGCGACATCACGAAGTCGAAATGCTTGTCCCCGAACGGCAGGGCATCCTGCGCGCGGTAACGGAAGAGGTAGGGCCGGATTCCCTCCGGTGCGTCGGCGAGCCCATGCTTGGAGATGTCGAACCCGCACACCTCCGCGCCCGGCAGCAGTTGCTTGATCTCCCACAGCAGGTGCGCCTTGCCGCAGCCCACATCGAGAATGCGGGACTTCTCAGTCAGCCCGTAGGCCTTGATGATCTCCTGCGCAACGGCTTTCCACCGGCCGTCGTACTTGTAGCCGCCGTAGCCGAAGCGCCGGTCGCCATCCCAGTAGTCGAACTCGTATTCCTTGGCCTTGAGCATGCAGGCGACCTTGTCGTCCATCATGCGGCCGATGTAGTTCCGGCTCGTGCGCTTGTGCAGCGGCGTAAAGAAGTTTCGCAGTTGTCCCATGGTAGGTTCGGTTAGGAGATGGGTTATATGAGAGGCTGGAATCGCGCCCGCCGGGCGTCAAGAACCGTGCGCGTCCAATGCGGCCGCGACGACGCCTTCGGCGCTCATTCCGAATTTCGCCATCAGGCTTTTCTGGGAGCCATAGTCGTCCGCAAAAACGTCGGGCAAGCCCACGCGTCGTAGTCTGGCGCAGCACCCGGCTTCCGCCAAGGCCTCTGCGACAGCACCGCCGAGCCCCCCGATGACCGAGTGCTCCTCTACGGTGACGACCGCACGCTTCCCGTCCACGGCCTTCAACAGGCCTTCCGTGTCAAAAGGCTTAACTGTATGGAAATGCCGGATACAGACCGAAAGGCCCCGTTCCTCAAGCTTTGTTGCGGCTTCCCGCGCGAGCCCAAGGCAGATGCCCGTCGTCGCCAGGAGCACATTCTTGCCTTCCTTGGCGGCTACGGCTTTGCCGAGGCCCTGGTGCTGTTCCGGTGTGGTGACGATGGGGTCCCCGCCTTTGGCCACGCGCACGTAAACCGGCCCAGTCAGGGGGAGTGTCTCCAGCATCAGGCGCCGCATCTCCTCGGCGTCCGCCGGGGCAAGCACCGTCATGTTCGGGACGGCCCGCATGATCGCGAGGTCTTCGGTCGCCTGGTGTGTGGGGCCGAGCGGCGCGTAAACGAGGCCCCCGCCGTTTCCGATGAGGCGCACGGGCAGGTGATGGAGCGACAGGTCCAGCACCACCTGCTCGTAACAACGGCGCGTCAGGAACGTGGCTATCGTGTTCACGTAGGGAACCCACCCGTCCATGGCCAGGCCCGCAGCCATGCCGATCACTGCGGCCTCGCTGATGCCCTCCATATAGAACCGGTCCGGCATTTCCTTCTGGAAGTCGCTGAGCGTCCCAACGCCAAGGTCCGAGCCGACGAACACGACGCGTCCATCGCGCCGCGCCAGTTCCGTCACCACTTGTAAAGCGGTCTTACGCATGGGCCACCTCCAGAGTCTGGCGCAGGCGGCGCCATTCGTCTTCCACAAGCTTGTTCACGTGATGCCATTTCAGGTTTCTTTCGACCTCCGGAATGCCGCGCCCCTTCACGGTCTCACAGATGACGGCCGTCGGTTTGCCGGCCTGCGGTGGCGTCGAGAGCGCATCCCGCAAGGCACGCACGTTGTGGCCGTCCACGGACCTTGCCGAGAACCCGAACGCCTGCCACTTGTCCGCGAACGGCTCAAGATCCAGCACCTTCGCCGTCGCATCGTACGACTGCTGGCGGTTGCGGTCCACAAGCACGGTCAGGTTGTCGAGCTTGTGCTTTGCCGCCATCAGCGCGGCTTCCCACACCGAGCCCTCGTTGCACTCGCCGTCCCCGACGAGCACGTATACGCGGGTGCCCCGCCGGTGCATGCGGGCGGAAAGGGCCAGCCCCACGCCGATCGGCAGACCGTGCCCGAGGCTTCCCGTGCATGCCTCCACACCCGGAACCTTCGTTTCGGGATGGCCCCCGAGAATGCCGCCGGGTTTGCAGAACCGTGAAAGCTCCTCCTGCGGAAAATAACCTTTGTCGGCCAGGACGGCGTAAAGCCCCAGGCACCCGTGCCCTTTGCTGAGGATGAAACGGTCGCGCTCGGGCCACTGCGGCTCCTGCGGGCGATGCCTCAGGATGTCGTCATACAGCACCCGCACGATTTCGACAACAGACAGAGCGGACGCCAGATGGCCGCGCCCGCCGGCGTAGAGCGTGTCGAGCAGCACGCGCCGAAGGTAGAGTGATCTTTCGTCAAGCATGGAGACGGGAAGGGTGGGGGAGCGCCGCGGTAATCGCGCCCAGGTTCTCAATAAGCATTTTGGCCTTCTGGAGCTGTGCGGGCCGCCGGTCCACGCCCGAAGCCGTTGCAGCGAAGTTCCGGCGCTGCGCGTCTTGCGCCGCAAACTCATTCAGAATGATGAGGGCCCACTTGGCCGCGTACAGCGGCAAAAGCGCCCCGACGCGCCAAGGCAGGGACGGGCACGCCTCCTGGAACAACTCCAGGAAACCACGCGCGAAGCACTCTTTCACGTCACGGGGCAGCGCCATTTCTTCAGCGGGATGGAGCAGGAAATCCGAAAGCGTCTTGGCCGGGTCATCCCAGCCGAAATACTCAAAATCCACAAACCAGAAATCCCCGTCGGCGGAGCGCAGCATGTTGTGCAGCCCAAAATCCGACGGGCTCAGTACGCGCTCACCGGCGGGCAGGATGTCCGTGGGCCTCAGGCCGTGCGTCGCATATGCCTCCACCGCGGCCCCCAGGGCTCCTGAGACGTGCCGGTCGAACGGCCCGCGCAGGAACGCAAGCATCGCTTCGTCCACCTCATCCGCTGGCCGGATCGCCTCAAGCCTGTGCCGGCGTGCTTCAAGGTTGGCGCGCAATTCCTCCAGTGAAAAACACGCTTCGGAGGCCGTCACCTCGTCCCCCGGAGGCATCGCTGCCGCAGCGTTGCGGAGTTTTTCAAACAACTTCAGGAGCGCCTCGACCGCGGCTGCGCCGTCCGCGCCCGGCGCGGGTCTGCGGCCATCGAGCCACGTGAACGCGGTGGCGCAGAAGCTCGTGTCCGTCCACAGGACGCCGGGGGTTTTTGCCTCGCCCGCCCGTTGGAACACGTCGCAGGCGAGAGCTTCGCGCGCACGCCGGTCCCGCGTGTCCGCCGGATGCCGGAAATACACTTTGAGCGCCGCAATCCCGCGACCCTCCGGGGTCTCCACGCGGTAGATGCGGCTGTTGCGTCCGCCGCCAATACGCATGATCACGCAGCCCGCCTCGAGCCCGCAGGCTCCAAGCATCGCCGTGCGGGCCGCCGCGGCCTCAGGCCCGAACAGAGGCTCGTTGAGGACGGATTGCTCGATATCCTGCCACGTCCTGCACCAAACCAGCGGCCTTTGGACGCCCGCGGGTGCATCCGGGGCGATCAGGACCGGCAGGCAGCTTGCCGGAAAGGCGGGCTCGCGGAACACTTCCGGGAGATCGTCAATGCAATGCGTGCAGCCGCAGGCCGCAAGGCGCTCAACCTTCTCTTCCCGGGTGTCCGTGAAGAAAACCTCGGCCGCGGAGATCCCTGTCTCCTGGCCGAGAAAACCCTTGGCTTCCAGCCACGCGAGCGCGGCGGTGCGCAGGTCCGTGCCGGTCTGGTCCTTGGCCGCAAAGCGCGTCTTATGGCTCACGATCACAGCACGGGCGCGCCGTTCGCGGCACCGTCTGAGCGCCTCCAAGGCCCCAGGCATGGGAACGGCCTCACCAAGACGCGGCCCATAGACAGCGGCCTGTATGCGCTGCCAAAGATCCTCGCCACCCGGTTGCGCCCGCAGGAAGTCCCTCAGCCCTTGCTTGCCCTCCGGTGCCCCGGAAATGCCGAACTCGCGAGCGACCGTCTGAAACAGCGTGTCGTACGAAATTAGCGTATTGTCGAGGTCGATACCGAGGAGCATGTCGGGCTAGCTCGCGCCGTAAAACGCCCGCACTTCCCGGATCGTGTATTCCACTTCCTCGGGCGTTAAGTACGGGTGCGCGGGCAACGTGATGATGGTGCGGGTCTGCGCTTCGGCCACCGGGAAATCGCCCTGCTTGTAGCCAAGGTGCGCGCTTGCCTGCTGCAGGTGCAGCGGGATCGGGTAGTGGACCTTCGCCTTGATCCCGCGCTTGTTCAGATGGCTCAGGAGCGCGTCGCGTTGCTCCACCTCGACGATGTACAAATGGAACACGTGGCGGACGCCCGGCCTGCGCACCGGCACACGCACCCGCGGTGCGAGATCCGCAAACGCTTCATCATAACGCCGCGCATAACCGATGCGCCGCTCCGTGGCAGCCTGCACGCCGTCAATGAGCCGGTTCCCGATCACGGCCTGGAGCGTGTCGAGGCGCGAGTTGTGCCCGAAGAATTCCACCGCGTCGCGGTTCACAAGACCGTGGTTGCGGAACAGCCGCAGCTTGCGGGCGAGTTCACCATCCCGCGTCACGATCAGACCGCCGTCGCCCCAGACGTTGAGGTTCTTCAGCGGGTGCAGGCTGAAGCACACCGTCGAGCCCCAGGTGCCGACGGGCTTGCCGTCTATCGCCCCCAGAAGCGCCTGACAGGCGTCCTCCACGACGAGCAGCTTGTGGCGCCGCGCGATCTCCATGATTACCGGCATGTCCGCCACATTTCCGGTGAAGTGCACCGGCAGCAGCGCTTTCGTCCGCGGCGTGATCGCTGCCTCGATCTTTGTCGGGTCGATGACGAAGCCGCCCTCGCAGTCTACAAAGACCGGCTTTGCGCCAGCCATCGCAATGGCGCCGGCCGTCGCAATGAAAGTGTTCGTCGCCGTGATGACCTCGTCGCCGGGCCCGATGCCCAGCATCTTCAGGGAAAGCATCAGGGCGTCCGTCCCGCTCGCCACGCCAATGGCGTGCGGCATGCCGCACAGTTTTGCGAACCGCGCCTCAAATTCCTCCAGCGCCTCGCCAAGCGTGAGGTCCGTCGAGGCAATGAGCTTGCGGATGTCCTCAAGAAAGGGGTCGATTTGCGCAAACTGGCGGTCCAGGTATCCGAAAGGAACGTTCATGGGGGCGGCAGGCTAGGTGAGGAAAGCGCGGATCTCGTCAGCAACGCGGGTGACGGCCTCCTGGGGAAGCTCCGGGAAACTCGGCAAAGTAAGGATGCGGTTGGCCTGTCGTTCCGTGACGGGGAACGAGCCCGGGCCGTGGCCAAGCGCAGCGGCGACGGGCTGGAGGTGTATCGGCTTCGGGTAGTGGATCGCTGTCTTGATCCCCCGGGACGTCAGGTGCTCGCGCAAGGCGTCCCTGCGGTCAGTCTGCACTACAAAGGTGTGGTAGGCCACGACGTCACCCTCTCGCTCCCACGGCAGCTCCAGCCCGGGGACCCCCGCGAGGAGCTCGCGATAGCGCTGGCAGTTCTCCCTCCGTTGCGCCAGCCAGCCGGGAAAGTGCGGCAGCTTCACCAGCAGCAGCGCGGCTTGCAGCGTGTCGAGCCGGTGGTTTGCGCTCCATTCCACGCACTCATCGCGCGTCCGCAGACCGAGATTCCGGAGCAACCGCAGCCGTTCGGCCACCGCCCCATCATCGGTCGTGAGCATGCCGGCGTCACCGCAGGCGGAAAGGTTTTTGAGCGGGTGCAGGCTGAAACAGCTTACGTCGGCAAGCGAGCCCACCGGGCGCCCCTGGTACACCGAGCCCACCGCCTGCGCGCAGTCGTCAATCACAGCAAGACCGTGCTTTGCGGCGATGCGCCGGATCTCAGCCATTTCCGCCGCGTGCCCGCCTAGGTGAACGGGCATGATTGCGCGCGTGCGGGCTGTAATGGCTTCTTCAATACGCGAAGGGTCCAGGTTCCGGTCGGGGCCGACATCCACAAACACGGGCTTTCCTCCGACGAGGACGATCGCCGTCGCCGTGGCGACAAACGAATTCGGCGCCGTGATCACCTCGTCGCCACACCCGATCTTCAGCGCCCGGAGAGCCAGGATCAGCGCGTCCGTGCCCGAGCTCACGGCAATGGCGTGCTTCGCGCCGCACAGCTTCGCAAACACCTCTTCGAGCTCGTTGACCGCTTCGCCCAGGATGAAATCCCCGCGCTCCAGCACGGCAGCCACCGCCTCAAGCAGCGGTTGCTTGAGCAGCCGGTGCGGCGCCGCGAGATTGACGTAAGGGATATCGTGCATGGGGCCGGGCGCGAAGCGGGCTGTTACTTCAGCCCGATCTCCTGCATGCGCTTGATGTTGTAATAGGTTGTGCGGGTCATGGGCTCCGGTACCTTGCCCGCCTCGAACGCGGCCTTCAGGTCCATCACCGCCTGCTCCAGCCCACGCTTCGCCTCAAAGCCCAGCTCGCGGCGAATCTTCTCGGACGAAATATGATACGAACGGTTGTCATCCGTCGGCGTCGTCACGATCTCCACGTTCCGCCCCACCACCCGCCGCACCATCTCTGCGATCTCCGATACCGTGTGGTTGTGGTAGCCCGCATTGTAGATGCGCCCATCCACCTTCTCCGCCGGCCAGCCCAGCGACGCGACATACAGGTCCGTCATGTCGTCGATGTGGATATTCGGGCGCTTCTGTGCGCCGCCAAACACCGTGATCTTGCCGCGGTTGATCGCGTGATTCGTCAAGATGTTTACCGTAAGGTCCAGCCGCAGGCGCGGAGAATACCCGCAAACCGTAGCCGGTCGCAGGATGATCGCCGTGAAACCGGGGCTGCGCCGCTTCAGGAGCTCCTCCTCGCACAGCGCCTTGTACTTCGAGTAATCCGTCAGGGGCTTCAGCTCGAGCTCTTCCGTGACGTTGTTCTCCTCCTTGATGCCGTAGACGCTCGAAGACGACGCGTATACGAAGCGGCTGACGCCCGCCTCCTTGGAGAGCTCCACGAGCGGCATAAACGCATCGTAGTTGATGGACTTCCCAAGGTCCGGATTCAGCTCGAAGCTCGGGTCATTCGAAATGCACGCCAAATGGATCACCGCACCACAGCCAGCCACGGCCTTCTTTACCAGCGCGGCATCCCTCAGATCCCCCTTGATAAGCTCCAGCCCGGCGTGCCCCTTCACTCCCGCCAGGACTTCCTCACCATAAATCATCAAGTCCAGCACGCGGACGCGAAAGCCCTGGTTCAGCAACTTCGGCACAAGCGCTGAACCTACATATCCGGCGCCACCAGTAACGAGAATCGGTTTTTCTAGGCTCATTAGGAAAATCCTGCTTTCAGTCGTTCCATCGCCCGCCCGCAGCGTACCTTTGCGGCCCTGGCGCAATGGGGGTCTGTCCCGCCGCCCAACAAGTCGACATCACCGGGACGGAAATTAGCCCAAAGTTTTTCGCCAAGCCGCCGCCTGACAATCCTTTGCGAAGCTCACGGGCAGCATTCAGCCGGCGTTTCCCTCTGGCAAGCGAATTTCCCCCGGGCTCACAGGTGGGCGCGTCGCGTGTGAACGCCGGGCTCGGCTGTCCGCGTCTAACCGCCCGCCTCCGGGGTCAGAATCACACGTCGGTCGCGCCGGTGCTCGGCCAGCGTATAGGCCGGACCCCACGGGTGCTCGCGTGCGCCAATCCAGGCCTCAACGTGCAGCGTCGCCAGATCCGCCGCCAGCGCGGCCTCTGCACAAAAGAACAGGTTCTGCTCGACCCGCCGCGCCAGCTTGTAACCGCGGGCGGCAAGGTGTGCCGTAATCAGAGCTTGCTGCTGAGCGCAATTGCCCTCCACCACGAGCACAGCGGGCTTGAGCTGTTCCAGTGTCCGGAAACCTTGCAGCACGCGCAGCTCCACGCCTTCCACATCGATTGATATTACGGCGGGCGGCGGGAGCCCGTTTGCGTGGCGCTCCAGGATCCCGTCCAGACAAAGCGCCGGAACCTCCGTCTCAACAAATCCCTCGAAAGACAGGCCCCGGTTCCTGTAACGCAGCGCCACATCCGCGGCGTCAACTTCAAGCCCAGAGAGCAATCCCATTGGCTCACGGAGAAACCGTGCCGTCCCGGGCGTTTCCGCGTCATTGCATGCGTAACGTAGGCACCGCGAGCGAGGCCGGTTCTGCTGGCAAAGGGCATGGAGATCCGGGTTCGCCTCAATACACAACCCCTGCCACCCTCGCTCCTCCAAAAACGCGGTATTGCTCAAATAGACGCCGTCGAACGCGCCAATCTCCACGAACGTAGTCGGCTCCCAATCGCGCAGCAATGCCCACAACAGCGCATCTTCCCCGTTCTGGGAGAAGAAACGCTCAGACTCGAACTGCACGGTGCGACTCATGGGGATTTTGGTCGGGAGAAAGGTCGAAACTAGAGCTGCGCGAGCTGGCCCCTCAAGATCGGCAGAAGCCGTTCATTCAGCCGCACCGAAGGTAGGCTTCGTTGCCGCGCGATGAACGCCTGCAATGTCTCAACGTAGGCGCCCACACACAGCTTCCCCGCAAGGTCGTCTCGCTCCAAAATCCTCCGATTCTCGCGGGCAACCGCTTTCTCGTCCTCGGTTGCTTCCGGCGCCGCGTGGCGTGGCGCGAGCAGCGCCCCGCGCAGGTGGCTCAGAAAATACGAAGCTGGCTCCGCGGTGATAGCCCCGCACAACCCCGTCTGCCAAGCGTGATCCTGGTCGCTTAGGACATACGCACGCACCTTGGGCGCAAGTGCCGTCCAAACGTCGGTCGCGCACAGAAAAGCGTCGGGGCTGCCCACCCGCATCATCACCCAGTCCTGGGGCTCCAGCTTGCCGGGGCCTGCGGTTTCAGTGGCCGAGACGCACAAATTCCGGTAACCGGCGCCCCTCAGGCGCTCCAGCGCGAACATCAGCGTCGGTGTCACGCAATGGCTTCCGCGGCATACCATGAAGGCCGCGCAGCCAAGCTCACGGGCCTTGCCCGCTGCGGCATCGAAAACATCACGCACGAGCACCCGCGAGCCCTCCTGGCCGCGCGCAAGCGGCAGCCATCCCGCCCTCACGCCGGTATCTCCGCCAAAACAGGCAAGCCTGAGTCCTTCAACCTTCGACGAAACGGACTCCGCCGCGGCTGCCGCCCCCTCCGTGAGCGTGCCGTGAAACGCCAGCAACAGACCACCGGAAATAGGTGATAACCGCGTCTCGATGCGTGCCAACCACGCGATAAGCGCCGCGTCCACATCGGCACCGCCTGCTGATCCTATCTCGGAAAGAATGGCCTCTGCGCCTGCCTTCCAACCCACAGCCGCGCCGTGGTAGCCCGCCTGCACGAGCGTATCCACCTCCAGCGCCCTTCCCGAAGCCGCACCAAGCGCTCCATGGCACGCGAGCCACTGAAGCAATGCCGTCTCCCGGCAATACGGCGTTCGGCGGTGAAGCGTGTCCGCGATCGTGCCGGGAAGTGAGTCTGGAATCTCAGGAAGCATGGACATCAGGCGGAGATCTTCAGGTCCCGGAACACTCTGAGGAGGTCAAGATTTTGCCGGAACGTGGGCAGAAATCGATGACGCGCGGCGAACGCCTGCACAGACTGGTAATACGCCTTGTGTAGCAGGTGGAACAGGTGATCACGTCTCGCCGCAATCTGTAGATTATACTGCGCAAGAGGCGTCTCCGCGCTCCAGCGCCGAGCGTGTGCGACGTGAAGCGTAAGGCCGCGCACGTGGCTGAAATAGTAGAACGGGCTGCGGGTGGCCATGCAGCCAATGTAGGTCGTGTCCCACTCAGGCTCGCCCAGAATGTAATCCTCAAACATGCCCTCGTGTTCCAGCCACCAGCGTGTTTCGCACACGAGCGTGTCCGCGCCGCCAATCTGCATCATTAGCCATTGCGCCGGATCGGTCGCACCCAGCGCCGGAATGTTCGTACGCGTGACCGCAAAGGTCCGGTAACCCGCCTCGACGCCCATCTTCAGCGCCGCGAGCAGGTCGTCCGTGAAACAGTTGTCACTGTTGGCGACGAGGAAGTAAGGCAAGCCGAGGTCTTGAGCAAGTCTCGCCGCCGCCGCGAACAGGTCCCGCACCATCGGCTTGCGCGCCGCCTTGGCAGCCGGCACGGCATCGCGACTCGAACGTTTGAGACTCGGAAGCGTGGTCCATCCACGGCGCCCCGCTGCGTCGTCCGCGAAGACAGCCCGCGCAAGACGCAGGTCCCCGCCTCGGCGGTATGCGACCGACTCGTTCCATGCCGCCGCATGTTCCACTCGGGCGAGAAAATCAGTGTCTCCCTCAGAGGCATGATGCACGCACGCGAGGAGTGGAAACTCAGCCTCCCGCGCGGGCCGCGAGGCCAAACGCTCCAGCCAGACCCTGTCCATCCGCGTTGCGTCGCTCTCCGGGAGCAGTGGCAGGATCTTTCGCACCACATCGCCTGCACCCTGTTCGCCGAAGTGATGGGCCGCGAGCAGCAGCGTATCCACATCGAGCTTAGCAAGACCCGCCGTCGCCTCGGCGTGCCACCACTGGAGCGCCGCAATTTCGCGGTTTAGCGGCAAGCGTTCCCGCAGCTTTTCAACGGCTGCGGAGACTGCCGCTTCTGTTTCGGGGCCACCAGGGATCATAATCTCAAAATCGAGTTTTAACTTCAGAGAATGTCGGCGTTGCTCCGGTTCTTGCGTTCCAGCACGAGCAGCGCCTCGATCTCCTCGGGCGATACGTCATCCAGACTGCGCCCCTTGAACACTTCAAAAAGAATCACAAGCTCGTCCGGCGAAAACTTCCGGTGCTTTGGAATGGCCTTGTGACGCTCAATTTTCACCTCCGTCAGCCCCCATTCCTGTGTGAGCGTCGTCAGCGTGGGCTCAAGCGTTTCCGGCGTGCACACCCGGAAGTCGCCGAACTGTTTGCGTGCGTCCTCAATGGAGCGCTCCACTGCGCCGACGTACCACGATACCTTGCGCTCAAGCGACCACGATGCCCACTCCTGACCGGTTGCCTCCCCATAGTCCACAGCCGTGAGCCGCTCGGGAACGGGGTCCCAGGGCCGGTAGTGGAAATTGCGCTCGATGATCGACTGCATGAGCGATTGATGCTCCCTGCGCACCCAAAGGAGCGTGTAATCCATACCGGGAACTTCCGCAAAGAACGGCAGAAGGAAGCAGGACGGGTTTCCGCCAACAGCGCCATATTCCTCGAGCACATAGCGGATGATCAACCGCAGCAGCGTCGAGTCTCCATCCTGCCTGTATAGGCGAAGCAGGGTATAAAACTGGTTCCCGTGGACTTCGTGACCCACACGCAGGCTGTACGGCTTGGCCAATTCCAGTGCATCCGTGATCGTGTTTCCGCAGCTGCGGCCTGGGGAGGGGAAAAGCAACCGGCGGCCTTGCGGCAACGGGCGCGGCTGTGCAAGCACCTCTGCCGCATACCCGCGCATCTTTTCGAACGTGGGTCCGCGCGCCACAAAATCCTCAAGCAATGCCAGCGCAAGAGTGACTTGCGAAACCGCCACGAACCGGTCCTTTGCCGGGGCCAGAAGCTCCTCCAGCTTTCCGGCCATCGCGGACGGATGCAGGTCTGAAAGTTTTTGCCTGATCCAGTTCAGGCCAAAGGCTCCAAATTGCGCCTCCCGCAGGCGTACGGCCCGCCGAAGCTCTGGGCGCTCCCGATACCGGAGCGTTCCGCAAAGCGCTTCCCACTGGGGCTCCGCCAGCAAATGCGACCATTCCGTCACAAACGGCTCGACGACATCCGCAACGGCGTCCGTTTCGCCCTGTTCCTCCAGGACCGTGAGCAGCCCGTCGAGTCTCCGCACCCGCTCACCAAGCGGTGAGAGCCACCAATGGACAAGCCGCATACCCAGCGGGCCCGTCTGCTTCAGTCCGCCGGTCATCAGGTGTCCGGGGATGGCTCGTACCAACCGTGACTCCAGGGTCCGCGCAATGTCCGGCTGAAGCGCTCCTGCAATGACGACGTGGCGCGCGCGCTCCAGTTCTTCCGGCCGCAGCCAGGGCAAGCTGCCCGCCGCGAGACCAAAGCATGCACTAGCCTCCCGGTCGGCCTTCTCGGCTTCAGATCCGCACAGGAGCACGCGCCCACGTAGGGCTGCTGCCAGAAAACCTATCATTTTTTCAGGGTGTGCAGGACGCTTGCGTTGAAAGCACCATCGTCCCACGCGCTTCTCGCGCAACGTAGGTTCTGGCGCAATTGGTGTCACCAAAATACGTCGTCTGTGGCCTCCCTCGCTTGAGTGTTTCCTGAAGACCCGAGCGAGGCTTCAAAGGAGCAGGGCCGACCGGGCTTGCATTCTTTGGCTCATCGGGCCTTAAATCCCCAATCCCCTATGTCTCCGTCCCGCATTCTCGCCGATCTGTGCGAAGCTCCGCTGCCGTGGCGGGTGTGGGATTTTGGTTCGGCTCCCTCTCCTGTGTGTTGTGCTGATGCGCCCCTCGCAGTGGCGCTCAGCGCCCAAACGGCGGCCGAGTTTACGCTTCAGGCCACGCGTGCCTGCGAGGCCGGCGCCGGTCTTGTCCTTACGCACTGGTTGCCTGACACCTGGCCCGAAGACCTGCCTCCCGCACTCCTGGCCTGGCTCGCGCCGCGGGCTATCGTGGTTCTTGATGCCCCGCACGAAGGCCAGGCTCAATCCGCGGTGCCAACGGGCACGACCGTTCTTTTCGCGCCCTCCGGCTCTGTGGACGGCTGTCCCGTCTCCACGCTCGTTCAGGCGCTCGCTATTGCCGCTCCGGCAGAGCACTGGCTTTTCGTGCAGGGTGCGGACGAGGTCGCGCAGGCTGCCGCCTGTGGGCCGCTGTCGCGGATCGTCCTGTTGGGACCGCTCACGCCTCCGGAACATGCGGCTCTGCGGGGAGCCCTGCCGCCCGGCATCCCGGTGCTTGCACCCGAAGGCACCCGCACGTCCCTTCTCGAACAACTCGCTTTCCAAATTCGGTATTGGGAACCCAAAATCGACCATCCGCCCGGCCTCAGGCGACTCGTCGATCTGCTCCTTTCCTTGCCTTTTACTTTGCTCCACGAAGAGGACTCGCCCCGCGTGAGTTTCGCGTGCGACGTGCGCACGTTCGCCGCTCTGCTTTGGGGTGGCTCGCCGACGCCGTCGCGCCGGGTTGGCGGCCTCTGGAACGGCACCCTCTTCAACGCCCCCGCGTATTCAAGGCTCGTGGACGATGGCGTGCCGCTGTCCCGCCAGGCGTTTCAGGCTTTCCTCTACGCTGGAATTCTTGAGTGGGCGGATCTGCCCGAGGCGGTCGCGTCACGGTTCTGCGGCACCTGGCTATCCCTTGTAAGCGACCTTCCCTTCGAGGTTACAGCGGCGTGCCTGAAGGCGCACCCATCACTTTTGGCGCGTGTCCTGCGCAACGAGCGGGACGCAAAAAAGAAGGTGCACCTGTCGCCCCTTTTCGACGCGCTTGGAGCCCTGCTTGGCGAACCTGCTGCGGGGTTTCCCGTTCCGCTACGCAGGCAGATTGCGGAAGTGTACCTCAGTTTGCTGCAACGGTTCCGGATGCCGGAAACGGCGGCGACGCCCCACCTGGCGCAACTCGCCGCCCTGGCTGTCCTCGACCGCAGGGACGAGGTCGCCCGCCTGCTTGAAGCCCGCTATCGCGCCATCCCGAACGCCCCGGGCCTGTCCATCTTTGTCGCAAACGCTGCGGACCTTCCTCCTCCGGCCGCGCGCGCCCTTTACGCCGTAGACGAGGCGCATGGGCGGGCCCGCCCGACCGACTTGCTCGAATACGCCAAGAGCGTGGAGCCCCTGTCCTTCAAAGACGCCGTTGATCTGGCTGCCTTGGCTGCCCGGCAACATCCCGCACTTCGGATGGCCGTCACCCAGATATGTGCCCAGCGCATTCTGCGGCTTCGCTTGGAAGCCTGGGACTCGCACGCCCTGAGGGCACTGGACCCGCAGTGGTTGGAAATTTCCGCTATTATTCGCAACGAGCTCTCCCAAGGCTATGGAAACCCCGTCGGCAGCGGAATGGCACTTGCCAGCGCTCTCTCATTTGCCGGCAAGGCGGATGATGCCTGGTCAATCGTGGATCACGGGGTTTCGGGTTCCGGCCTGCCCCAGGCTGCAGTCCCTGTAGCACTACACCTCTGGCTTCGCGGGAACCCGCAGCAGTGCCCGCCGTCCCGCCTCCACGGCATTGACCAGCCCGCTGGTATCAACGTGCCCCTGGGGCTTGCGGCGCTCTGTGTGAGCGCCCTGTATCGGCGCGAAGATCTGCGGGAGCCCGTTTGGGGTGCGGTGACGCGCGCATTCAATGCCCCCGACGCCGCTCCGTGGACCCCCTTCCTCCGTCAGCTCGCAGCCCTTTCCCTCTGGGCCTTCGGCGACACCACCGGTGCACTGGCAGTCGCACGCCGCTCCGGCGCCTCGGAATCCTCCATCGCGTCCTTCGAACGCCGCTTCGGTGTGCAGAATCCGGAACCCTTCGAGCCGATGCCCGCTTTGCGCCCTGCTGTGGACGCCTGGCTCAGGCGCGCCCCCCATCCGTCTTGAGTCTCCTCCCACCATGCTCATCTACTGCCTAGGTATGCCGCGCTCCGGCTCCACGCTCCAGTTCCAGATCGCGGCGGAACTGGTCGAGCGCCATGGGTTGGGCCGTCGTTTGCCGTTTCTCGCAAGGCCCAAAGTCCCGCGCCTCGTGCGCGCTCTTTGCGGTCGCTCCCGCGCTTTCGTGTTGAAGACCCACGCGTTGGATCCTGTATCCGTTGACCATTGGGAGCGCGACAGCTCGCTCGGCCTTTACTCGTATCGGGATGTCAGGGATGCGCTTGTATCCGCACTGCGCATGGCGCAGCAGCCCTACACGGACTCCTGGGCTCGCGCCTTTCTACAAAGCGTCTTTGAGCATCAGGAGGCTGTCTTAAGAATGCCCCGCGTCCTTGTTCAACGCTATGAAGACATAACGGGCGACCTCGGTGAAGCTGTGGCCCAGGTCGCCTCGCATCTCGGGATTGCCATGGCACCTGGCGAAGCCGACGCTCTTGCCCTCAATTTCGTCCCAGAAGCTCAAAAGGCGCGGTTGGTTAGGGCCAATCGACATATGGGTTACAGCCACAGGAGGGCGGAGGCGAGGTAG
>CAZQIE010000045.1:0-24347 GCA_964593675.1 uncultured Opitutales bacterium
CTACCTCGCCTCCGCCCTCCTGTGGCTGTAACCCATATGTTGATTGGCCCTAGAATCGCACCTCTCCACGCAGCCCGACCACCGTGGCCGTCTCGCGGGTCCCGCTCACCCGGTTCACCTGCGGGTTAAAAAGGAACTGCACGTCCGGCTGCACGGCGAACCACGGCGTCACCTGCGCCCGGTAGGTCACCTCCAGCGCGGTTTCTCCCGCCGCTGCTGCGCCGCCTGTGGACCGCGTGTAAGCCCGCGAAAAGCCCGTGTACGACACGCCGATCCCCGCGACGTCCTTCTCTCGCCCCGGAATCGGACCAAACCAGTTTAACCCCGCGTCCGTGTAATCCTGCACCTGCGACCGGTTCCGACGCGGGCTCACCCCACCACGCCAGAACGCCCCGAGCACCGGGTCTCCCTCCTTCGTCGCCACAAGTGCCTGGTCCACGACCGAGTAGAAGCTATAAAGGCTGCGCGCCTCGGTCCCCGTGGAAAAATCCGCGAACGTGCCCGTGTGGTACGTCCCGCCCACCTTCACCGTCCCCGGCAAGTCCCACACATGCGCGTGCTTGTAACCCGTCTCCCAGAAAAACGCCTCGCCGGAGCCCCCTCCCGTCTTCCAGTCGAACCCGTGGTTCCCGGAAACATCCGGCCCACTGTTCCCGGCGTAAATCGCACCCTGCACGTACACGTTCGTCACGGGCTCCACCCGCACCATTGCGCCTGGTGCCGCCACAGCGTATATCGGAAACGCTGGATTGCCTCCCATCCGCGGCGCCAGCGGCGTGCCCGTCTGCGACGGCATCGACCCGAACGCCGAATTCAAGAACAGCGCGCTGTATTCCGACCCCATGAAATCGTCATCCGCCGCCATCTGGCCCCCCGTGACGACCACCCGCCCCTCCAACATCTGCTGGCGCGCCCACAGCGTAAACACGCGCACATTGTCCGCCGCAAACAGGTTGCTCACCGCGTTGGTTGAACCCGCATACGACGCAAACCGGTTCCCCGTGTTGTTCGACTGGTTCCAGAACCCCTCCACATGGAAAAGCCCCCCCGTCCACCCCGTAAGCGGCTCCGGGTCGAACTCAAAGCCCGTGTTCAACAGCCCGTTCCACTTCGCGCCCCGCTTCAAGCCGCCATTTACGTTCCCCCACCCCTCCGTCGTGTAAATTGCGAAAGGCTCAAACCCCTGTTCCTCCAGCGCGTGCCGCTTCCCGCCCCATTCCCCCGTAAGCCCCTCCGTCTCATGCGCGTGCCCCTTCGATTCCGCAAGCGCCTCCTCTGCCTGGCGTGTCGCCGGGTCTGCCGGTTTTTCGACATCAGCCTGCGCAAACGCCGCGGGCGCATACGTCACAAGAACCGCAAAAATCGCGGCAAGCGTCATCCTGTTACGGTGGTTTTTCATAGAGGGAGAGATTTCTAACCTGAACCCAGGCCCCAACCGCGCACGTCCGCGTCCCCCCCCCAGCTGGCGGTTAGAGCACATTCAGTTCAATTGTCGCAGCCTCCGCGCCGCCGCAGCGTCGACGTAAGCGCCAACTTCAAGGGAAACTGCTCTAGACCGCGCGCAGCCAACGAGGGCCCCGCAGGCTCCTTGGGCCTTGGTGCAAAATTCTTGCGTTTTCTGGGCGAACCCCGTTTTCTTGTCAAGATGAATCTGTGAATGAATCTCAGTCGCAAAATGGTAAGCCTCCGCTTCTTCTCGCGCCTCCTCGCCCTCGCGGGCCTCCTCGTATTCCCGAGCGCCCTTGTTGCGGAAAAAACCCTCGTCGCCACCTCCTTCTATCCCACCTACGTCGCCACCCTCAATGTCTGCCGCGACCTCCCCGACCTCGAGGTCGTCAACCTTGCCCCGCCCTTCGTCGGCTGCCTACACGACTACCATCTCCCCCCCGCGGCCCTGCGCACCCTTTCCCGCGCCCAGGTCCTCGTCGTCAACGGTGGCGGCATGGAGGATTACCTGCGCAAAGTCCGTCGCCAGTTGCCGCGCCTCAAAGTAGTCGACGCCTCCGCCGGAATCTCCCTTCTCGAAAACAACCCTCACGTCTGGGTAAGTCCCACCAACGCCGCGACCCAGGCCCGTAACATCGCCGAGGGCCTTGCCGCCCTCCTGCCCGAACACGCACCGCGCCTCCGCGCCAACGGCGCCGCCTATGCGGACCGCCTCGACGCACTGGCCCTCCGTATGCGTGCCGCGCTGCCAGGCGTCGCCGGTCAGCAAATCGTCACCTTCCACGAAGCGTTTCCCTACCTTGCCCAGGCACTGGACCTCAAAGTTGTGGCCGTCGTCCAGCGCGAGCCCGGTTCCGAGCCCAACGCAGGCGAACTCGCCGCCCTCGTACGCAAACTCAAAAGCACCCGTGCCACCGCCATCTTTACGGAACCCCAATACCCCTCACGCTCCGCCGAGACCCTCTCCCGCGAAACGGGCCTCCCCGTTTACGTGCTCGACCCCGCCGTGACCGGCCCCACGGACGCCCCCGCCGTTTACGACGCCTACCTCGCCGCTATGGAGCAGAACCTCGCTACCCTGCGAAAAGCCCTGAACACCCCAGGCAAGCCGCAGGAGTAGCACCGCCCCGGTGATTCGAAAGCCTGAGGCTTCCGTCCCGCACCCCCAACGCGGACCGGCCCCACCGGACAGCGCCGTTTGTCCCGCGGCCTCTGTTGCCCCCGTTTGATCGTTTGGTTCCAGGCATTTGCGCCGGCCCGGCCCGCCTGATATAATACGCGCCACTCCAACGCCGCCCGTGCCGGTTGCTGACGCCACCCGGCCTTCGCGGTTCACCAAGCCCCATCACCCCGCCCGTTCCCCTAAAGGCGCCCCCTCATGCCCTTGGCGTTGACAGGGGACGGTGCGCCTCCAAATATGAGCGCTGGCGTTTACCCCGCCGCCCCCCAGACATGACCCCTTCCGCCGTTACCCGCAAGGCCTGCAGGTTCCGCCTTCGGCCTGCCTTCACGCTTGTCGAACTGCTCGTTGTCATCTCCATCATCATGGTGTTGGCCGGCATTACCGTTGGCTATATGTCCGGCGCAAAAGGCCGCCAATTGAAGGCCCGGGCCCGCGGCGAGATGGAAGTCATTGCCGCCTCCCTGGAACAGTACAAGGCCAAGAACGGCGACTACCCCTGGGTCTCGGGCGAAGATGACGTCGAGACCGGCCGTCAGCTCTATCAGGCCCTCGTCGGCCTCCGCCCCCGCCCGAACGAGATGAAACTCGTCAGCGATACCAGCCGCGCCAAAGTCTTCCTCGACATCAGCAAGTTCTCCCTTTCCGAAGCCGACCGCCCCACCGGGGATATGGGCGGCGCCGTCGCGGCTGACAGCCAGAAAGCCTACCTCGTGGACCCCTGGGGCTATCCCTACATCTACCGCTACAAAAACCTTTCCAGCCCGCGCTCCTGGGAGAATTTCGGCTACGTCCTCATCTCCCGTGGCACCGGCGAATGGCCGCAGGGCAAGCCCCCCGTCCGCGTCCCCTCAGATGGCCTGATATCCGAGTCCGGCCAAAAGCTCGCCGACGAGTTCCCCACCATTCTCGTCCACGGCGGCAAGTAACCCCCCTCTCCCCCCCTTTACTCTCCAATCTCATGAAACGCTGCATCACCAAGCCGACCCGCGGCTTCACGCTCATTGAGCTCCTGACCGTCATCGCCATCATCGGCATCCTCTCCGGCATCCTCGTGCCCGCCGTCGGTGCGGCCAAAAAGGCGGCCATGCGCGCCCAGACGAAGTCGCAGCTCAGCACCTACGTGATGTCCATCGAAAACTACCGTCAGGAATACGGTTACTACCCGCCGGTAAACAACGGCAACGCCTTCAGCGAAAACGCCGTCAACCTCGCCAACGGCAACAACTGCGCCGACCTCATCAAGGCCCTCACCGGCCGCGACCCCAATTCCGGCGCCGCCCTCACCGGCTCGGACCGCACCCGCTTCAACAAGAAGCTCCAGGAATTCCACGTGTTCACGGAAAAGGAATTTGAGCGCGGCTCCCGCACCAAGCTCGTCGACGCCTTCGACAACCCGAACATCTGGATCGCCGTGGACCACGACGGCGACGGCCTCATCAAGGCGCAACCCCTCCCCGGCCTCACCGAAGGCGCGGACTCCGATTGGGGCGGCTCCACCAACCCTGTTCGCGCCCGCGTCGTCGCCTTTGTCGTCCGCGGCGGCGCCAACATCAAGGCGCCCGCTGCCGAAGGCTACCAGACCATCCTGACCTGGGAATAGCCGAAACATCCTGGCACATGGCCCCGCGTAATACCTCCACGCTCCCGCGCCCCGCCTTCACCCTCATTGAAATGATGGTGGTCGTGGCCCTCATCGCCATCCTGGTCGGCGGTGTCGGCTACAGTCTGGCCGGTGGCGGCACCAGCGCCTCCCTCGCCACGGCCCAGCGCTCCATCGCCTCCGTGTTCCAGGCCGCCCGCGCCGCCGCCATCCTCAACGGCGGGGTCGAGCAGCCCGACGGCACGACCGTCCCCTTCAAGTCCGTCCGCGTTCGCGTTCTCATCAGCGACGACGACAGCGAGGACTCTGAAATCCGCTGGCGCTACGTCGGTGTCGTCTATGGCGAGGCCGACCCCACGGGCCAGTTCTACGGCCAATGGTTCGCCCTCAACCAGGGCGCCACCTTGCCCCAAGGAATCTACGTGATCGCCCCAAGCGCCACCTCCGACATCCTGCCCGAATCTGCCCTGCGCAGCGACCGCGTGCCCACCATGCGCGTAGAATACCCGCGCCAAGGCGGCAAACGCGAAGGCGGCGGCACCCGCTGGTTCTATTACGAATACGACGGCTCAGGCGTCGCCTCCCGCGATGCCAACGGCAAGCGCATCATCCTCGCCCCCGGCACCCTGGACCCCGCTACCCGCGGCATCACCTTCAAGGCCGCGGGGGCAACCTCGGCCTCTATTCCCATGGTTGGCCTGCAACTGCGCCGCCTCGGCGGCGTGACCACCTTCGAAGACGTGGAGGAAGTCCGATGACAAAGAAGACAGGTTTTACGCTCATTGAAGTCGTGCTCGCCATTGGCGTGCTCTCCATCGCCATTCTGGCGCTCGTTGGCCTCATGGGGCCCGCCCTGTCTTCCGCCCGTGACGCTATCGACGCCAACCAGGCCTCCGGCATCATCAGCAAGGTAAACACATTCGTCCAGACGGGCGTCATGCACACATCCGCGGGCGCCACGCCCATGGACTTCAACGCCTTCGCCCAAAAGGTGTCCACCGGCCGCTGGGAGCTCTTCGCCTACACCGTCCGCCCCGATCCCGAAAAGCCTTCCGTCGAACGTATCAGCGAACGCGGCGCTTTCCGCGAGGCCGTGAACCGCACCGAAGTCGAAGGCCAGGCCATCATGGTCGTGCTCAAACCCTACAGGCCTGCCGGTGACGGCAAACTCATCCCTGAAGAGGATTGGAAAAACACGTCCACCATGGCCTACCTGCCCGTCGAAATCACCGTCTATACCCTTCCCCAATACGACGTGGACAACATCGACGCCCAGGAAATGAAGCAGCACGAGCTCCTGTCCTACGTTGCCATCAAGAATCGCTAACCGATGAAGGCCGTCCCCAAGCCCGCTTCCCGCAAAGCCTTTACCCTCGTCGAAATCCTCGCGGCCACCGCGATCATGACGATCATCGTGGCGTCCGTCATGGGCATCGTCACCGACGTCATGGGCGCCTGGAACCGCGCCAGCAGCAAGCTCACCGCCACCAGCGAGGCCCGCATGGCGCTGGACGTGATTGCACAGGACCTGCAAGGCGCCATGTTCGACAAGAGCGGCACCCAGTGGCTGAAAATCCAGGTCGCCAACGAAGGCCCCGGTCGCTCCAACAACACCGCCTTAATGTTCTTCACCGTCCCGGTGGACCGCGACCGCAAAAAGTCCGACGGCACCGAAATCCCGGGAGACGTCTGCGCCGTTTCCTACCGCCTGGCCTACCAGAACCCGTTCCGTGGCGGCAGTGCCGGTCAGCGCGTGTTCGGCCTTTACCGCGCCGTAGTCAGTCCTGAGCAGACCTTCAACGGGCCTCCTTCCGGCGGCCTGATTGCCATGAAGGACCTCTATGGGAGCTTTTGGCGTGGCGCGGAGGGCACCGGTACACAGAGCACGATCAACCCGATCGGCCTTACCAACCTGCTCGCCACGAACGTCGTTGCCTTCCGCGTGGCGCCCTACCTGCAGCTTTCAGACGGAAAGATCGCACCCATGCGTGCCGACCGCTCGGCGGGTGGCCTCCCCCTCGAAACCGGCGACTACCTTTCCGTTCGCGAGATCATCGAAGGCCGACCTGACGTGACCGGTGGAAAGACTGCCGTGCGGGTGGCCTACGCCGATGTGAGCCTGACCATCCTGACAGAGGAGGGCCTGAAGCTCCTGAATGAACCGGGCCGTACGATGAGTTCGGTCGAGTTTGAGGAGCTGGTGTCGAAGTACGGCTACGCGTACACCCGCCGGGTGTATTTCATCAACACCCCGCTCTAAGCTCCGGCCCCCTCCTTTGCCGCGGCACTGTTGGAGCGCTTTCGCTCCAAGCTGCCACTGGGTGATGGGCGAGAGCAGTTTTCTCCAAAAATGTCGCGTGCGCCGACGCCGGGGCGAGCGTGGACGCCCCATCCTCGCCTCGGCGCCCCATCCTCGCGTGGGCGTAGATGAAGGAGGGCTGTCCAACAGGTGGGACAACTTGAAGTGATGGTGCTCTCGATTGAGGGGTGAGGCTGTGCGGGCGCGTCTTCGCTTGCGTGGGAGGACGGGGTTCGCACGATGCGGGGCATGCAGGCTTCGTCGTTCAAGGTGTGGTTGCAGGCCGCCAGGCCCCGCACGCTTCCCGCCGCGGTTGCTCCCGTTCTCGTTGGCGCGGGCATCGCAGGCGCTCAGGGGCGCCTGACGCTGGTGCCGCTGGGCTTGTGCCTCGCCTTCGCGTTGCTCGTGCAGATCGCCGCCAACCTGGCGAACGATTATTTCGATTTCCTCAAAGGCGCGGACCGCGCGGACCGTGTCGGGCCGGTGCGGGCGGTGGCCGCCGGGCTGGTGGCTCCGCGGACGATGCTGCGGGCCACGGTGGTTGTGCTCAGCCTGGCTTTCGCGTGCGGGCTTGGGCTGATCGCCTACGGGGGCTGGTTGCTGCTGCCGGTGGGCATCGTTTGCCTGCTGTGCGCCCTGGCGTATACGGGAGGCCCGCTTCCGCTCGCGTATGTGGGGCTCGGCGATGTCTTTGTCTTCGTGTTTTTCGGTTGGGTGGCCGTGCTGGGCACCGTGTATGTGCAGGCGGCGGCGCTGACGCCCGTTGCCTGGCTGACGGCGTCGGCGGTGGGGCTTCTGGCCGCAAACATCCTTGTCGTGAACAACACGCGGGACTTGGAAACGGATGCGCGGGCAGGGAAGCGGACGCTGGCTGTGAGGTTTGGGCGCCGGTTCTGCTTTGCGCAGTACGGCTTGAGCCTGCTCGGGGCCTACGCTTTGGCGGGCGCGGCAGTTGGGGCGGGTGCGGGGTGGGGGCCGTTGATCGTGCTCGTGGTGGCGCCGTGGGCGTGGCGCTTGTGGCGCAGGCTGTGCACGGCAGGGGAGGGGCCGGTGTTCAACCGGTTGCTTGCAGACACGGCCCGGTTCGAGGTGGCGTTTGGGCTCCTGTTGGCGGCGGGCTTGTATTTCGGGCCGAGCCTGTTCGGACGGTAGGGCAGATTTTGGCCGAGTGTGTTCGGCTGCACGGGCTGCCCAACTGGTGCGTCAATCTGACGGGAGTGCGGTCCAGGCCCGGGTTTTGCGGGCAATAAAAAACCCCGCGGTTTTGCGCGGGGCTTTGTTTCCGGCCGCAGGAGCGGCGGAGGTTTTGACAGGAGGCTTTAGGCCTGGCCGAGGAGGCGGTTCTTGATGTCCTGCTTGCTGGTGAAGCCTTGCATCTCGGACGATTTTTGGCCGCCTTTGAAGAGGATGAGGGTGGGGATGGCACGGACGCCGAACTGCTGGGCGAGGTCGGGGCTGGTGTCGACGTCGACTTTGCAGATCTGCACCTTGTCACCGAGTTCCTCGGCAAGTTCGTCCAGGACCGGGGCGATGGCCTTGCAGGGGCCGCACCACGGGGCCCAGAAGTCCACGAGGACGGGCTTGGTGGCGCTGGTGCGCAGGACGGCAGCGAACGAATTGGAGTCTACGTTAAGAATTTTGTCGGAAGCCATGTTCGGTGAGGAAGCTGCGCGGCGGGGTGACCGTGCGTTTTTAGAGTTCGAGGAATAGCAGGACAGCGCTGGCGACGGCGATGACGGCGGTAAGGGCGTCGACGACGACGAGCACCGGGGAAACGCTGGCTTGTGCGGGTTCGGCCGCCACAGCGAGGGGAGCCCCTTGGGGCCTGGGCATCGGGATTGTGGCGGGCTTGGGCGCGGGAGCGGCAGCGGGCACGGGGCGCGGGGCCGGGATGGCCACGGGCTTGGGTGCGGTCGCAACCGCAGAAATGTTTTCGGCTACAGGGGCCTCGGCTTTAGGTGCGTCCGCATGCTTTGCGGCGGGTGCCGTGGCTACAGGGGCCGGGGCGGCAGCGGGTGCCGGTGTGGCTGGAGCGGGCGCCGTGACGGCGGGTGCTGTGGCGCCTGCGGGGGCTGCCGGGCGGGAAATGGGACGGGGTGGCGGGGGGCGGGGCGCCGGGATGGCGGGCTTGGGGAGTGCGCCGAGTGCCGGTGCGGCGGTCATGCCTGCGGGGGCTGCGCCTTCGGCTGCGCCGGGGGCGGGCGGAAGCTTGGGGGCCGGGGGCGTAATTTTGGGTTCTGCAGCGGGAGTGGGTTTGTCCGGCTGGGGGGCGTCTGGGGTGCTCATTGTGAAGGTTAATCCTTTTCCATGTCGGGGCATTGTCAAGCGCCGTGGCTTGGCTAGGGGTTTGCCCTGAGCCAACCCGGGATAGCCGCGAACTCAGCGGTTTTTCGGGTCGTTCTTGTGGAGGAGTTCGGCAACTTCCTTGGGTTCGGCCTGCTCAAGCTCTTTGCCGCGTCGCTTCAGGTCTTCAAAGGTCTTAACGACGGTTTCGGTCATGCGCTCGTGCGTTTCCGCGCAGCCGCCCACGATGGCGAATTTCTCGCCTTCCGTGATGCGCTTGTGGCCGTCCTTGTTGTCAAGGCCGAGGCCGAGAAGGTGGCTTTTGCGGCTGGCTTTGCGTTCTGACATGTCAGAGGGAATCTGCGGGCAATCGCGGGTGTTTTCAAGCGGTTTTGCCCGGGGGCTGTTGCTACCGTTTCTGTTTTGCTGCCTGGGCCTGCGTGGGGCTACAGCTCTTGTCCTTTAAGTTGTCGTGCGCCGACGCTGCGGCGACCGCGCGCGGCGTGGGCCGATTCTTTCGGCTGCATGGCTCGGAATGCGCGCTGCGGCGAGCGTGGACGCCGCAGGCTCGCGTAGGTGCTGGCGAAAAAAAGGCCCGGCTTTTGATGCGAAAACTTAAACGGGATGTGCTCTAGGTGGTGGGGTGCTCGAGGACGAGGTTTTCGGCGGGTGCGGGGCCGAGAGCTTCGCAGAAAATTTCTTCAAAGGCGTCGTCCTGGCGGATAAAGAGTTTCTTGAGGCGGGCGAGTTCGAGGACGGCGAGGAAGGTGGCGACGAGTTGGGCGATGGAGCATTTTTCGGGGAGGAGGCTGGTGAAGACAAACGTGGGGGTGGTCTCCATGAGCTTGAGGACAAACTCCATGCGGTCGGCGACGGTGACTTGCTCGGCGCGGATTTCGCCGTGGACCATTTTTTCGGCGAGGCGGCGGAGGACGAGGTTGAAGGTGTTCCAGACTTCAATCTTGTCGGTGGGCTTGAGGGGGCGCTCGTCTTTGTCGGCGGCGGCGGTTTCGACGACTTCGCGGGGGATGTAGGCTTGCTGGATGGCGAGGAGGTCGCCGAGGCGGCCGGCGGCTTCCTTGATTTTTTTGTATTGGAGGAGCTGCTGGACGAGTTCCCAGCGCGGGTCGACGTCTTCCTGTTCTTCTTCGGCCTGGGGCGCCTGCTCGTTCTTGGGGAGGAGCATGCGGCTTTTGATGTACATGAGCGTGGCGGCCATGACGAAGAAGTCGCCGGCGAGCTCAAGGTTCATCTTTTCGTAGGTGCGGAGGACTTCGAGGTACTGGCGGGTAACGGCTTCGATGGGGATGTCGTAGATATCGAGCTCGTTCTTGCGGATGAGAAAGAGGAGGAGGTCGAGGGGGCCCTCAAAGACGGGTAGCCGGATTGGGTGCTCGAGGGCTGCGATGAGCTGGTCTTGTGCGATCTGCGCGTCCATCTGAGGAAAAGGGGACTCTTGAGGAAAGCGGGCGGGTGCGCAAGGGCGGGGTTACACGAGAGTGAGGGGGCTCGGGTGCGGGCGGTTGGAGAGGCCCGAAGCGGGTGTCGTGCTTTTGGGGTGGCTGGTGTTCGGGCGCGGGGGCAGGGGGCGTAGTCGCCTAAAGGAGGTCTGTCTCAACTTGTCTTGGCGCCGACGCTGCGGCGAGGGTGAGCGCCTCATCTTCGGGGCGGCGTGGGCCAAGGCGTGATGGCAGATTGTGCGGCCACTTAAACTGGAACTGCTCAACTTATGCGCGGGACGCCGGGGGGCATCCAAGCGATGGTTGGCGCGTGGGGAGAGGGGGGCGGTCTTCGGTGTGGGGCCGCGCGAGGCGCCGGCGTGCGCTATTTGGCGCGGACGGGGAGCCAGGCAATGACTTGCTCGATCCAGTGATCCCAGAAGGTCCAGTCATGGGTGCCGGGAGCTTCGTGGTAGTCGAGGGGGAGTCCGAGTTTTTTGGCGTGGTCGCGGAAGTTGCGGTTGTAGTCGAGGAGGAAATCCTCGGTGCCGCAGGCGGCGAAGAGTTTGGGGAGGCGGGTCTTGGCCTTCATGTGCCCGGCGGCGAGGGCGAAGAGGTCGGAGGGGCCGCCTTTGATTTTGCGGAGGTCGCCGAAGATGTTGAGGTATTCGGCTTTTTTCGCGGGGGACTCTTTGGCGAATTTGGGTATGGAGGCGGCGATGTCCAGGGCGCCGGAGAGGGCGGCGGCAGCGGCGAAGCGCTGGGGTTCGGAGAGGGCCCAGAGGAGTGCGCCGTAGCCGCCCATGGAGAGGCCGGCGACGAAGTTGTCTTCGCGGGCGTCGGAGAGGGGGAAGGTGGCGCGGGCGATGTAGGGGAGTTCTTTTTGGTAGAAGTCGCGGTAGGGGGCGCCGTGCGCCATGTTCTGGTAATAGCTGCGGTTGACGGCGGGCATGACGACGGCGAGGCCGCGTGCGGTGGCGTAGCGCTCCACGGCGGTCTGGCGCATCCAGAGGGTGTGGTCGTCGCTGAGGCCGTGGAGGAGCCAGAGTACGGGGTGGCGCCTGGGCTTTGCGGGGGCTTGGGTGTAGGGGATGGCGTGGGGAAGGACGACGTTGATGGTCGTGCTGATTTGGAGGGCTTCCGAATGGAAGTCGAGGTGTGCGAACGCCATGGGGAAAGGGGGAGGCTGGTGGGTGAGCGTGAAGCGGGGTGAAAACGAAAAAACCTCTCGCGTGGAGAGGTTTTTTGAAAGGGCAAGGTTGTTGCCTGTTTGTATCGAGGCGCTTTATTCTTCGGGGCGCGTCTTGGGCAGGCCCGTCACGCGACGCCCTTCCTTCCACTGGCCGCGCTTCTTCATCAGGTCGACGCGCTCAAACCGCTTCAGGACGTTGCGCTTGCTCTGGGAGGCGCCGCCCCCCTTCTTGAAACTGTTGTGCTGGGACATGGCTTTCGGAAAAAGTGCTTGAGGTAAGCAGGTGCAGGGGCGAAGGCAACTTCTTTTTTTGCAGAATCGCGCTTTCGTGGTGGGAGGGGGTGTTTTGGGTTGGGCCTTGTGGCTCGGATTGACACAAGCTGAGTGGCGTTTGAGAGTGGGGCTGTTCCGTTCCCTCTAACGGGGAATGGGCCGCCGCCCGGGAGCGGGAGGTCCGTTCGGGGCGGGTGAATAAGAACAAGAAACCCCTCATTCCCAAATGAATCGTTATCTGCGTATTCTCGTGTGCATGTTGGCGCTGGTTGGCGCCGCGTCGTTTGTCCAGGCGGCTCCGGACAAGGAAAAGGATAAGGGCAAGGCTGCGGAGAAGTCGGAGGCGAAGGACAAGAAGTCCGACAAGGCGAAGGCTGGGGAGTGCGACGGCCATAGCATTTTGGGGAAGGCGGATGCTGACAAGGACGGCGCATTGACGATGGCGGAGGCGAACGCCCAGCGCGCACAGTGGTTCAAGGAGATGGACGCAAACAAGGACGGGAAGCTGAGCGCGAGCGAATACCCGGGGGAGTCGTTCAAGAAGATCGATAAGAACGGGGATGGTGTGGTCGTGATCGAGGAGTGGCTGATTTATTTCGTGGGGAACGCGAGCGACAAGAAGGCCGCGAACACGGGCGCGCCGCAGAAGGGGCATTGGGCGGCGGGTGCGGACTCGAACAAGGACGGGAAGATCAGCCGCGATGAGTTTGCGGCGGTGTTTGTCGCCCGGTTCTACTACTTCGACGCGAACAAGGACGGGAAGGTATCGACGGAGGAGTTCAAGGCTGGCCACGAGAAGCTGATGAAGGACATGGACACGAACAAGGATGGTTCGTTGTCGGTGGACGAGTTCGCCGGTCTGCCGGGGACGCCGTAGTTTAGGCGTTTCACGATGCGCCCGGCGGGTTGGGCGCTTGAGGGCGTCCGGTTGCGTGTGTGCAGCCGGGAGCTTCTTTTTTTGGGGAGGCTCGTGGTGGCAGGGACGCCCCATCCTGGCGTGGGCGTGAAGGGAAAAGCCAGGCCGCTTTGTGCGACAACCTGAAGTAGAACCGCTCTAGGTGCCGGAGGCGGGGGCGTCGGGGGCTTTGGGTTTGGCGAAGATGACGATGTTGGGTTTGGCGTTGGCGCCGAGGATTTCTTGCGCGCGCTTGAGGGCGTTGCGGGTGGAGATGTTGGGGTTTTGGGGGATGAGGCGGAAGAAGTTCTTTTCGCCGAGGATGTCCATGAGGCCGGAGTTGCGGAAGACGCGTTCGACTTCGTCGTGGGCGCCGGAGATGATGACGTCGCGGCCGCTTTCGCGGGCGAAGCGGACGAGTTCGCCGATGGCCATGGCTGCGCTGGCGTCGAGGTGGTGGGCGTTGCGCATGCGCAGGACGATGATCTTGAGGTTGGGGTCTTCGACGATGATGCGGGTCTGGTCGAGGAAGATTTCGGTGGAGCCGAAGAAGAGTTCGCCTTCGACGTGGACGATGGAGATTTCGGGGGCTTCGTCTTTGCCGGGTTCGTGGGTGCGTTCGGAGAGTTCGCCGCGGTCGTTGAAGGCGATTTCGACGAGTTGGGGTTGGCTGGCTTTTTTGAGGAAGAGGATGATGGAGGCGCCGGTGCCGAGGTAGATGGCGGTGTCGAGGGGGACGAGGAGGCCGCCTAAGAAGGTGACAAGGAATACGGTGCAGTCGCTTTTTGTGGCTTTGAGCATCACGCGGATCTGCTCGCGGTTGACGAGGGAGACGCCGACGAGGATGACGAGGACGGCAAGGGAGGGTTTGGGGATGTAGCCGATGTAGGGGCCAAGGAGGAGGACGCCTGCGATGAGGAGTGCGCCGCTGATGAGGCTTGAGATTGCGGTTTGGGCGCCGCTGGACCAGTTGAGGACGGAGCGCGTGAGGGAGCCGGAGACGGCCATGCCGGAGCCGAAGGCGTTGATGAGGTTGCAGACGCCGATGCTGAGCATCTGCTGGTTGACGTCCACGCGGTCACCGGAGCGGGCGGCGAGGGTTTTTGCGATGGAGGAGCTTTCGAGGATGGCGAGGAGGGCGATGGCGAGGGCGGCGTTGGCGAGGCTGGCGAAGAGGCCGAAGTCGAAGTGGGGGAGGGAGACGGCCCAGCTGCCCGGTGCGATGGGCGAGAGCATGTCCACGCGCAGGTCAAACTGGGTGAGACCCCAGGCGACAAGGGAGCCGGAGGCGAGGGCGATGGCGACGTTGGGGAAGGTTTTGAAGCAGCGGCGGCAGACGAGGTAAATGAGGAGGGTGACGGCGGAGAGGAAGGCGCTGGGGAGGTGGGTGTGGGCGAGGCCGGAGAGGGTATAGCCGAGGTTTTCGAAGAAGGCTGCGGCCCGCGGGGTCTCGAACCCGAGGGCGTGTTTGACTTGGTTGACGATGATGAGGGCGGCGGCGGCGGTGATGTAGCCTGTGATGACGGAGCGGGAGATGTATTGGACGAGGTTGGCAACGCGGAGGAAGGCGCCGAGGATCATGAACATGCCGACCATGAGCAGGAGAAGCGGGAGGGCGAAGAGCTTCTCGGTGTCGGGGATGTTCAGGGCGAGCATCGCACTGAGCAGGAGGACGGCCGTGGCGTTGGTGGGCCCGAGCATGACGAAGCGCGAGCTTGCAAGGGCGGGGCCGGCGCAGGAGGCGATGGCGGAGCAGTAGATGCCGTGCTGGACGGGGAGGCCGGCAATGAGGGCGTACGCCATGCCCTGGGGGAAGTCCAGGAGGGCGACGTTTGCGGCGGCCTTGGCGTCAGCCTTGGCTTTGGCAAAGGTGTAATGGCGGAGGGTGCGCCGGAGGGGGAAGGGGTCGAGGCGGGCGTTGCGGAAAAACTGGCGGAGGTGGCCGAAGAGGGTGGGCTTCGGCTGGGGCGTCACCGGGGTTTCGTCGGTGGGCGGTGTGGCGGGTGTCTGGACGTCGGTGTCCATGCGTGGTGGGCTGCGTTCGCGGAACTGCGTGTAGGTCCGCAAAGCGCAGCGTCGTTGCCGGGCCGCCGTGGATGAGGGCGCTTTGGGAAGCTAGGGGACGATTTTGAAGAAGACGCGTTTTCCGGCCTGGACGATAAAATGATCGGAGGGCGGGGAGAGGCGCAGCTTGGGGTCTGCGCACCGTTCCTCGTTGATGCGGACGGCGCCCTGCTCAATGAGCCTGCGGACTTCGCTTTTGCTTTCGAAGAGGCCGGAGGCGGAAATGAGTTCGGTGAGGGAGAGGTTGTCGCCGACGGCGATTTTGGACCACTCGAAGACGGGCATGTCGTCGGGCAGTTTATGCTGGGAGAAGACTTTCTCAAACTGCTCGAGTTCGTGTTTGGCGGCTTCCATGGAGTGGAACATGGACACGAGGGAGCAGGCGAGGTTCTTCTTCGCCGCCATGGGGTGCTCGGCCTTGTGGCGTGCGAGGGTCTCGTTGTCGACTTCGAGGAGGAGCTCGTAGTAGTCCCACATCACGTTGTCGGGGATGGACATGATTTTGCCGAACATGTCTTTGGCCGAGTCGTTGAAGGCGATGTAGTTGCCCATGCTCTTGGACATTTTCTTGTGGCCGTCGAGGCCGACAAGGAGGGGCATGGTGATGACGATTTGCTCTTGCTGGCCGGCTTCTTTCTGGAGGTGGCGGCCGACGAGCATGTTGAAGAGCTGGTCGCTGCCGCCGAGTTCGACGTCCGCACGGAGTTGGACGGAGTCGTAGCCTTGGATGAGGGGGTAGAGGAATTCGACGATGGAGATGGGGACGCCTTCGGCGTAGCGTTTGGCAAAGTCGTCGCGCTCGAGCATGCGGGCGACGGTCATCTGGCGGGTGAGGTTGAGGACTTCGGCAAACGTCATCTTTTCCAGCCACTGGCTGTTATAGTAGACGGTGGTGCGCTTTTCATCGAGGAGCATGAACGCCTGGGCGAGGTAGGTTTTGGCGTTTTCCGCGATTTCCTCGGGGGAAAGGACGGGGCGTGTGCTGGAGCGTCCGGAGGGGTCGCCGATGCGGGCGGTGTAGTCGCCAATGATGAGGACGGCTTCGTGGCCCATGTCCTGAAACTGGCGGAGCTTGTTGAAGACGACCATGTGGCCGAAGGTGAGGTCGGGGCGGGTGGGGTCGACGCCGAGCTTTACGCGCATGGGGCGCCCGGAATGGAGGCGCTCGCGGAGCTGGTCTTCGCCGATAATCTTGTCGGTGCCGCGCTTGATGGTCTGGAGCAGAGGCATGGGAGAAGGTTTTTTACCTGGGTGAGAGCCGTGTGCGGCTGCCCTGGAGGTTTGGGGGGGGATCCGGCTGCCGTGCGGCGCGGAAAATCCGTGTATATCTGATTGTTACGAGTGCGGGTGGGGCGTAAAGCAAAAAGCCACACGGCGTGGTCCGGTCGTGTGGGGCTGCAGGGCGGGATCTGCCGTTTTGCGGAGGTGCGGCTTTCGTGTGTGTGGGTGTGCGTGCCGGGGGGCGTGAGGGCGGAAAGCGGTGGAGGGATTCGAAAAAAAGCGGGAATGGGCTACTTTAGTGTTCGGCTAAAAGGCCGTTACTTGTGGAAGCGCGACTTAGCGGCCGTTTGAGGCCGCAGAGGCGGGTCCCCGAGGAAATGTTCGCCGGAATTGTCGCGATATGGTGCAGGATAACCCAAATTAGCAGTTTGTCATGGCACTCGATAAAGGCACAAAGGCTCCGGAATTCACGTTGAAGCGCAAGACCGCGGATGGTCTGGTGGATGTCGCGCTGAAGGACAACCTGGGGAAGCGCAAGCAGGTGCTGCTGTTCTTCCCGCTGGCGTTCACGGGGGTGTGCACGAATGAGATGTGCAGCATCACGCAGGACCTGGGGGTGTATGAGAAGCTGGACGCCGCGGTATACGGGATCAGTGTGGACAGCCCGTTTGCGCAGGAGGCGTGGGCGAAGCAGAACAAGATTTCGCTGCCGCTGTTGAGCGATTTCAACAAGGAGGTGGCGGCGGCTTACGGGGTGTTGTACGATTTGCTTGGGTTCAAGGGGGTATCGAAGCGTGCGGCGTTCGTGGTGGATAAGAAGGGGACGATCGTTTACGCGTGGTATTCGGATGACCCGCATAACCTGCCGGACTTCAAGGCGATACAGGATGCCTTAAGACTGTAGCGACGCGCATGGCGTGGGCGGAGGTGCTATCGCGGGGAGGTCCCCACAGGGTGGGCGGCGACTGCGCTGTTGCGGCCCAGAGGGGCCTTGCACACCGGGGAGTCGTTCTGGGACGGGGCGGCTTTTCCCCGGTGTTTTTTTCAGGCAGCGTGCTTTCACGCGCGTTTTATTGAGCGTCCGGGCGGGCCTCTAGGGGCTTGGCCGGGCGCTTTTGAATTTTTAACTGGCAAGACGGCAAAAGCGCTTAATTATTCGTAGCTTTGCACGTTTTATCGCACCCATGAGCAGCACGATTCCCAACCCGTTTAACACCCTGCGCACCTTTGAAGGCCGGAAGGGCAGCAAGAGCCTGCTGCACTCCTTGCCTGCCTTGGAGGAGGCTGGCCTCGGCAAGATTTCGCGGCTGCCGGTAAGCATCCGGGTGGTGCTGGAGTCTGTGTTGCGCAATTGCGACGGGAGTCGGGTTCGCGAGGAGGATGTGCGGGTGCTCGCGGCGTATGACGCGGCGAAGCCGAACCCGGTGGAGATCCCGTTCGTGGTGTCGCGGATCATCTTGCAGGACTTCACGGGGGTGCCGCTGCTGGTGGATCTGGCGGCGATGCGCGACGCGGTGAGCCAGTTGGGGCGTGACCCGGGGGTGATTGAGCCGTTGGTGCCGGTGGACTTGGTGGTGGACCACTCCGTGCAGGTGGACTCCGCGGGGACGGCGAATGCGTTCCGGGAAAACCTGAAGCTGGAGTTTGAGCGCAACCGTGAGCGCTACGAGTTCCTGAAGTGGGGTCAGCAGGCGTTCAAGACTTTCAAGGTGGTGCCGCCGGCCATCGGTATCGTGCACCAGGTGAACCTGGAGTATCTGGCGAAGCTGGTGTTCTCGCGCGAGACGGGCGAGGGTGAGTTGTTCTACCCGGACACGCTGGTGGGCACGGACTCGCACACGACGATGATCAACGGGTTGGGGATCGTCGGGTGGGGCGTGGGTGGCATTGAGGCTGAGGCGGGGATGTTGGGCCAGCCGGTGTATTTTGAGACGCCGCAGGTGGTGGGCGTGCACCTGAAGGGTCGCCTGAGGGAGGGTGTGACGGCGACGGACCTTACGCTGCGGATCACGGAGATCCTGCGGAAGGAGAAGGTGGTGGGTAAGTTTGTTGAATTTTTTGGTGAGGGCGCGGGGGCGCTGTCGGTTGCGGACCGCGCGACGGTGGCGAACATGGCGCCGGAGTATGGGGCGACGATCGGGTTCTTCCCGGTGGATGAGAAGTCGCTGGAATTCCTGGCGATGACGGGGCGCCCGCGGGAGCATGTGGACGCGGTGCGGCGCTACTATCAGGCGCAGGGTCTGTTCGGGATGCCGAAGGTGGGCCAGATCGACTACTCGAAGGTGGTGGAGCTGGACTTGGGGACGATTGCGCCGTGCGTGTCGGGCCCGAAGCGTCCGCAAGACCGGATTGATGTGCCGGACCTGAAGCGGGCGTTTTTGGAGTTGCTCACGAAGGACGTGAAGAGCGGGGGGTATGGCAAGAGCGCGGAGGACTTGTCGAAGCGCAAGCGGGTGGACCACGCGGCGGCGAATGCGCAGGTGCCGGTGGGCGGGGTGACGAAGATCGGCCCCAACCCGGGGGACAAAATTTGGTCGGAAAAGGAAATGGTGACGAACCGTCCGGCGACGCTGACGCCTCCGGCGCATTACGCGAGGGAGGGGCTGTCGATTGGGCACGGTTCGGTGCTGATTGCGGCGATCACGAGTTGCACGAACACGTCGAACCCGTCGGTGATGCTGGCTGCGGGGCTTCTGGCGAAGAAGGCGGTGGAGAAGGGGCTTGCGGTGAACCCGGTGGTGAAGACGAGTCTTGCGCCGGGCTCGCGGGTGGTGACGGACTACCTGGAGGCAACGGGGCTCCAGCCGTATCTGGACAAGCTGGGGTTCCAGCTCGTGGGCTATGGGTGCACGACGTGCATCGGCAACAGCGGCCCGTTGGATGCGGCGGTTGAGACGGCGATCAAGGAGGGCGACATTGTGGCGGCGTCGGTGCTCTCGGGTAACCGCAATTTTGAGGCGCGTGTGCATGCGTCGATCCGCGCGAATTTCCTGATGTCGCCGCCGCTGGTGGTGGCGTATGCGCTGGCGGGGCGTGTGGACATTGATTTGACGAGCGAGCCGCTGGGCACGGGCACGGATGGCAAGCCGGTGTACCTGAAGGATATTTGGCCGACGAATGCGGAGCTCGAAGGTGCGCTGAAGCAGGGCCTGAAGCCGGAGATGTTCCAGCAGAAGTATGGCAACCTGCAGGATGCGACGCCGGAGTGGTCGGGGGTGAAGGTGGTCGGGGGCCAGCGGTATGGATGGAACGCGGACTCCACGTACATCCAGTTGCCGCCGTTTTTCCAGAATTTCCCTCTGACGCCGGGGACGATCAAGCCTTTGTCGGGGATGCGTGCGCTGGCGGTGTTGGGGGACTCGGTGACGACGGACCACATTTCGCCGGCGGGCTCGATCGGGAAGGAAAGTCCTGCGGGGAAGTTCCTGATTTCGAAGGGTGTGCAGCCCGTGGACTTCAACTCGTATGGGTCGCGCCGCGGCAACGACCGGATCATGACGCGGGGGACGTTTGGGAACGTGCGCATCCGCAACAAGATGGCGGACGGCAAGGAGGGCGGGTATACGAAGCTGGTGCCGGACGGGCAGGTGATGCCGATTTACGACGCGTGCGCGGAATACGCGAAGCGGCAGACGCCGCTGGTGGTGTTCGGCGGGATCGACTACGGGATGGGGAGTTCCCGCGACTGGGCGGCGAAGGGCACGAATCTGCTTGGTGTGAAGGCGGTTGTGGCGCGTTCGTTCGAGCGCATCCACCGCAGCAACCTGGTGGGCATGGGTGTGTTGCCGCTTGAGTTCAAGGAGGGCGAGAGCGCCGAGACGCTAGGTTTGGACGGGTCCGAGACGTTCTCGCTGATCGGTCTCGACGATAACCTGAAGCCGCGGCAGGAGGTGACGCTGGAGATCCGGCGCAAGGACGGCAGGGTGGACCTGGCGCGACTGACGGTGCGCGTGGACACTTTGATCGAGATCGATTATTATCGCCATGGCGGCATTTTGCCGTACGTATTGAGGCAGATTTTGAAGTCCTAAGACCTCAGATGCCAACGGAATCCAAGCCAGTTTTCCTGGTGGACGCGTACTCGGATCCGGTGATCTTGCTGATCAACGGAAGAGCGAGTTACCTGAACTGCGCGCCTGTGAGCCAGTTCTTCGAGCACATGATCAAGAACGGGAAGCGTGAGTTCGTGATTGATTTCGCGAACTGCACGGGGATGGACAGTACGTTCCTGGGGATCATTGCGGGGGCGGCGCTTGAGTTGCGCAAGCAGAGTCCACAGGGCCATCTGACGTTGTGCCGGTTGGGGTCGCGTAATCTGGAGTTGGTGCGGAACCTGGGGTTGCACAGGATCCTGCGGGTGGACGCGGCGGGTTTCCCGATGAACTTTGAGGACTCGTCGGTGCAGAACCTGACGACGCTGGAGCAGGAGGAGATCGCGAACGCGCGGACAATCCTGAAGGCGCACGAGAACCTGGTGGCCGCGGATCAGGCCAATCTGAAGAAGTTTCAGGATGTGCTGACGTTCCTGAAAAACCAGATTGAACAGGAATAGGCGGCCTGTTTTAACAGGGAAGCCTATGCCTTATTTTCTTGCTGGCGCTGCGCTGGGAGCGTTCCTGGTGTGGCTGCTGTACTTGTCCGCTCGCCGCGAATGCGTGCGTTTGGACGAGGAGCGGCAGCATCTCCAGCAGGAAAAGCAGATCGTGGTGGAGTTCATGCACAACCTGGTCGAGGCGATCGGGGAGGGCGTTGGGCGTCAGGAGCTGTTCCAGCGTATTGTGCATGCGGCGATTTTGAGCACGGGTGCGTTGAGCGCGTGCGTGTTCGAGCGGGTGGGGCAGGACAAGTTGCAGGGGGTGGCGGTGGAGGGGCTTTTCCCGCCGCAGCGTGCTTTGCCGGAGCCGTCGCGTGAGAAACTGGCTACGCGGACGAAGTTCATCGAGCAGGTGCTGAAGAGCGAAGTGTATGAGATGGGGGAGGGGCTGATCGGCTCGGTGGCGAAGACGGCGAAGGCGCAGTTGATCGAGGATGCGACGAAGGACCCGCGTGTGGTGCATCATGATGATCCGGCGCTGACGGTGCGGTCGATCATCGTGGCGCCGGTGATGTTCCGGAAGAAGGTGCTGGGTGTGCTGGCGGTTGCGAACCCCGCGGACGGTCTGGCTTTCAACGAGACGGATTACTCGCTGGTGCAGTCGCTTGCGGAGCAGGCCGCGATGGCCATCCACAACGCGGACTTCATGCAGTTGCAGATCGAGAAGAACAAGATCGACTTCGATTTGTCGTTGGCGAGTTCGGTGCAGGGGTTGCTGCTGCCGCGGACGTTCCCGGAGCTTTCGGCGCTGGATATCGACGCGTGTTACCGGCCTGCGCAAAAGGTGGGTGGCGATTTGTACGATGTGATGCGGATCGACGAGCACCGGGTGGGCTTTGCGATCGCGGACGTTTCGGGCAAGGGTGTTTCGGCGTCGCTTTTGATGGCGATTTGCCAGACGAATTTGCGGCATTTCGCGCGGCAGTATGAGTCGCCTGCGGACGTGTTGCGGGCGATCAACCGGGAGATGTCGGGTGAGATCCGCCAGGACATGTTCATCACGATCATCTATGCGATCGTGGACACGGCGAAGAACGAGATCACGCTGGCGCGCGCGGGGCATGAGCTGCCGCTGCTGCTGCGTGAGGGCGAGAGCGGGAAGCTTGCGTTGCGTGCGGTGGGGTCTGAGGGGATGGCGCTGGGGATGGTGCCGGGGGAGTTGTTCGATGTGATTATTGCGGACAAGACGGTGCCGTTCGTTCCGGGGGATATTTTCGTGCTGTATACGGACGGCGTTACGGAGACGGTGAACGAGGAGGGAACGGAGTTTTCGTCGGCGCGGCTTGCTGAGGTGGTGAAGAACCTGCGGGAGCGTCCGGCCCGGGAGATCAACCAGGGCATTTTGACGAGTGTGGAGCGGTTTGCGGGTACGCTGCGGCCGGCGGATGACTTTACGCTGATTGCCGTAAAGCACAATTGATCCCGGTGGGGAAGGTGTCTACGCTCGCGGGCTTCACTTGCCGTGAACCGTGGTTTCCGGGCTGAGCCGGAGGGGCGGTCCAGGGCGCGCGTCCGAGTCTTTCCTTTTTTCCGACCATGCCGGCTGCCGTTGAACGCCAAGATCGCTTTTCCCTGCCCGACAAGGCGGGGCATTTCGGCCCTTACGGGGGCATGTTTGTGCCTGAGACGCTGATGACGCCGCTGCTGGAGCTTGCGGAGTCGTATGAGCAGGCGCGGAGGGACCCGGAGTTCCAGCGGGAGTTTTCGGACTTGCTGTGCAAGTATGCGGGGCGCCCGACGAGCCTCTACTTTGCGGAGAACCTGACGAGGCATCTGGGGGGCGCGAAGATTTACCTGAAGCGCGAGGACATGCTCCATACGGGGGCCCACAAGATCAACAATGTGCTCGGGCAGATCCTGATGGCGCGGCGGCTTGGGAAGAAGCGCGTGATCGCGGAGACGGGCGCGGGGCAGCACGGGACGGCGACGGCGGCGGCGGCGGCGCGGTTCGGTTTTGAGTGCGTGATTTACATGGGTTCGGAGGACATGCGGCGTCAGGCGCTGAATGTGTACCGGATGCGGCTGATGGGGGCGGAGGTGCGCGGTGTGGACGCGGGGCAGAAGACGTTGAAGGAGGCGGTGAATGAGGCGATGCGGGACTGGGTTTCGAACATTCGCACGACGCATTACATCCTCGGCACAGCGTATGGTTCTCACCCGTATCCGATGATGGTGCGTGATTTCCACCGGGTGATCAGCCAGGAGTCGCGCAAGCAGCTTCAGGAGGCGGAAAAGCGGCTGCCGGACGAGGTGGTGGCGTGCGTGGGTGGAGGCAGCAACGCGATCGGTGCGTTTTTCGAGTATTTGGATGAGCCTGCGGTGCGGCTCGTGGGCGTGGAGGCCGGTGGGCGCGGTATCAAGCCGGGCGAGCACGCGGCGCGCTTCGCGGGTGGCAAGGTGGGTGTGCTGCAGGGTTGCAAGACGTGGATTTTGCAGACGGGGGATGGGCAGATCGACCTGACGCACTCGGTGTCCGCGGGGCTGGATTATGCGGCGGTGGGGCCGGAGCACGCGTATTACCGCGACCAGGGTCGGGTACTGTTCGGTTATGCGACGGACGCGGAGGTGCTTGAGGCGTTCAAGCTGCTGTCGCGGACGTAGGGGATCATTCCGGCGCTGGAGTCCACGCATGCGGTGGCGTATGCGGTGCGGCGGGCGCCGCAGATGCGCAAGGACGAGATCCTTCTGGTGAACTTGTCGGGCCGCGGGGACAAGGACGTGCAGGAGGTGGCGCGGGTGCTTGGCGACAAGCTCTAGGGCGCATGGGTAGCGGGAACGACGGCAACAACGGCGAGGGAGAGCGCAAATGAATTCGATGACAGGCTATGGGCGGGGGACCGCCCGGCACGAGAACTGGGAGATCACGGTGGAGGCGTCGTCCGTAAACCGGAAGAGCCTGGAGATCACGACGTCGTTGCCGCGTGAGTGGCAGGGCATGGACCGTGCGGCGACGGACGCGGTGCGGGAGGTGGTGCAGCGCGGGAAGGTGAATGTGCTGGTTTCAGTGAAAAACCCGCACGCGACGGCGGGGGTGGCCTGGGATGACGCTGCGGTGAGCGAGGTGCTGAAGCGTCTGGAGGCGCTGGCGAAGCTGAACGGGGTGCCGTTCCAGCCGGATGCGCGGCTGTTGCTGGAGATTGTTTCGGCAATGGGTGCTACGGGTGGGCTGCCGGGCTGGGACGATGCGTGGCCGGTGGTGCAGGGCGCCCTTTCCGAGGCGCTGGGTCAGCTTGCGGCGATGCGTGCCGAGGAGGGCGCGGCGCTGGGGCGGGACACGGTTTCGCGGCTGGATTTTCTTGGGAAACTTGTGGTGGAGATTCGTGCGCAGAGCTCGGGCACGGTGCCACGGTACCGGGAGTTGCTGCTGCAGCGGCTGCGGCAGGCGGAGCTGCAGATTGACCTTTCAGACGAGCGTGTGCTGCGTGAGGTGGCGCTGTTCGCGGATCGCTGCGATGTGGCGGAGGAGCTTACGCGGTTGGAGAGCCACTTGGAGCAGTTCCGCCAAACGGTGTCGGAGAAGGGGTCGGTTGGCCGGAAGATGGACTTCCTGTGTCAGGAGATCCACCGCGAGTTCAATACGATTGGGTCGAAGGCGAACAATCTGGAGATCACAAAGCGGGTGATCGAGGCGAAGAACGAGTTGGAGCGGGTGCGCGAGCAGATCCAAAACATCGAGTAACCACGCACAGCGTGGGCCGATTCGTTGAGCTGCACGGGCTTCGATTTGTCGCTTCGCTGGCTCGCGGGTTCCACGCACGGCGTGGGCCGATTCTTTGGGCTGCACGGGCACTTTGGGCGCATTTATCGGGATGCCGTTTGTGCGCCGACGCTGCGGCGAGCGTGAGCGCCCCATCCTCA
>CAZQIE010000046.1:0-24193 GCA_964593675.1 uncultured Opitutales bacterium
GATGTTTGTGTTTGGCGGGGGTGGGTGCGCAGGGGGGCGGGCGGCGTGTCCGCTGCGTGCGGTCTTGCGCCTGGCTGATTTGGGAAGAAGGGGGATTTTGCCCTACATAAGGGTTTCTGTTTGCGTATATTAGAATCCTTCAGGGGGGAATCGAGGATCAAATTCCACGTCCGGCTTTCAAACGTATTATGCAAGTGTTTGTTAAGGCGTGCGTTATGTGTGGGCGCGAAACGGGTGACATAAGAACGTCTTGACCCCGAGGCTTCGATTTTTAGCCTGCCTTATCTTTTGCCAGCATGAAAAACAGTTCCCGCTCCATTGTTGACGCGAACGAGGCCGTAGCCTCGGTGGCGTACCGGCTGAGTGAAAACATCGCGATCTACCCGATCACGCCTTCGTCCCCGATGGCGGAGTTTAGCGATGAATGGGCGTCGGCGGGCAAGCCGAACCTGTGGAAGACGGTGCCGGAAGTGGTGCAGTTGCAGTCCGAGGCGGGCGTGGCGGGAGCGGTCCACGGCGCACTGACGGGCGGCACGCTGACGACGACGTTCACGGCTTCGCAGGGTCTGCTGCTGATGATCCCGAACATGTACAAGATCGCGGGTGAGTTGACCGCGTTCGCGATGCATGTGACGGCGCGCAGTCTGGCGACGCACGCGCTTTCGATTTTTGGCGATCACTCGGACGTGATGGCTTGCCGGCAGACGGGTTTTGCGATGCTGGCGTCGAACACGGTGCAGGAAGCGCAGGACCTTGCGTGCATCGCGCACGCGGCGACGCTGAAGTCGCGGGTGCCGTTCCTTCACTTTTTTGACGGGTTCCGGACGTCGCACGAGATCAACACGATCACGCCGCTGACGGATGCGGACCTGCGGGCGATGGTGGATGAGAAGCTGGTGAATGAGCACCGTGCGCGTGGGCTCACGCCGGACAGCCCGATGATCCGGGGCACGGCGCAGAACCCGGACGTGTTCTTCCAGGCGCGCGAGGCGGCCAATGGCTACTATGACGCGACGCCGGGGATCGTGCAGGCGACGATGGACCAGTTCGCGAAGGTGACGGGCCGGTCGTACAAGCTTTTTGAATACGTGGGCAACCCTGCGGCGGACCGCGTGCTCGTGGTCATGGGCAGCGGCGCGGAGACGTGCACGCAGGCGGCCGCGTGGCTGAACGCGCAGGGCGCGAAGGTGGGCGTGCTGAAGGTGCGCCTGTTCCGTCCGTTCTCGCTTAAGGATTTCATTTCGGTGCTGCCGCGTTCGGTGAAGCGCATCGCGGTGCTGGACCGCACGAAGGAGCCGGGCGCCCTGGGCGAGCCGCTTTACCAGGATGTGGTGACGGCGATCGCGGATGCGAAGGTGGAGGGCTTGCTGCCGGAAACGTTCAACCCGCGCATCACGGGCGGGCGCTACGGTCTGGGCTCGAAGGAGTTCACGCCGGCGATGGTGAAGGCGATCTTCGACGATCTGGCGGACTCGCGTCCGCACTCCCGCTTCACGGTGGGCATTGTGGACGACGTGACGCACCTGTCGCTGCCGTATGACGCGAGCTTCGACCTGGAGCCCCAGAGCGTTTTCCGCGCGGTGTTCTTCGGTCTGGGTTCCGACGGCACGGTTGGCGCGAACAAGAACACGATCAAGATCATTGGCGACGAGACGGACAACTACGCGCAGGCGTACTTCGTGTATGACTCGAAGAAGTCGGGCGCGATGACGGTCTCGCACCTGCGTTTTGGTCCGGAGCCGATTGAGGCGCCGTACCTGATCCAGAGCGCACAGTTTGTCGGCTGCCACCAGGCGCAGTTCCTCCAGCAGTATGATGTGCTGTCGTATGCGGCGCCTGGTGCGGTGTTCCTGCTGAACTCCGTGTATGGTCCGGACAAGGTCTGGGAACAGATGCCGCGCGAGGTGCAGGAGTCGATCATTGAGCGCAAGCTGCGCTTCTACACGATCGACGCCTACAAGGTGGCGAAGGACACGGGCATGGGTGGTCGCATCAACACGATCATGCAGACGTGCTTCTTTGCGATTTCGGGCATCCTGCCGCGTGACGAGGCGATCGCGAACATCAAGAAGGCGATCAAAAAGACTTACAGCAAGAAGGGTGAAGCGGTCGTCCAGAAGAACTTTGAGGCTGTGGACACGACGATCAGCCACCTGTATGAGGTGAAGGTGCCCGCGGCCGTGACGGCCAAGGTTGGGCGCCCGCCGGTGGTGCCTGCGGAGGCTCCGGACTTCGTGCAGCGTGTGACGTCGGTTATGATGGCGGGCAAGGGCGACCTGCTGCCGGTGAGCGCGTTCCCGATCGACGGGACGTGGCCGACGGCGACGAGCCGTTGGGAGAAGCGCGGCGTGGCGCTGGAGATTCCGACGTGGGATGCGTCGATCTGCATCCAGTGCGCGAAGTGCGCGCTGGTGTGCCCGCACGCGGCGATCCGCTCGAAGTTCTTCCCGTCCGAGGCTGTGAAGGATGCTCCGGAAGGTTTTGCGGCGGTGGACTTCAAGGCGCGGGAATGGCCGGGCCAGAAGTTCACGATCCAGGTTTCCCCGGACGATTGCACGGGTTGCCAGCTTTGCGTGGCGGTGTGCCCGGCGAAGGACAAGACGAACCCGCGGCACAAGGCGCTGGACATGGTGCCCGTGGCGCCGATCCAGGAGCGCGAGCGCAAGAACTGGAAGTTCTTCCTGGACCTGCCGAACCCGGACCGCACGAAGCTTGGCGACGAGGTGAAGATGACGCAGATGCGCGAGCCGCTGTTCGAGTTCTCGGGCGCGTGCGCGGGCTGCGGCGAAACGCCTTACATCAAGCTGCTGAGCCAGCTCTTTGGTGACCGCCTGCTGATCGCCAACGCGACGGGGTGCTCGTCCATTTACGGCGGCAATCTGCCGACAACGCCTTACACGGTGGACGCGAACGGTCGCGGCCCGGCGTGGGCAAACTCGCTGTTTGAGGACAACGCGGAATTCGGCTTCGGGCTGCGTCTCGCGGTGGACAAGAAGGCGGGGATGGCGAAGGAGCTTCTGCGCCGCTTTGCCGCCCAGCTCGGCGAGGACCGCGTGCGCGGGCTGCTGGAGGCCGATCAGGCTTCGGAGGCGGGCATCGCGATGCAGCGCGCCCGTGTGGCCGACCTGCGCGAGGCGCTGAAGTCGATCAAGGGCGACGAGAGCGTGATGCTCAACGAGCTCGCCGACTATCTCGTCCAGAAGTCCGTCTGGGTGGTGGGTGGCGACGGCTGGGCCTACGACATTGGCTTCGGCGGTCTGGACCACGTGATCGCTACGGGGCGCAAGATCAACATCCTGGTGCTCGACACGGAAGTGTATTCGAACACGGGTGGCCAGCAGTCGAAGTCCACGCCGATCGCGGCGGTGGCGAAGTTTGCGGCGGGTGGCAAGAGCGTGCCGAAGAAGGACCTTGGGCAGATCGCCATGGGTTACGGGCACGTGTATGTGGCGTGCGTGGCGCTGGGGGCGAAGGACAGCCATACGGTGCAGGCGCTGATGGAAGCGGATGCTTATCCGGGTCCGTCGCTCGTCATCGCCTACTCGCACTGCATCGCGCACGGTTACAACCTGAATTGCGGTCTGGAACAGCAGAAGCTCGCGGTGAACACGGGCTACTGGCCGCTCTACCGGTTCGACCCGCGCCGCTTCGAGGCGGGCCAGCCCGCGCTGAAGCTGGATTGCGCCGCGCCGAAGGTGCCACTTTCGAAGTATCTGGAGAACGAGGCGCGCTTCCGCATGCTCGCGGGCTCGCAGCCTGACCGGGCGCATATGCTCTCGGAAATGGCGCAGCGGTTCGTGACGGAGCGTTTCTCGCACTACCAGGGCCTCGCGAACATCCCGGGACGTCCGCAGGAAGGCGCACAGGCGCCTGCCGCGGCGGGCACGAACGGGGCGGCGGCTCCGGTGGCTCCGGCTCCGACCACGCCGACTAAGGCGTAACGCGAAGAAAGACCTACCCATGGACCTCAAAACCAAGTATCTGGGTCTGAATCTGGCGCACCCGTTCGTTGCGGGTGCGTCACCCCTTGTCGACCGTCTCGACCTCGTGCGCCGTCTTGAGGACGCGGGTGCTGCGGCGATCGTCATGCACTCACTGTTCGAGGAGCAGATCATCCACCACCAGCAGGCGGTGGAGGCTCACATCGAGCGGCATGAGCACTCGTTTGCGGAAGCGACGTCGTACTTCCCGCACAGCGGGGATTTTGCGTTGGGCCCGGACCAGTACTTGGAGCAGATCCGCAAGATCAAGGAGATCGCGAGCTGCCCGGTGATTGCGTCGCTGAACGGGATCAACGAGGGCACGTGGGTGGAATACGCGAAATTGATCCAGCAGGCCGGGGCGGACGCCCTGGAGCTGAAGATCTACTTCCGCCCGGTGGACTTCGAGGAGACGGCTGCGCAGATCGAGGAAAACGTGCTGAAGGTGGTCCGCATGGTGCGCCAGGCGGTGTCCATCCCGATCGCGGCCAAGATCGCTCCGCTGTTTACGTCGATGCCGGCGTTTGCGAAGCGGCTTGTGGACGCGGGCGCGGACGGCCTCGTGCTGTTCAGCCGGTTCTACCAGCCGTGCATCGACGTCGAAAACCTTGAGGCTTATCCGAAGCTTGAGCTGTCGACGCCGTCGGAGCTTGGGCTGCGGCTGCGCGGTCTGGCCGTGCTGCATGGGCGTTTGCCGTGCAGCCTGGCGGTGACGGGCGGCGTGCATACGGTGGATGGCGCGGTGCAGGCGATCATGGCGGGCGCGGATGCCGTGCAGATGGTGTCGGCGTTGCTGCAGCGTGGGCCGGAGTACATCAAGACGATGCGCCACGGTCTGGAAAACTGGATGACCGAGCACGAATACGAGTCGGTGACGCAGATGAAGGGGAGCATGAGCTACATTCACTGCCCGGATCCGGCGGCGTTCGAGCGCGGCTACTACATCAAGATCCTGCAGAGCTACAAGGTCTAGGACTGCCACGACAGGCGGTTCCCGTTCAGGGCGCGAGAGGCTGTTGCGGTTTGTCCGCAGGTCATTCGCGCCCTGTGCGTTTCTGCCACGCGCGGCGTGGGCCGATTTTTTCCGGCTGAACGGCTGAGTTTTGCCGCTACGCTGGCCGCGGATTCTGGGCGCGCGGCATGGGCCGATTTTTTCCGGCTGAACGGCGAATCCAGCCGCTACGCTGGCATCGGCTATTGAGCGTGCGGCGTGGGCAAAGAAAAAGGCGCGGGGCTTTGATGCCGCCGCGCCTTCGCAGGTGTGTGAGTGCGCTCTGGATTTAGAGCACTTCTACCTTAAGTTGTCGCATGTGCCGACGCTGCGGCGAGCGTGGACGCCCTATCCTCGCATCGGCGCAAGTAATGGAATGAAGTGAACAGCGCGACAACTTGAAATAGAAACGCTTTAGCGGGACATGAGGCGGCGCATCGCACGCCAGCCGCGGCCAAGCGCGGAGGCCTTGCGGTGCTGCGGCTTCGGGCCGCGCTGGGCAACGCCGGTGCGGGACTCGGATTCCGCTTGCCCTTGGGACGTGGGCTGGGCGGGGGCATGGCGCTGGCCATGGTGGCCGTGGTGGCGCGCACGGGGAGGCTCATGCCGGTGCGGGCTGCGGCGCGGCGCATGGCCGTGGCGATGGCGGCCGTTGGCCGAGGGCTGGTGTTGGGCCTGTGCCGGAGCTTGAGGCTCGGCGGGCGCAAAGATGGGGTTCGTCGGTGCTTCCGCGAGGTCGTAGAGTTCGGACTCGGGGATGCGCTTGCGGATGAGGCGCTCGATGTCCCGGAGGTACGAGCGTTCGGTGCGGTCGCAGAAGGAGACGGCGATGCCGTCGGCGCCGGCGCGCGCGGTGCGGCCGATGCGGTGCACGTAGCTTTCGGGCTCGTTCGGCAGGTCGAAATTCACGACGAGGGAGATGCCTTTCACGTCGATGCCACGGGCGGCAACGTCGGTGGCGACGAGGACGCGGGTGGCGCCGGTGCGGAAGGACTCGAGCGCGCGTTGGCGGGCGGATTGGGACTTGTTGCCGTTGATGGCCTCCGCCGGGACGCCGAGCTTGGTGAGGTGTGTCGCAAGGCGGTTGGAGCCATGCTTGGTGCGCGCGAAGACGAGCACGAGGCCCTCGGCGTGGTGGTTGAGGACGCCCATGAGAAGGCGGGCTTTCTCTTCCTTCGCAACGTGGCAGACACTCTGGTCTATGCGGTCGACGGTCGAGCAGACGGGGTCAACTTCGACACGGACGGGGTCGCGCAGGAGGGACGAGGCGAGCGCCTGGATTTGGCCGGGCATGGTGGCCGAGAAGAGGAGCGACTGGCGCTCTTGGGGAAGCTTCTTGAGGATGCGCTTCACGTCGTGGATGAAGCCCATGTCGAGCATCCGGTCGGCCTCGTCCAGAACGAGGATCTCGATGTCGCGGAGGTCCACGGCGCCTTGGCCTTCGAGGTCGAGCAGGCGGCCGGGCGTGGCGACGAGGATGTGCGCGCCGCGCTTGAGGCTCTGGACCTGCGGGTTCTGGCCGACGCCGCCGAAGATGACGGTGTGGCGAAGCGAAAGGTGCTTGCCGTAGGAGGTGAAGCTGTCGCTGATCTGGACAGCGAGCTCGCGGGTGGGCGTGAGGACGAGCGCGCGCGGGCGGCGGGGAGCCGGGTTGCGGGGCTGCGTGGCGAGCCTGTGGAGGATGGGGAGCGCGAAGGCGGCGGTTTTGCCGGTGCCGGTCTGTGCGCAGCCGAGGAGGTCGCGGCCGTTAAGCAGGTGCGGGATCGCCTGGGCCTGAATGGGCGAGGGCGTGATGTAGCACTTTTCCGCGAGGGCGCGCTGAATGGGCTCTGCCAAATTGAGCAAAGCGAAGCTAGTCGTACTTTCCATAGTATCTTTCGTGGGGAGGCGGAGAGGCCTGCCCTTCAGCGGTCCTGTAGAGGTCTGTCTGACCGTGGACCGCATTCTGTGTCTTCGATGAGTGAGGCTGACTTCAAAACGGTCTTCTCATCGCAAGACTGCCGAAGGCGTCGAACGCTTCGGATCACAAGAAACCATGAGCGCACGTCCAACTGAAGCGCACCATAATGCCTATTTTGGGCGCGGGCGCAAGCCGCCATTTCCCATGCCCCCCATTGAGCCCGTGACAGGCGGTGGGTGGTGGCTTGATTTGGGGTGGGTGTGCGGTAACGTTGTGGCCATGCGCATCACGGGTGGCAGGGCCAGGGGAATAATGCTTCGGTGCCCGACAAAGGGTGGCGAGGTTCGGCCGGCCACGGACTATATGCGTGAGGCGGTGTTTTCATCGCTTGCGGCGCGGGTGCCGGACGCGCGGGTGCTGGACCTGTTTGCGGGAACGGGCTCGTATGGGCTGGAGGCTTTGAGTCGGGGTGCTGCTTCCCTTGTCGCGGTGGAGAAGGCGCGGGGTGCGCAGGCGGCGTGGAAAGAGAATGCGGTGGGCGTGGAGCGCGCGCTGGGGCTGGGGTTGGGTGCGCTTCCGGCGCGGCTTGTAGCGGGGGATGCGCTTTCGTGGGAGGCGGAGCCCGGTTCCGCGTTGTTCGATCTCGTTTTTTGCGATCCGCCGTATGTCTTGCTTGAGGAGCGGGCGGCGGACGTCGTGGCGCGTGCGGCGCGCTGGCTGGCTGCGGGTGCGGAGAGCCGCTTGCTCGTGGAGGCGCCGGGTGAGCTGGAGCCTCCCGCGTGCGCGGGGCTGGTTTTCCTGAAGCGGCTGGGGAAGGGCGGTGCGCGGCAGCCGGGAATCTGGGTGTATGCGCGCGAAGTGGCGGAGGCTCCCGCGGAGCAGGAGTAGGCCTGCTGGCAGGGTTTTGCCCGGCATGTGAGGGCGCGGAGATCGGGCCGGGCAGCCCCGCGAGTTGCCCAGGGACTACGCCCGTTTCCGGTCCATGTGGCCGCACCTACGGTCCGGTGACGCGGACGCGCAGGAAGCGCGGGGTGCCTGCGGCCATTTCCGTGGAGTCAACGACGGTGACGCTGCGGTAGCGGCCGGTTCCGGTTTCGCTTATTGAGAATGCGGAACCTGTAAGGCTGGCCCCGCCAACGCCCGAAGCGACGGCTGTCCAGGTCACGGCGTCGGAGGACGCTTCGACGGTGTAGGTGAGGTCGGAGGCTTGGGTGTCGCGGGTGAAGACGGTCTGGAGGCGTCCGCTCGCGTTTGCGGAGGTGGGGCGCTGCGCGGAGGCGGCGGACGTCGGGTTGGTGTTGAAGGCGTATTCGAGGAGGTTGGAAAGGCCGTCGGCGTCGGGGTCTGCGGTGACGGTGGCGGACTGGTCCGAGAGCCCATAGGAAGCAGCCCAACTGGAGAAGCTGACGGGGACGGCGGTGAGGTTGAGGAGGAGGTCGTTCCCGCTGATTTCGAGCGTTCCGGTGTAGCCGGTGGGCAGGCTGAGCGCGGGGAGCGTGCCGGTTATGCCGCCCGCGGCGCGGAGCAGGGTGTAGGTGCCAGTGGCCACGCTGCTGCCGTTGGTGGCGATGTCCACCGTTGTGCTGCTGCCGAGGGCGAGTGAGCCGGAAATGTCGAGGCGGTCGTGGCTGGCGGCGACGGTGGAGAGCGTCAGGGCGAGGCGTGCGCTGTCCTGAAGCGTGACGGCGCCGGAGATCGTGCCGGTGCCGCCGAGACGGGCGGAAGCGGCGACCGTGACGGCGCCTGTGCCGGTGCCTGAGCCGCTGGTGTTGTTCACGAGCAGCGTGCCCGCGGAGACGGTCGTTCCGCCGTTGTAGGTATTCGCGCCGGAGAGGGCGACGGTGCCCGAGCCGTCTTTGAGGATGGCCCAGGTGTCGCCCGAAGCGACGGAGATGACGCCCGAGAAAGTCACGGTGCCGTTGCTGTTTTCCTGGCGCAGCACAAGGGTGGGCGTGCCGGTCACCGTGCCGTGGTCGAGGGAAAGCGCCCCGGAGAATGTGGAGGCGTAAGCGCCGGTGCCGCCCAGGACGGGTCGGGAAACGCCGGTGCCGCCGTTGTCGAAGTTGGCGTGCTGGACGGTTATCGACTGGGGGATGGTGACGGCGCCGTCGGTGAGGATGATGGTCTGGCGGTCCTCGCTGGTGCTCCAGCCGAGCCGGACGGGGTTCGCGCTGGCGCCGAGGGCGGCGCTGTTGCCGAGCAGGAAGCGGCTGCCGTTGGCGTCGGCATTGATGCGGACGAGGGAGGCGACGAACGTATTTGCTTCGCGGATACTGATGACCGTGGCGGCGTTGAACCCGACGAACTCGACGTTCGAGGAGGCATTGCCGTTGCTGATGACGCCGTTGAGCGTGAGGGTGGCGTTGCTGGCGTAGATCCAGCGCGAGACATTGACGCTGCCGAGGTCGATCGCGCCCACGTTCCTGCTGCCGCTGGCTCCGAGCTGGGGTTGGCCGGTGCCGGAGGTTCGGGTGAGCAGGAAGCTGGTGCCGTCTGGGAAGGCGTTGGCTGCGAAGGAGGTTTTGACGCCGTCAATGGTGATGCGGCCGGTGAGGGTGGAGAGGTTGTTGCCGTTGATGTTGAGGGTAGGCGTGGTGGTGGCGGCCGAGAACGTGGGATTATATGCGGTCAGTGCGCCGGCGAGCGTGATGATGCCGTTGCCGCTGGCGGAGACCGTGTTGTTTGAGCCCAGGATGAGGGGGGCGTTGACGGTCAGGCTGCCGGCTCCCTGATTGGCGAGCGTGCCGTTCACGGTAAGGTTGGCGCCCGAGTTGATCGTGTAGGCGTCGGCGGCGTTGAAGGTGAGGGTGCCGACGGTGCGGTTCGCGCCGAGCGTGATGGTCTGGTTGGTGACGTCGGGGAAGGAGACGTTGTCGCCGAAGGCTGGGATGGTGGTGTCGCCGTCCCAGTTGGCTGCGGTGGCCCAGGTGCCGTCGGTCTGGCCGTCCCAGGTGCGGGAGGTTGTGCCAAGGGTTGTTGCGGAGGCTTCGGGGGTGTAAGCGGAGTAGCCGTTCACGTTCTGCGCGCGGACGCGGTAGTAATAGGTCGTGGCGGCGGCGGCCGAGGTGTCGCTGTGGGAGGTGCTGTTTGCGGCGAGCGACGCAATTTCGGCGAAGCCGGAGCCGCTGGTGGTGCTGCGTTCGACCTTGTAGGAGGCTTCATTTGTGGCGATGTCCGTCCAGGTCAGGTTGATTTGTGTGGCAGAGATGGTGGACGCCACGAGTCCGGTGGGAGGCTCGGGGAGGTTGGCCGAGTGGGTGGCGGCGGAGGCTTCGGCGGTGTAGGCGGAGTTGCCGCCGGTGTTATAGGCGTAGACGCGGTAGTAGTAGGTGGTTTCGCCGGAGAGGCCGGTGTCGCTGAAGCTGGTGGCGTCGGCCGCAGCGGTGCCTACCTGGCTGAAACCGGAGCCACTGGTGGTGCTGCGTTCAATGCGGTAGCCGGACTCATTGGAGGCGTTGTCCGTCCAGGAAAGGTCGATTCGCGTCGCGGAGAAGGGCGTCGCGGAGAGCGCGCTGGGTGCGGACGGGGGAGGCTGGAGGGTCGTGACGGCGAGCTCGGGTGTGAGGGTGGAGGGCCCGCCGGTGTTGTAGGCGTAGACGCGGTAATAGTAGGTGGTGGCCTGGGTAAGGCTGGTGTCGTCGTAAGAGGTGCTGTTTGCGGCGAGGGTGGCAATGCGGGTGAAGCCGGACCCGCTGGTGGTACTGCGTTCGACCACGTAGCCGGTTTCGCCTGAAGCGAGGTCGGTCCAGCGCAGGCTGGCAGTGGTCTGGCCAACGGCGTTGCTGGTGAGGTCGGTGGGCTGGGTGGGCGTGGCGGGGAGGGCGGTTACGGTGAGGAGGAGGTTGTTGCCGGAGATGCTGGTGGAGCCGGACCAGCCCGAGGGCAGGCTTACGGTCGGGGCGGTGCCGCTGATGGAGCCCGCGGTGAGCAGCGTATAGGTGCCGGTGGCGGGCGTGCCCCAGGGCTGGGTGCCAATGTCAACGACGCAGTCGGTGCCGAAGGTGAGGCTGCCGGAGAGCTCGAGCTTGTCGTGGCTGCCCGGTGCCGTGGTCGCGTCGAAGGCGAGGCGGGCGTTGTTCTGGAGCGTGACGTTGCCGGAGATGATGCCGGTGCCGCCGAGGCGCGCGGACGCAGCAACGGTGACCGCGCCTGTGCCCGTGGCGGAGCCACTGGTGTTTGAGGCGAGCAGGGTGCCTTCGCTGACGGTCGTGGCCCCGTCGTACGTGTTGCCGGTTGCGCGGCTGAGGCTGACGGTGCCCGCGCCGACCTTCGTAAGGGTGGCGGTGTTTGTGCTGTCGTCGATGCGGCCTGAGATATCAACACTGCCGCCGGTGGCTGCGGTGAGGCGCAGGTCACGGCTTCCGCCGATGGTGATGGTGCCGGTGAAGCTCGAACTGTGGGCGGTGGACCCGCCAAGGGTGATGTTTCCCGAGGTGTTGTAGTTATTTGCCAACAGCGCGCGGCCAACCGATACCGCGCCTTCGGTGACGAGCGTAATGTCGTCGCTCGCGCTGGTGCCCCAACTGGTGCCGAGGGTGACGGACCCGGTACTGTTTCCGAGGGCGCCGGCGGCACCGCTCGGGGCGTCGGTCGCGATGAGGAGGCGCCCGTTCATGAACGTTACGCCACCGGTGAAGGTATTTTGGTTGGCGAGGCGGAAGGTGGGGTTGCCCGTGGCGCTGGGATAGCGGCGCAGGTAGAGGCTGGTGGTGGCACCGCCCGTGGGGTTGATGATGAGGCCGGTGACGTCGACGGTGGCGGTGTCGACGCCTTCGAGCATGAGGCGGGCTGAGCCGGTGTTCTCCTGGCCCGTCAGGGTGCCGGAAAGGCGGAGGGTGCTGGACGGGGCGTTGTTGAGGAGGCGCGAGTCGATGTTGGAGCCGCCGGAAGCCGAAGTTGCGACGGAAATTTTTCCGCTGAGTGTGTTTGTACCGGTGGAGCTGGCGTCATTCCAGAGGGGGATCTCGTTGGAGGCATTGTTGAACGTGAGGTCCTCGGGCACGGTAAGGCCGGTGCCGGAGACGTACACGCGGGTGCTGGCGGAGGTGACGGTTTCGTTGCCGGTGCCGGTTGCGCCGAGGGCGTCGTTGGAGGCGACGTAGAGGTAGCCGGCGGAGAGCCGGGTAAGGCCGGAGAAGGTGCTTGTGCCGGAGAGCTTGAGGGTGCGGGTGCTGGAGAGGTTGTTGAGGACGAGTGCGTCATTCCCGCTGGTGCCGCCGGTGAGGCTGCCGCGGTAGTCGAGCGTGGTGCTCATGTTGCCGAGATTGGTGTAGGAAAAGGTGTTGTTGAGCGTGAGCTTGCCGCCTGTACCGAGCGCGATGGTGCCGCCGCCGTTGATGTAGGCGACCGTCTGCGCGGTGCCGTTGAGGTCGAGCGTGGCCCCTGGCGCGACATAGACACGGTTCGTGGTGGCCCCGAGGGTGCCGGAGGTGCCGACGCGGAGGGTGCCTTCCTGGACGCGGAGGGTCTCGTTGAGCGCGGGTTCCCAGTAGTTCGCGCTGTCGCCAAAGGTGTTGGCGCCGTTGAGCAGGGCCGTTCCCGCTCCTTCCTTTATGAGGTTTCCGTAGTTCGAGACGATGCCGCCGAGGGTGAGGGTGCGGCCGGAATCGGCGCGGAGGGTAAGGTCGGAGAAGGTTGCGTAGGAGGGACGGCCACTTTCGCTCGTGGAACCGAGGCGGAGGTTGCAGGTGACGTTAATGTCGCCCGCGGCGGCATGCCATGTCTGGGCGGCGTCGAGCCAGATTTCGCCGGGGGAGAATGTCTGTGTGCTGTCGTCGTCGTTGCGGATGCCGGCATAGCCGATGCGCATGCGGCGCCAGCCGGTGAAGGTGAAGCCGTTGGCGCCGGGTGCGCTTTGGAAGCGGACGCCGTGGTAATCGGGATTTACGGAGAGGCTGCTGTTGGAGATGGAGTAAACGTTATTGGCTGCGGCGCCGTCGAATTTCGCGGTGGTGTAAACGGAGTCGGACGGTACGGTGTTGCTCGCCCAGTTCGCGGCGGTGCCGACGTTGGTGGTGCCAGCCCCGCCGGTCCAGGTGGCGAAGGTGGTGGGTTCGGGGATGACGCTGAAGGAGAGGAGGGTGGACTCGCTGTTGCCGGAAGCGTCGGTGGCGACGGCTACGAGGGTGTGATAGCCCGTGGAAACGTTGGTCAGCGTCCAGCGCCAGTCACCGTCTGTGCGTGTGCCTTGGGAGACGCCGTCGAGCAGGAGGCTGACCTGCGTGACGTTGTTCCAGTCGCGGGGATCGACGATGACTTTGACGGGCTCACCGGGGTGGAAGCGCTGGAAGCGGGCGGGAGACTCGATCTGGAGGTGGTTGTTGCGGGGGGCTTCGCGGCGGTCAACGTAGGAGGAACTCGTGTTGAGGAACGCGCGGTAGATCAGGGCTGCGTGCTCGTTGAGGAGCCAGGAGGGCTGGGTGCCGCCGCCGGAGTAGCTCGAGTAAGCGGCGATTTGCGGCCAGGTGGGGCGGACGGTGGGCACGAGGACGTCCGAGGCGTTGGCAAATTCAGGGCGTTGGGCGAGCCAGCCGTTTGCAAGGGGAACGGAGGTAAGGGTAAGGGGGGTGTTGGGCGTGGTGGAGGGGTAGCCGCCGGGGTGGCGCACCTTGAACATCTCGGTCATTGAGGCGAGGCCGAAATCGATGCCGATGGTTTTGCCCATGTCGTGGTCCTCGTTCCACGCGACGGCGAGGGCGGTGCGGGGGGCGCCGTAAGTGCGCCACGCAAGGTACGCGGTGTTCATCTCGTTGGGGTCGACGACGGAGTCGCGTTCGCCGGGTACGATGATGCCGGGGACTTCTTTGAGGTTGGTCGAAGCGGCGGACCAGAGTGCTGTCGTTCCCTTGTGAGCGACGAAGCCGAGGATGCGGGTGGGAATGTCCATTGCGATATCGGAGGAGCTGTAGCCTCCCATGGACATGCCGGTGAGCAGCAGGGGCGCGTTAATGAGGTTCGCACGGCCGGAGGCGGCCGCGGCGGCGGTGAGCACTTGGTTGAGGTTGTAAGCGGTGCCTTCGCCGCTGTTATAGCTGTTTCTGATGTTGACGGAGTTCGTGCCGATGATCGCGAACTCATTGGCGCGGCAAAACTCCTGGTAGAAAGGGTAGCAAACGACCGCGCGGGTGTCTTCGCCGGTACCGTTGCTCATGAGCAGGACGCCTTTGACCTGGGTAAGGCCTTCGGGGATGAAGATGCGGCACGAGAACGTGTAGTCGTGCAGGCCTACGGTCATGCCACCGTTGATGAAGCCCGAGGCCGTGAAGTCGTAGATTTCAGCCTTGGCCGTGGTGCCGAGGCAGAGGGCGAGACACAGGGAGGCAAGGAGACGAAGGAGTAAACGCATGGGGCTAGCAGTTAGGTCCTTTGGGCGCGACCGGAGGTAAGGCGTGCACAAAGGGGGGGGTATCGAGGAAGGTTAACGGATTGGGGTTTGGGAGGCAAAAGCGCGAAAATTGAACCGTTTGATTTGGGCGCCCCCGGGGGTGATTGTGGCCCTTTGGGATGGGGGACTAGAATAACGGGGCTTGACGGGCGCGGGTCGAAACTTTAGTAACTTGGGTAACATGCACAGGAAGGGGGGGCTGGGGCCGAAAATGTGAGTGAGTGACCGACCTTTTTTATCACAATTCCCTATTGCTTTAGTAAACAATATTTGGAACCGATAATTCGAGCCGTCTATGAACGCAAAGGTGAAAGAGTTTTGGGTAAAGGTGCTGAGCTTGAGCCGCGCAGCGGGTGTGCGCGCGGAGACGGGCGCCCGTGGGTGCGTGTCGGAGCCGGGCCGGGTGGCGGCTGGGGCTGCGGCGGGGAGTTCGCTGGGGATGCTGCCGCCGTGGGATTGCCTGGGTCTGCGGTAGCGTGGGGCGTTCATCCAAGGATTTTAGGAGGTAAGTGTTATGAAGACGATCATCAAGGTGTTGGCTGCGGGGGCGGCTGTAATTGCAGGGTCCGCGGTATTTCCGGTTGTCTCGGCTTCGCAGGCGGAAGAACGCGTGACATTGTTGAACGTGTCGTATGACCCGACGCGTGAGCTGTATAAGGACGTGAACGAGGCGTTTGCGCGCCAGTGGAAGGCCAAGACGGGCCAGGAACTGAACGTGCGGATGTCGCACGGGGGCTCCGGCAAGCAGGCGCGCGCGGTGATTGATGGTTTGGAGGCGGATGTGGTGACGTTGGCCCTTGGGTACGACATCGACGTGATCGCCGAAAAAGCGCGGTCGCTGGGCCAGGGCTGGCAGGGGCGGTTGCCGCACAACAGCAGCCCGTACACGTCGACGATCGTGTTCCTGGTACGGAAGGGGAACCCGAAGCAGGTCCGCGACTGGGGGGATTTGGTGAAGGCGGGGGTGTCGGTCATCACGCCGAACCCGAAGACGTCGGGCGGCGCGCGCTGGAACTTTCTGGCGGCCTGGGCGTGGGCGGAGGCGAAATACGGGAGCGCGGAGAAGGCCCGGGAGTTCGTGTCGAAGGTGTTCGCGAACGTGCCGGTCCTGGATTCCGGGGCGCGGGGTTCGACGACGACGTTTGTGCAACGCAAGTTGGGGGACGTGCTGATTTCGTGGGAAAGCGAGGCGTTCCTGGTGAGGCAGGAATTTGGCGAGGACGCGTTTGAGATCGTGGTGCCGTCGCTAAGCATTCTGGCGGAGCCGCCTGTGGCTGTCGTGGACAAGGTGGTGGACAAGCGTGGTTCGCGGGCGGTTGCGCAGGCGTACCTCGAATTCCTCTACACGGAGGAAGGGCAGGCGCTGGCGGCGAAGCACTTCTACCGGCCGAGCGACGCGAAGGTGCTGGCGAAGTTCAAGACCGTGTTCTCGGAATTGGAGCTCGTGACGGTGGATGGTGCGTTCGGTGGCTGGCGTAACGCGCAGACCCGCTTCTTTAATGACGGGGGCGTGTTCGACCAGATCTATACCAAGAAGTAGGAACAGAGCGGGACCTGTGATGAAAGCCTTGGACATAGCTCTTTCCGTGTGGAAGCGGCCGCGGAGTGCGCTGCCCGGTTTCGGGTTGGCGATGGGCTACACGGTGGCGTATTTGGGGCTGATCGTCCTGGTCCCGCTTTTTGCGGTTTTTTGGAAAACCTCGGGCATGGGGTGGGAGGCGTTTGCGGAGGCCGCGTTTTCCCCGCGTGTGCTGGCGAGCTACCGGCTGAGTTTCGGGGCTGCGCTTGGTGCGGCTGCGGTGAACACGGTTTTCGGGCTGCTTGTGGCCTGGGTGTTGGTGCGCTACCGCTTTCCGGGCAGCAAACTGGTGGACGCGCTGGTGGACTTGCCGTTCGCGCTGCCAACGGCGGTGGCGGGAATCGCACTGACGCAGGTGTACGCGCCGTCGGGCTGGATCGGGCAATTCCTGGAGCCCCTGGGGGTGCAGGTGGCGTTCACGCCGATCGGTGTGGGCGTGGCGCTGACGTTCGTGGGCATGCCGTTTGTTGTGCGCACGGTGCAGCCGGTGCTTGAGGAACTGGAGCCCGAGGTGGAGGAGGCTGCGGCGAACTTGGGGGCTTCGCGGTGGCAGACTTTCCGGCGGGTGCTTTTGCCGCAGCTGTTGCCGGCGCTGCTCACGGGGTTTGCACTGAGTTTTGCGCGGGCGGTCGGAGAATATGGGTCCGTGATCTTCATTTCGGGCAACATGCCGATGCGGACGGAAATCGCGCCGCTGATGATCGTGGCAAAGCTGGAGCAGTTTGACTACGCGGGCGCGACGGCGATTGCGGCGGTGATGCTCGTGGTGTCGTTTGCGTTATTGCTTGTGATAAACCTTTTGCAAAAGCGGGCCCGGGGACGGGCGCGCCTCTAGCCATATGGCCGGGAATGTTTCACGTCTGATGAAGGGCAGGGCGCCAGCGCGTCGGGCGCTGGTGGAGCCACGTTGGGTGCGGGTTGGCCTGACGCTGGCGGCGTTGCTGTTTCTTGCGCTGTTTCTGGGGGTGCCGCTGGCCGCGGTGTTCCATGAGGCGCTGCGCGGGGGCGTGCGGCTGTACGCGGCGGCGCTGGTGGACCCGGACGCGGTGTCGGCGATCAAGCTGACGCTCCTTGTCGCGGCGATCTCCGTGCCGCTCAATACGGTGTTTGGGGTGGCGGCGGCGTGGGCGGTGGCGCGGTTCCAGTTTCCGGGAAAGAGCTTCCTGATCACGCTGATCGACCTGCCGTTCGCGGTGTCGCCGGTGATAGGAGGTTTGATTTTCGTGCTCATTTTCGGGGCGCAGGGCTGGCTGGGACCTTGGCTTGCGGAGCATGACCTGAAGGTGATCTTTGCGGTGCCGGGGATCGTCCTGGCGACGGTGTTCGTGACGTTCCCGTTTGTGGCGCGGGAGCTGATCCCGCTGATGCAGGCGCAGGGGGCGGACGAGGAATATGCGGCGCTGTCCCTTGGGGCGAGCGGCTGGCAGACGTTCTGGCGGGTGACGCTGCCGAATATACGCTGGGGCCTGTTCTACGGGGTCGTGCTGTGCAACGCGCGGGCAATGGGCGAGTTTGGCGCCGTTTCGGTGGTATCGGGGCACATTCGCGGCGAGACGAACACGATGCCGCTGCATGTCGAGATCCTTTATAACGAGTACAACTTTGTAGCGGCGTTCGCGGTGGCGTCAGTGCTGGCGCTGCTGGCGCTGGTGACGCTGGCGCTGAAGACTTTTATCGAGTGGCGGTGCCAGGCCGCCCGGGAAGACGCCTAGCGGGCGTAAGGAGGGAGGAAGACCATGAGTATCGAAGCGACAGGGATTAGGAAGAGGTTTGGTGACTACACGGCGCTCGAGGGTGTGGACCTGAAGGTGGAGACCGGGAGCCTGGTGGCGCTGCTGGGGCCGTCGGGGTCGGGCAAGACGACCTTGCTGCGGATTTTGGCGGGGCTGGAATTCCCGGATGCCGGGAGCGGGCGCGTGGTGTTCCACGGGCGCGATGTCTCGGACGTGCCGACGGGCAAGAGGGAGGTGGGTCTGGTGTTCCAGCACTACGCGCTTTTCCGGCACCTGAGCGTGCTGGAGAACGTGGCTTTCGGCCTGCGGGTGCGCCCGCGTCGCCAGCGGCCAGCGGAGGCGGAGATCCGGCGGCGTGCCCTGGAATTGCTGGACCTTGTGCAGATGAGCGGTCTGGAGGGGCGGTTGCCGTCGGAGCTTTCAGGTGGACAGCGCCAGCGTGTGGCGTTGGCCCGGGCGCTTGCCGTGGAGCCGCGCGTGCTGCTGCTCGATGAGCCGTTCGGCGCGCTTGACGCGAAGGTGAGGAAAGAGCTACGGCGGTGGCTGCGATCGTTCCACGACCGTGTGCAGTTGACGACGGTGTTTGTGACGCACGACCAGGAAGAGGCGCTGGAATTGGCGGACGAGGTCGTGGTGATGAATCACGCGCGTATTGAACAGGTGGGTACGCCGCAGGAGGTGTACGACCGGCCTGCGACGCCGTTTGTGGCGGAGTTCCTGGGGAGCGTGAACAAGCTGTGCGTGCGGGGCGCGTCGGGCCCGCTCTATGTGCGTCCGCACGAGGTGGAGCTTGCCAAGGCGAATGGGGTGCTGGATGCCGGTGCTATCCTGGCGGAGGTCGTGCAGGTGCACGCCGCGGGGCCGTTCGCACGGGCCGCGCTGCGGTGCGTGGAAACGGGGCAGACTGTGGAGGCTGAGTTGCCGCGCGAGCGCGCAACCGTGCTGGGGCTGCGTCCGGGGACGCGCGTGCAGGCGCGTATCCACCGGAGCATGACATTTTCCTACGAGATCTAGAGCAGTTCCATTTCAAGTTGTCGCATGCGCCGACGCTGCGGCGAGCGTGAACGCCCCATCCTCGCGTCGGCGCGGGCGGAAAAGTGATTCAAGGAGGTGCGACATCTTAAAGTAGAAGTGTTCTAGAGAAGCTCTATTTCAAGGAGTCGCGTGCGCCGACGCTGTGGGGACCACGCACGGCTTGGACCGTTTTGTTCGGCTGCACGGCTCGGAAAGCGGCGCTTGGCAGTATGGACGCCCCCATCCTCGTGTCGGCGCGGCTTAAGGGGGCCAACAGGTGCGACAACTTGGACCGAATGTGCTCCCAGGCTTCGTCGAGGTGCGGGGAATGGGCGTACGGCGGAAACAAAAAGGCATCCCTTGGACGGGATGCCTTTTTGCTGGGCGGCGCCCCACGTGGGAGCGTCCTGGCCCAAGGCTTGAAACTAGCCGTAGAGTTCTTCGGGCTTGAAGAAGCGCCGGATTTCGGCGGCGGCCGATTCGGGGCTGTCGGAGGCGTGGCAGACGTTACGCTGCTTGTCCGTGCCCAAGTCGCCGCGGATGGTGCCTTTGGGGGCTTTGGTGGAGTCCGTGGGGCCGAGGAGGTCGCGTACGCGGTTGATGGCCTGGTCGCCCTGGAGGATGAGGACGATGACGGGCCGGGAGCTCATGAATTGGGCGATGCCCGGGAAGAACGGTTCGTGCGCGAGGTGAGCGTAGTGTTCGCGCAGGAGGGGCTCGCTGAGGGCCATCATCTTGCAGGCTACGAGGTCAAAGCCTGCTTTGAAGAACCGGTCGAGCACGACGCCTTGGAGTTTTTTCTCCATGCAGTCGGGCTTCAAGATGATCAAGGTCTTTTCCATGGGTGATTGAGTGCGAACGAAAGCGCGGCTGACAAGCCCGTTTTGCTGGGGGGCTGTGTCTGATCAGGATTAGGAATAGTGACTATAAAAAAAGCACCGGCCCCGCTTGTAACGGGGCCGGCGACAGCTTGATCGGCAAAGAGGCCGACGGGTTTATGGTTAGGCTACGGCTTGGTGCTGCTGGAAGGCGAGGTGATCGCCTTCAACGACGACGGTGATGGGTTCGCCCTTCTTGACGTCGCCGCGCAGGATGGCCTCGGCGAGCGGGTCTTCGAGGTGGTGCTCGACGGCACGGCGGAGCGGGCGGGCGCCGTACTTTTCGTCCCAGCCCTTCTCGATGAGGAACTGTTTGGCGGGCTCGGTGGCCTCGATCTTCATGCCCTGGCCTTTGAGGCGCTTGTAGACCTTTTCGAGTTCCAGCTCCACGATGGCGTGCATGTGCTCCTTGGTGAGGGGCTGGAAGATGACGATCTCGTTGATGCGGTTGAGGAACTCGGGTTTGAAGACGCGGCGGGTCTCGTCGAGGATGCGCTCCTTGGTCTTCTCGTAGTCGCGGTTGCGGTCGAGGCCGACATCGAAGCCCATGGAGGTATTCCGCTGGAGGACTTCGGCGCCGACGTTCGAGGTCATGATGAGGATGGTGTTGCGGAAGTCGACGGTGCGACCGAGGCTGTCGGTGAGGCGGCCGTCCTCAAGGACCTGGAGGAGGAGCTGGACGACGTCGGGGTGTGCCTTTTCGATTTCGTCGAAGAGGATGACGGCGTAGGGCTTGCGGCGGACGGCCTCGGTGAGTTGACCGCCTTCCTCGTAACCGACGTAGCCCGGGGGCGAGCCGATGAGGCGGGACACGGAGAATTTCTCCATGTACTCGGACATGTCGATCTGGATGAGGGACTCCTGGGAGCCGAACATCTGCTCGGCGAGGATCTTGGCGAGGTAGGTCTTGCCGACGCCGGTGGGCCCAAGGAACATGAAGGAGCCGATGGGCCGCTTGGGGTCCTTGAGGTCCGCGCGGGAGCGGCGGAGTGCCTTGGCGATGGCCTGGGTGGCGACTTCCTGGCCGACGATGACTTTCTGGAGTTCGGTTTCGAGGTGGAGGAGTTTCTGGCTTTCCTTTTCCTCCATGCGGCTGAGGGGGATGCCGGTCCAGTCGCTGACGACCTGGAGCATCTGGTCCTCGTCCACGACGATCTGCTTTTCTTCGCGGGAGCGCTTCCAGGCTTCGATCATCTGCTCGCGCTTGTTGCGGAGCTGCTTTTCGGTGTCCCGGAACTTGGCGGCTTCCTCAAAGTGCTGCTTGGCGATGGCTTCTTCCTTCTTCGCGCACACGGCGTCGATTTCCTTGCCCATGTCCTCGACTTCGGGCGGGCGGTTGAGGGACTCGATGCGGGCGCGCGCGCCGGACTCGTCAAGGACGTCGATGGCCTTGTCGGGGAGGTAGCGTGCGGTGATGTAGCGGTCGGAGAGCTTGGCGGCGGATTCGAGGGCGCGGTCGGTGTAAACGACTTTGTGGTGCTCTTCGTATTTGGAGCGGATGCCCTTGAGGATCTGGATGGTCTCGTCGACGCTGGGGGCTTCGACTTTGACGGACTGGAAGCGGCGGTCGAGGGCGCTGTCCTTTTCAATGTACTTGCGGTACTCGGCGAGGGTGGTGGCGCCGATGCACTGAAGTTCGCCGCGGGAAAGGGCGGGCTTGAAGATGTTGGAGGCGTCCATGGCGCCTTCGGCGGCACCGGCACCGACGATGGTGTGAAGCTCGTCGATGAAGATGATGACGTTCTTGGCGCGGCGGATTTCGTCCATCACGGCCTTGATGCGTTCCTCAAACTGGCCGCGGTACTTGGTGCCGGCGACCATGAGGGCGAGGTCGAGGGTGATGACGCGCTTGTCCATGAGGATCTCAGGGACGATGCCGGAGGCGATTTCCTGGGCGAGGCCTTCGACGATGGCGGTTTTGCCGACGCCGGCTTCACCGATGAGGACGGGGTTGTTTTTGGTGCGGCGGCAGAGGATCTGGATGACGCGGCGGATCTCGTTGCGGCGGCCGATGACGGGGTCGAGCTCGCCGTTGCGGGCGAGTTCGGTGAGGTCACGACCGAAGGCCTTGAGGGCGGGCGTCTTGACTTCCTTCTTCTCCTCGGGGCCACCGGCGGAGGCGCCTCCGCCCATGCTGCCGGAGCCTGAGGACGGGCCGGCAGAGGGGCCTGCGCCGGGTTCCTCGGTGGGCTGCTGTTCGCCGACGAAGTTGGGGTCGAGTTCGGCAAGGATCTCGTTGCGGCAGCGTTCGATATCGACGTCGAGGCTCTTGAGCACGCGGGCGGCGACGCCTTCGCCTTCGCGGAGGAGGCCGAGGAGGATGTGCTCGGTGCCGATGTAGGAGTGGTTGAGGGCCTTGGCTTCCTTGCCGGCGAGGGCGAGGACTTTCTTGACGCGCGGCGTGTAGGGGATGTTGCCGGTGGGCTTGGTTTCAGGGCCGGTGCCGACCTGCTTTTCAACGGCGGCGCGGACGGTTTCGAGGTCCAGGCCCATCTTTTGCAGGACGTTGACGGCAACGCCTTGGCCAAGGTTGATAAGGCCGAGCAGGAGGTGCTCGGTCCCCACGTAGTTGTGGTGGAAACGGTCCGCCTCCTTTCTGGCGAGGGCCAGAACTTGTTGGGCGCGGGGCGTGAAATTGTTCATCGGTTCCATTTGCGGTCCTTCCGTGGGTGAGAAGAGGGTTTCCTAAGCGCTGGGAGCGTTGTCGAAATTGAGGGCCGGGATGTCCTTCATGCGGGCCCGGAGCATGCGGGCGCGGAGGGCGTCCCGGCGTGAGGTTTCGGCCATGCCGGGGTGGGTGATCTGGATATGGCCGGGTTGGGTTTCAATGAAGAGGCGGTCGATTTGGCTGCGGGCTTCCTCGGGAAGGATCTTAAGGTCCACGGCGAGGCGGATCAGGGAGAGGAAGTTCATGGCTTCTGCGGAGCTTAAAAGATGCCCGTTTTGGAGAGCGCCGTAAGATCGGCCGATTTTGTCGAATAGTTTGAGGGGCTCGGTTTCGAGGAGCTTGTGGCGGGCGTTTTCTTCTTGATCAACGACCGTTTGGAGGACGGCTGTAAGTCTTTTGAGGATTTCGTCTTCGCTTTCTCCGAGCGTTTGCTGGTTGGATATCTGGAAGATACTGCCGGAGGCATCCGAGCCTTCTCCGAAGAGGCCGCGTACGGCAATCCCGAGCTGGTTGACGGCGCGGATGACCTTCTCCATCTGGCCTGAGAGCACGAGGGCGGGCAGGTGCATCATGACGGAGGCGCGCATGCCTGTGCCGACGTTGGTGGGGCAGGCGGTGAGGTAGCCGAGTTCAGGGGAGAATGCGAAATCGAGGCATTCTTCCATTGCAGAATCGAGGGCGTCGATGGCCTTCCAAGTCCGCTTGAAGTGGAAGCCGCTGCGCATCACCTGGATGCGCAAGTGGTCCTCTTCGTTTATCATGATGGAGCAGGACTGGTCGCGGCTGATGACGACGCCGGCGCCGATGGAGGCGGAGGAGAGTTCGCGGCTGATGAGGTGGCGCTCGACGAGGACCTGCTTTTCGAGCTCGGTGAGCTCGTCCATGCGCAGGGTAAGGGAGCGTTTCATCTGGGAGAGGCCGTCGGTGGCGGCGAGGCAGCGGAACAGGATATCGCGGCGCTGTGTCTCTTTGGCCCAGCCCGGGAAGGGCATGTCCCGGAGGTTCCGGGCGAGGCGCACACGGGTACTGAGCACGACTGGCCCCGTCGGAGCGCCGCCGCCGATGAGCTCGGAGGGGGTGTCTAGGAGAGGTTGGATGTGCATGGTGGTGTGCGTCAGGAAGGGGTGGCGTTTTCCGTATGGAGGGCGGCCTTGAGCTGGTCAATCTGATCCCGGTATTGGGCGGCGTCTTTGTAGCGTTCGTCGCGGATGGCGCTGCGGAGGGCTTCCTCAAGTTCGGTAAGTTGGCGGCGCAGGGTGATGCGCTGCATCAGGCGGAAGGGGACTTTTCCGGTATGGCGGCTGTCTTTGTGAAGGGTTTTGAGCATGGGCTCAATCAGGCGGCCGAGGTGGGTGTAGCAGTCGGGGCAGCCGAGGCGGCCGGTGCGCTTAAGGTCGCGCGGGGTGAGGCCGCAGCGGTCACACTCGATCTGGACGGGGTCGGGTTCCGGTTCGGGATCGGAGAGGCCTGGGACGCCTTTGGAAAGGAGGTCGGCAAGGGAGTACCCTTCGGGGCTGGTGACGCCCTTCTTCTGCGCGCATTCCTCGCACAGGTCCACCTTTTGGATCTTGTTGTTTACGATCTTGGTGAGGTGGACGGTGGCGGGTTTTCCGCAAAGGTCGCAGGTCAACGATTCTCCCATAACTGTCTATATATCACTAGCAAAGGTGAAAGGAAAGGCGCAACGGGAAATGGTTCGGGCAGGGTGGGCGGGCCTGGACGACGCCTGTTGCCGGGCGGCGCGGGCGGTTTGGGGTGCACGGGTGTCGGTGGTGGCCACCGGTAGTGAATCGGCGTTCCAGGGGAAAGTTCAACCCGCGGAACGGGGATGTTGAGACGAAGAACGCGCCCCGGCGGTACTCCGTGCCAGCGCCGAAGCGCCTGGACCCCTCAGTCAGGAGTATCTCGCCGGGGCGCGAAATTGTTGGTTGGGAAGGGGGAAGGGTGGGACTACGCGGGGGGGCAGACGGGAACTGCTAATTTGGACACAGGGGGAGGGCGGCCGTTCCAACGGTGGGCACAGGGGGATGCGTCATTGTGGGGGCGGTTAATCCCCTAGGTTCGGC
>CAZQIE010000047.1:0-23642 GCA_964593675.1 uncultured Opitutales bacterium
ACGTTGCGCCCGCCGAAACGAGAGCCTCGGCGCGGGCTCGGGTGCGGTTGTGGACGCGCAGTTCGTACCCCGCCCGGAGAAGGTGCGCCGCCATCGCCCCTCCCATAATACCCGTTCCCACAAAGCCGATGGTGCGGATGCGTTCCAATACCGGCGGGTGTTCCAGTTTCGGCATGGCTGGTTTGTTACAGTTAAGGAATGACCGGCGTCGACGTTTCGCCCGGCTTCCAGGCCCGTGCGTGGCGCTGTTTCCCGGAGTATGCAAGAGCGCGTAAGGCCGCAAGCCGGAACCGGACCTACCCCAAAGCCCATGACCGCACATGGGGCGACCTTCGCGCCTCCTGAAAACGCAACACCCCCAGCCTCGGAAGGCGGGGGGTGTTGAAACAGCGGCTTTTGAAGCCGCCACGCTATGCCGGCATTAGCCGAGGAGGTCCGTCACCATCGAGCGCTCTTCGTCGAGCTCGGCAACGGAGGCGTCGATCTTCTGGCGGCTGAACGCATTGACCGGCACGCCCTGGACGACTTCCCACTTGTTGCCATCGCTGCGGATCGGCATCGACGTGATGAGGCCCGGCTTCGTGCCGTAGGAACCGTCGGAGCACACGCCCACGCTGAACCAGTCGGACGGGTGGGTCGGGGTGATCAGGCTCTTCACGGTGTCGATCGCCGCATTGGCAGCCGAGGCCGCGGAGGAAAGGCCGCGCGCCTTGATGATCGCGGAACCGCGCTGCTGGACGGTCGGGATGAAGGTGTCCTTCAGCCAGGCTTCGTCCTTGATCACGTCGGTCACCGGCACGCCCTTGATCTTGGCGTTGTAGAAGTCCGGGTACTGCGTGGAGGAGTGGTTGCCCCAGATGCACACGTTCGACACGTCGCGGACGGCCACGCCGGCCTTCTTGGCGAGCTGCGCCTTGGCGCGGTTCTCGTCGAGGCGGGTCATCGCGAAGAAGCGGTCCTTCGACAGGCCCTTGGCGTTCGCCATGGCGATGAGGGCGTTCGTGTTGCACGGGTTGCCCACCACGAGCACGCGCACGTCGGGCGCCGCGTTCTTGGCGATGGCCTGGCCCTGGCTGGTGAAGATCTTGCCGTTGATGCCGAGCAGGTCCTTGCGCTCCATCCCCTGCTTGCGGGGCACAGCGCCCACGAGCAGGCACCAGTTCACATCCTTGAAGCCCTGGTCCAGATTGGACGTGGCCACAACGTCGGTGAGGAGCGGGAACGCGCAGTCTTCGAGCTCCATCACGACGCCCTGGAGGGCGCCGAGCGCAGGCTCGATTTCAATGAGGTTCAGCGCAACCGGCTGATCCGGGCCAAACAGCGCGCCCGAAGCAATGCGGAACAGGAGGGCGTAGCCGATCTGGCCGGCGGCGCCCGTAACAGCAACTCGGATGGGAGTCTTCATGGTGAGTAAAGTGGCTTAGGAAGGAACCGGCAGCTTTGCGAACATATGCCGACCCAAGAGGTTTCCAGCGACGACGCTTACAGTATGCCCCCCCCCTACCTTGTAAACCGAAAAAGCACCTTTTTTATACGCCGGTTTTTTGCGGATACAGAACGCGCATCAGGCCGTCCCGAAAAGCACACAGCGCCGTCTCCGGGCGTTCACCCGGGCCGGGTCGAAACCCGCCGACCAGCCATGGTGCGAAGCCCGGCGCCCAGCCAGAATCAAGCCGTCCGGCGTGCCCTTTCCTTTGCACGTCCTTTTGGCGTGAAGCAATCGTCCCACGGCCGCCTTGAAGGGTGCCGTAGAAGGGCGCCCGAAGCGGGAATAAGTTCGCTACCGGACGGCTGCGGAGAAGCGCGGCGCGAGGGCCTTGTAGGCGTCACGCACGAGCGCTTCCGTCGTCGGCCAGTCGATGCAGCCGTCGGTGATGGAGACGCCGTACGCGAGCTTGTCCTTCGGCTGCGGGAATTTCTGGTTCCCCGCGAAAAGGTTGCTCTCGATCATCGCGCCAATCAGGGTTTCCCTGCCAGCGAGGACCTGGTCGAGCACGGCACGGAACACTTCGGGCTGCTTTTCCGGGTTCTTCGAACTGTTGTCGTGACTGCAGTCCACCATGACCGCGGGCGTCAGCGCATTCTTTCGCAGGACCTCCTCAACGCGCGCGACGTCTGCCGGCCCGTAATTTGGACCGTTGTTGCCGCCGCGCAGCACAACATGGCAGTTCGGGTTGCCGCGGGTCGTCACAGCTGAAGCGTAGCCGTCCTGCGTGATCCCGAGGAACGTCTGCGACTCGCGGGCAGCCTTGATCGCGTTGATGGCGGTCTGAATGCCGCCGTCCGTCCCGTTCTTGAAACCCAGAGGCATCGAAAGGCCGGAAGCCATCTGGCGGTGCGTCTGCGACTCCGTGGTGCGCGCTCCAATGGCCGACCAGCAAATGAGGTCCGAAATATACTGCGGCGTGATCGGGTCGAGGAGCTCCGTCGCGGTCGGCAGGCCCATGTCGATGACATGCCGCAGGAATTTCCGCGCCAGCCGCAAACCAGCCGGAATGTCGTAGGTGCCGTCGAGGTGCGGGTCCATGATCAACCCCTTCCAGCCCACCGTGGTGCGAGGCTTCTCGTAATAAACGCGCATCACAAGCATGAGGCGGTCCGCAACCTCGCGGCTGAGCTTGGCCAGACGCTCGGCATACTCGTGGCCAGCGACGACGTCATGAATGGAGCAAGGACCGACCACGAGCAGCAGGCGGCGGTCATCGCCGAAGATGATGCGGTGAATTTCCTGGCGGCTGTTGGCCACAAACTCCGTCTGCGCCTCCGTCTTGGGCACTTCCTCAAGCATGGCGCGCGGGGAAGGCAGCGGTTTCGTGGCGCTGACGTTGATGTCGGATACCTGCTGGACCATCGGGCGAAAAAAAGCGAGTGGAGGCGCCGGACGGTTACAGCCGCTAGAGAACGTAGCCGCACCCGCCGGAGCAAAGCGTGTCATCTCGCCGCACTTCGGGCTGCCTTTCAAGCGCAAAGCCGCGCCAACCTCGGACGAGGCCGCAATTGCCGGTCAGGGGGGACGTCACCGCGGCAGGATACAGCCGTCTCCGGCGCCGTGCCGGACGCCCGCTTTGGATGCGCGAAGCTTCATGGGGCGCGTTGCGGTTGAACGAAAACGATCCCGCCGAGGTGGGTCAGGAAGGCCGGACTGACCTGCCGGTGTGCTCTGGCGGGATCGGCTCGATGAGATTCCTCACATGGACGAGCTTTTTGTCGATCATGTCGTACTCGCCGCACATGATGACGTCCCGGTAGTCGATGGCGCAAAGCTTCACGAGGTCCCGCAGCCTGTCCATGTCCCCCCGCGAGCCCACCGCCACGCAACGCGCCAAACGGGCGTCAACGGGCGCTCCGGTGTGATCCACCGCTTTTGAGATCAGGTAGAGCGCGTCATCGGCTTGTTTCGGCCGGAAATGCCCACGCACCCAGGCTACGACGTCTTCAGGGACCATATGTCATCCCGTTTCCATGCAAAGTGCTACGCAACCGGACACAAAAAAGCCTCCGCACACGTGGCACGGAGGCTTTCTGAAGGAACAATTTCCCTGTGAACGCAACTTAGCTGCGGCGGCGACGGGCAACGGCCAAGCCGAGGGCCGCGGCACCGTGGCCGAAGGCCAAGGTCGAGGGCTCCGGAACGACCGTGAACGGCGCGGCAGCGAAGTTCGGGACGGAGGAGTAAGCACCGCCGCCAATGGCCTGCGGGCCAGCAACTGAATCCAGGAAGTAGAGCTTGTAGTTGCTGACTGAACCGCCCACAGATCCCGAGGGCGTCGTCCAAGCCTGGCTGTGGCTCGCAACCGGGTCGGGAGCCGCATTGCCCGGGCCGGTATACATACCAAACTTAATGCCCGTCGAGATGGTGGCCGTGAAGGGCGTGTCTGAAGTACTGGAGCTGCCGGCCGCTACGCCGTCAAACCAATACACACCAAGCGCCTTGCCATCCGTCCAATTCGCAGAGATGCCGGCAGGATTAAGCGTGCCCGTATTGTTGGCGAGGATACCATCCACGCCGAAAGCCAAATTGCCCATCCAGGCAACCACATCGTCCCCGTGGGAGACCGTGCCAACGGAGAAGTTACCCGCGGTAATGCCGCCAAAGCCGTTGCCGCCGGTATCAACCATGAGCATCACGAGCGAACTCGTGGGGAGATTCGCATTCGCAGCGGTTTTGAGCATACCGCCCTGGATGTCGAAGGAAACGCCACCCATGGCGACGCCGGTCATAGCAGCACCGGCGACCATCAAACTAGCTGTACGGAGGAGAGACATAATGTATAAGATGGTTACTGGTTAAGGTAAGGAGGGGTGAATGTCCAGACCGTAGTTGCGGGCGTCGCCGCCGCATTCTTACGGATAATGTAGGCCCGGCCAGGCTGGAAAACTTGCGTGGAGCCGAAGAGGTTGGTCGCGCCACCACCCTGTTTGCGCCAACCGGGGCCACCAAAGCTGCTGCCCGTGTAATAGTAATAGGCCTCCGACGCGGCGGGATTGAAACCGGTCCCGTTGTTGTCAAACACGAGGAGAAGCTCAGCGCCCGCACCCGTGATAGAGGTCGTGCCAGAAATTGCGCCGGACTCGTAGAGGCGGGACTGGTCGAGAGTCACGGGGGAGGCCACCGTCAGGCCAACAGGATTATCCTGCGCCGTGTTCGACTGAACCGTGCCGATCGGCGTGGCAAACTTCGTCATCTGCACGCTGCCGGACATCGCAGGCTTCATGTCGCTCGCCGTCGAGTTGCGGAACATGATGTAAGAGTCAGGGAGCAGAACGTCGTCGTTACGAATCGTCGTGCCACCGCCACCCTGTCTGCGCCACCCAGGGCCACCGAAGCTCGCGCCGCTGTAGTAGTAATAGGCGTATTGGCTGGCGCGATTGATGCCCGCACTGTCCATATCAGGCACCAGGATCAGCGTCCCAGCACCGGCGCCGGTGATGGATGTCGTCGTCGCAATGCCCGTCTGGTTCGGGAAGAGCGTGCCAAAGGTCCAGTACGGGATGACCTTGACGACTTCACCCGCAACGACGGTGGCAAGGTTGTCACCGGCGAGATCTACCGTCAGGGTCGATGCGGCGTTCGCCGTAACCGTGTAATACATGCCTTCCTTCGTGCCGCTGCCGAAGAGGACGTAATACGTGTTCGTCTGCGTGCCCGCGGCATACACGAACTGGTTCGAGGTCCAGTTCGGCGAGCCCGTGACCGTGATCACGTTGCCGGTCGTCGAAGAGACCGTGCCTTCGTAAACGGGCTGCCGGTGCAACGGGAGGGCGATCAGCGTATCGCTGTTCGCCTTCGCGGTAAACGAGAAGTAACCGATGGGGTCCGAGCTAACGGTTGCGCCGTGGGCGACGGCGGTGGCCGCGAGCACGCCAAAGAGGAGAATGGAGAACCTCATAGGGCGGATAGAAAATGTGGACGGAATTATTCGGGCACGCGGCGGAGACTGCAAGCCTAATCGGGGGCCGTATTGCCGAAGGCGACTAAATGACAAACGCTTTACGTACACATATTTAGCCGCTTTGCGAAGCCGGGGCCGAAGGGTACGTGCGCCCAGGAAAAATACCCTAGATTATTCTAACGGCCGACCCGCTGGGTTCGCCGTCCCGTCAAAAAAAAGCAGACCGCGGGGACCATGTCCCCCGCGGCCTGGAAAAACTCCGTTGCGTAGGACGTTGGCTTAACCGCCGCCCATGTGCTGGATCATGCCGATGATCGGCAGGAACAGGGCGACGACGATCACGCCGACGACCACGGCGAGGAAGATAATCATGATGGGCTCGATGATGGACGTGATGCCGGCCACCGCGTTATCGAGGTCTTCCTCATACGTATCGGCGATTCGGTTGAGCATTTCGGCCAGCTCGCCCGTCTCCTCACCCACCTGCACCATCGAGGCCACCATCGTCGGAAACACTTTCTGCTGTTCCAGCGGCGTAGCCAACGGTTCACCGTCGCGCACGCGGTCGTGGACGCGGTCCAGGGACTCCGCGACGACGGCGTTGGGAATGATGTCCCGGGTAATCTTGAGGGCTTCGAGGATGTTCACACCCGAAGTCATCAGGGTCCCGAAGGTGCGCGTAAAGCGGGCGACATTGGCCTTGGTGACGAAATCGCCGATCTTGGGCATGCGCAGGACCGCCCAGTCAAAGACCGCCTTGCCTTTCTTCGTGCGCAGGAGGAATTTGACGCCAAAGTAAAGGGCCACGCAGATGCCAATCGTCGTGAAGATGTTATTCTTCATGAAGTTACTGGCATTGATGACCATCTGCGTAAGGGCAGGCATCTTGGCTCCGCCCTGCGCCGCAAAAATGGCCTGGAACTTCGGAATGACGAAGACCATCAGCACGGAGACGATGATGACGGCAACGGTCATAACCATGACCGGGTACACCATGGCCGACTTGATCTTCTTCTGCGTCTTGACCGACTTTTCCATGAACTTGGCCAGGCGCGAGAAAACGACGTCGAGCACGCCGCCCGCTTCACCGGCCTTGACCATGTTGATGTAGAGCCGGTCGAACACCTTGGGGTATTGAAGCATACCCTCTGAAAGGTTGTTACCCGTGCGCACGTTGTCGGCGATGGTGATGAGCACCTCGCGGAAACGCTCGTTCTTTTCCTGGCGGATCATCACCTCAAGACTGCGCAGGAGGGGTAGGCCGGCCTGAAGGAGCGTGGACATCTGCCGCGTGAAGACGGTGAGGTCTTCCTTGGAGATGATTGCGCCAAAGTGGAAAGCGCTCGGCTTCTTGCGCGGTGCGGCGCCTTCTGCGGCGGGAGCGGCTTTCTGGCCGCCTTCGCTCTGGATGGAAGTGACCATGAGGCCCATGCCGGTAACCTTGGCGTTCGCTTCTTCCTCGCTCGCGGCTTCCACGCGACCGCTCTTCTGTTTTCCGGCCTGGTCTATGGCCGTGTATTTGAATTTTGCCATGGCTTTTAGGTGTACTTCAGGACCTCTTCAATCGTGGTCGCTCCGTCGAAAATGGCGCGCAGGCCGTCGTCGCGCAGGGTGCGCATGCCGATCTCAATGGCCTTTTGCTTGAGGACGAGGGTTGGGGCCTTGCGGGTGATGAGTTCGCGCAAGCTGTCGTTGATGAGCATCATCTCAAACAGCCCTTGCCGGCCCTTGTAGCCCGTCTGGTTGCAGTCCGCGCAACCCTTGCCGTAATAGAAGTTCTTGTCCGCGATTTCGAGCGGGTCGACGCCGAGGACGTCGATCAGCTCCTGGTCCGGCTCATAGGCCGTGCGGCAACCGCGGCAGACGCGGCGGACAAGGCGCTGGCCGAGCACGCCTTCGAGGGACGCGGCAATTAGGAAGGGTTCCAGCCCCATGTCGATGAGGCGGGTGACGGCACCGGGTGCGTCATTCGTGTGCAGCGTTGCAAGGACGACGTGGCCGGTCAGCGAGGCCTGGACGGCGATGGAGGCCGTCTCAAGGTCGCGGATCTCGCCCACCATGATCTTGTCCGGGTCCTGACGCAGGAAGGAGCGCAGGCAGCGGGCGAAGTCGAGGCCCACCTGGTGGTTGATGGCCACCTGCATGATCCCGTCGATCTCGTATTCCACCGGGTCCTCGGCCGTGAGGATCTTGGTGTCAACGGTGTTCACCTCGCGCAGGGCGGAGTAAAGGGTGGTCGTCTTGCCCGAGCCCGTGGGGCCGGTGACGATGAAGATGCCGTTGGGCCGGTTTACGAGGTCGCGCACGCCGTGGAGCACATCCGGCGGCATGGACAGGTTCTCGAGGTCGAGGTTGACCACGGACTTGTCCAGAATACGCAGCACCACGCTCTCGCCGAACTGGGTCGGCAGCGTGGACACGCGCAGGTCCACCGGGCGGCCGGCGATGGTCATCTTGATGCGGCCGTCCTGCGGGATACGCCGCTCGGCGATGTTGAGGTTCGAAAGGACCTTGATGCGCGAGATGACGGGGAGCGCGAGGCTGCGCGGTGGCGGCGCCATCTCGTAGAGCGCGCCGTCAATGCGGTAGCGGATGCGGAAGCTTTCCTCGAAGGGCTCGAAATGGATGTCCGATGCTTTGTCGCGGATGGCCTGCTGCATCACCAGGTTGACGAACCGGATGATGGGCGTCTCGTTCGCCAGGTTTGTCAGCTCGCCTTCCGAGGCGTTTTCCTCGTCCACGTCCGGGCTGTGGAACTCGGAAAGCAGGTCGTCGATCGACGCTTCTTCGTCCCCGTAGTACTGGGAAACGAGGCCGTCAACAAGGTCCGGATCGGCGACGATGATGTTGACGTCGCGGCTCAGCGAGAACGTCAGGTCGTCGATGATGCTGTTGTTGAACGGGTCCTTGGCGAGAAGGTCGATGGAGGTGGCGTCGGTGCGGATGGGCACCACGGCGTACATGCGCGCGACGGAGGGCTTGAGGACACGCAGGAGCGTCTCGTCCTTGAGCTCGGGCGGGTGCGGCATGAAGGGGTACTGGAGGTAGTTGGCTACCAGTTCCAGCACCTGCAGCTTGTTCATCAGGCCGGTGTCGATGACGACGTCGGCAAGGGACTTGCCGGTGTGCAGGTGGGTCTCGTTGAGCTCGTCGAGCTGTTCAGGGGAGAACTGCCCGCTCTGCTTCAGAACGTCGTAAATCGTGGAGCTATGGTCCTCGAACATTTGGGGGGCGGGTGTCGGAAGGTGATCAGGCCGGCTTCATCGCTGGCACCGCGTTTTTGACTTTGTTGCGCATTTCCTCGGGGTTCTGCGCCTTTTCGACCGCCTGTTCCGCGGAGATGAGGCCGCGGTTGAAGAGGCTCATCAGGTGCATGTCCAGGGTGATCATGCCGAGGTTTGCGCCGGTTTGAATGTCGGAAGTGATGCGGTAGGTCTTGTTGTCGCGGATGAGCGCGGCAATGGAGTCCGTGGTGACCATGATCTCGTAGGCGGCAATGCGACCGCCCCCGACCTTGCGGCAAAGGACCTGAGAAATCACCGCGATGATGGACGAGGCCAACTGCATGCGGATCTGGTCCTTCGTGTGCGCCGGGAAGGCGTCCACGATACGGTCAACGGTGCGGGCGGCGCCGGTCGTATGCAGGGTGCCAAAGACAAGGTGGCCGGTTTCGGCAGCGCTCACGGCAGCCTCGATGGTCTCCAGGTCGCGCATTTCACCGACGAGGATGACGTCGGGGTCCTGGCGGAGAGCGCCACGGATAGCCTCGGAAAAACTTGGGACGTCTATGCCCACCTCTCGCTGCGTGACGATGCACCGCTTGTGCTGGTGGTAGTATTCGATCGGGTCCTCGATCGTGATGATGTGCCCGTCCTCGTTCTCGTTGATCCAGTTCACCATCGAGGCGAGCGTCGTCGACTTACCGGAGCCCGTCGGGCCGGTAACGAGGATCAGGCCACGGGGGCGTACGAGAAGGTCCTTAACCTTGTCCGGAAGCCCGATCTCCCGGAGGTTGAACATCTTGTTCGGAATCTGACGAAGGACGATACCGATGCTTCCCTTGGCCTTGAGCACGCTCACGCGGAAGCGGGCCTTGTCCATGAACGCAAAGGCGAAGTCCGCCCCACCCTTCTGCTTGACGCGCTGCTGGTGAACGTCCGGCGCGATGGACTTCATGAGCTCTTCCGTGTCCTCGGGACGCAGCTTCGGGCCGTCCACAGGAACCATGGCACCGCTGACGCGGAGGGTCGGAGACTGGCCTACCTGAAGGTGAAGGTCGGAGGCCCCTTCCTCCACCATCAGGGTCAGAAGGTCGTTCATGTCGTAGCTCATAGCGGGGGGCGCAGAGACAAGGGGCGGGCGCGGTCAGGGGGTAGCGCGCGCCCGGGTAAGGCTTTGTTGGGGTTGGGGGGTTCGGGGTAGAGGCAAGACGGGTTAGTTGTCCGCAACAGTCGCGGAGGTGACTTCCTCGAGGGTGGTGACGCCTGCGGTGATCTTGCGGATGCCGTCCTCGCGCATCGTGCGCATGCCGAGCTCGCGGGCCTTTTGGCGGAGCTCAACAAGGGTGCGGCCCTCGTAGATCATCTGCTGGATTTCTTCGTTGATCGTGAAGAGCTCGAAGATACCGACGCGGCCACGGAACCCGGTGCCGTTGCACTTCGGGCAGCCCTCGCCCATGCAGAACGTCGCCGATGCGATCTGGGCGTCGTTCATGCCGATGGCGTAGAGCTCCTTGTGCTCCGGCGTCGGCGCGGGCTTGCGGCAATTCTGGCAAATGCGGCGGACGAGGCGCTGGGCGAGCACACCGCGGAGCGAGGCCGACACGAGGAACGGCTTCACCCCGATGTCAACGAGACGCGTGACGGCGCTCGAGGCATCGTTCGTGTGCAACGTGCTGAACACCATGTGACCCGTAAGCGACGCATTGACGGCGATTTCCGCGGTTTCAAGGTCGCGGATCTCACCGATCATGATGATGTTCGGCGCCTGGCGCAGCATGGCGCGCAGAGCGGCGGCGAACGTCATGCCCACGTCGCGGCGCACCTGCACCTGGTTGATGCCCGCCATCTGGTACTCGACCGGGTCTTCGACCGTGATGATCTTGCGGTCGGGCCGGTTGATGTGGTTGAGGGCGGAATAAAGGGTCGTGGACTTGCCCGAGCCCGTCGGGCCGGTGACGAGGAAAATGCCGTCCGGCATCGAGATCAGGCGCTCGAAGACGGCCTGGTCGTCGCTGAAAAACCCGAGTTCAGGGAGGCCAAGGCGCAGGCCTTCCTTGTCCAGGATACGCATGACGATGCTCTCGCCATACACCGTGGGCAGGGACGACACGCGAAGGTCGATCTCCTTGGGGCCCACGTGGATCTGGATGCGCCCGTCCTGAGGTACGCGCTTTTCCGCGATGCTGATGTTGGCCATCAGCTTGAGGCGGGAAACAATGGACGGCTGGAGGCGCTTCGGCGGGTTCTCCATCTCGTGGAGCACACCGTCGATGCGGAAGCGGACGCGGAACCGCTTTTCGAGCGGTTCCATATGAATGTCCGAGGCGCGACGCTTCACGGCTTCCGTGATGAGCATCGTAACGTATTTGATGATCGGGCCTTCGCTTTCATCGCCCTTCCCCAGCGAGTTCAGGCCTTCGATCTCGACGCTGGGGCCGCCTTGCGCGTCCTTTTCGTCGAGCTCGGCGTAAAAATTCTCCATCTCGGTGGCCGGCTTGTGCTCACCGTAGTGCTCGGCTATCGCATGCTCAATGGCCTGCGGGGGCGCCAGCTTCGTCGTCACGGACAACTTGAGCATGTGACTCAAGCTGTCGATGTTATCGACATTGATGGGGTCGCTTACAGCGACGTCGAGGACGTTGCCGTCAAGGGCGAGCGGGAAGACGCGGAAGCGCTCGGCGAGGTCACGGCCCACGGTGCTGAGCGCGCCAGGGTCAGGTCGTGCACCGTGCAGGTCCACGACCTCCATATTGAACTCGGAGGCAAGCGCCTCGGTGATCGCTTCGTACGTCGTGTAGCCCATCGACACAAGCAGGTCGATGGCGCCCGCGTCGGTGCCCTCAGGACGCCCTTCAGAGGCGGCCTGAGCCTTCGCGGTTTCCACTACGTCCGGGGCAACAAGTCCTTTATCCTGAATAAGCTGCAGGACAAAATCGTCGGCGGATGTCACGCCTAGGTTCCTCAGTTGACTGGGGTTCGGATCAACGGTTGAGGCCCATCAGGAATTCGACGTTTGTTTTCGTCTTCTTCACCCGTTGGATGAGCATCTCCATGGCCTCGGTGGACGGTATACCTTTCATTGCGCGACGCAACGAATAAATTTTGAGCATCTCGTCAGGGTGGTACAGCAACTCTTCCTTGCGGGTGCCGCTGCGTTCGAGGTTCACGGACGGGAAGATGCGCTTGTCGACGAGGGCGCGGTCGAGGTGGAGCTCCATGTTGCCGGTGCCCTTAAACTCCTCGAAGATGACTTCGTCCATGCGGCTGCCGGTGTCGACGAGGGCCGTCGCCATGATGGTGAGGCTGCCGCCCCCCTCGATGTTGCGGGCTGAACCGAAGAACCGTTTGGGCTTCTGGAGGGCGCTGGCCTCCACACCGCCGGAGAGGATCTTGCCGCTGCTGGGCATGAGGGTGTTATAGGCGCGGGCGAGGCGGGTGATGGAGTCCAGGAGGATGATTACGTGTTTCCCCGATTCCACCATCCGGCGCGACTTCTCGATCACCATCTCCGCCGCGTGCACGTGGCTTTCGGCGGATTCGTCGAAGGTCGAGCTGATGACTTCTCCTTTCACCTGCCGGCGGAAGTCCGTGACTTCCTCGGGGCGCTCGTCAATGAGCAGGACGATGAGGTGCGCGTTGGGCTTGTTGATGGCGATGGCGTTCGCAAGCCCTTGCAAGAGAACGGTTTTACCCGTTCGCGGCGGGGCGACGATGAGACCGCGCTGGCCCAGGCCGATGGGCGTGAGCAGGTCGACCACGCGCATGGAGATGTTGTCCCAGGGGTTGTCTGGGCTGGTCTCAAGGATGATGCGCTCGAGCGGGTAATAGGGCGTGAGCTCCGTAAAGGGCGTCAGGTGCGCCACTTCCTCGGGTGCGTTGCCCATGACGTTGCGGACTTTGAGGGCAAAGGGGCAGCTTTCGCCTTCACGAGGCGGATGCGCCTGCACTTCAACCACATGGCCGCGGCGGAGCCCATACTTTTCCACCCAGGGGGCGGGCACAAAGACGCTTTGGCCGCGGACGCGGTAGTTGTCGGCGCCGAAGGTGAGCACGCCGTGCCCATCTTCCAATTCCTCCATCACGCCCGAAACGACGAGGGGGCGCTTGGCGGCGTGGGCGGCTTTCAGGATGTCGCGCACGAGCATGCGGCGCGTGGGCACCGCAGGTGCCGGAAGACCAAAGACTTGAGTTTCGGCCTCAAGTTCGCGCAAGGGGAGCGTGAGGATGCGGTTGACGTCCACCGGCTCGCCGGTGGCTTCGGCGGCGAGGCGCTCAAGTTCCGGCAGGTCATGGACGAGCTGCGAGTAAGGGAGGTCGCCGGGGCTGAAGCTGCCGACGTTCTCCTGCTCGGCCGGGTTGCCGTAGCTCCAGTCACGGCGCTTGCCGTGTTCAAACTTGCCGCGCGGGTGCTGGTTGCCCTTTTGCGGGTGCTGCGGCGGCGGGTGACTTCCACCCTGCTTCTGGCCGTGCTGCTGGAAGCCCTTCTTGTCCTTGAACTTGTTCTTCTCGAACTTCTTGTTGAAACGGTCGTTGCGGTCAAACTTACCGCCGTGCTGGCCGTGGTGCCCCCCACCCTGCTGCTGTTCCCAGCGGCGCTGGCCATGGTGTTCACGGCCTTCATGGCGGTCACCGTGCCCGTGGCGCGGGCGATCCGCTTCGGGGCGGGCCTCAGGCTCGGCTTCGGCAGTGCCTTCCGGGGCGCTTTCCGCGCCTTCTTCACCGGCTTCCGCGGGTGCGGAGGGCTCGGGCGTCTCGCCGCGTTCGGCGGCAAGGGCGGCCAGCCGTTCTTCCCGCCAATCGGGGATGGGTGGCGGTTTCGGCGCTTCACCTTCTTCGCCTTCGGGACGGTCGGCGGCGTCTTCCGCACGGGGAGCTACGGGCTCGTCGCGCAGATCGTCGTCGGTCGTGCTAAAGCTTTCGGGAATTTCGTCCGCGGCGTCTGCTGCGGCAGGACGGTCCGCGCGCTCTTCCCGGGACGGGCGTTCGCTGCGGTCTTCCCGGGCGGGACGTTCCTCGCGGGCGCGGTCGGCGTGACGCCCTTCACGGAAGGGCCGGTCCTCGCGGGAAAAACGGTCCTCGCGCGCCGGGCGCTCTTCTGTACGGGCCACGGGTTCCGCGGCTTCGGGACGGGACGGGGTCGCGGGTTGTTCCTCCACCTGCGGCTCGACACGTCCAAACTTCGCGGCGACAGGCCGGTCATCACGCCAGGGGCGCCGACCGCGGCGGGGCGGAAGCTTGCCGCGGGTGTCCTGAGCAGGCGCGGAGGCGGGCTCAGCAGGCGTGGAACCCTTAAATTCGGGGGCAGCCGGAGGCGCCGGCGGCTCAAGCTCGAATTCGCGCTGGCTGCGGGGCGGCGCGGGCGGTTCCGCGGCGGGGGGAGGTTCAGGCGGTGGCGGTTCCGCGGCGACGGCAGCAGCCTCGGGTTCCTGCATGGGCGGGCGGGTGGTCCGCCGGGTGCGTTTCACGCCGGTTGCCGCACGCTTGCGGGGGGTGGGGGCCGGGGTCTCGTCGGACGCGGCGGCGGTGTTCTCGGGCGAGTCGTTTGCTGCGGGATCGCTCATGTCAGGGCGAAGGAAAAGGTGGATTTAGGGACCGTGCCCAACGCGGGCAACGGTTGAGAAAGTGGAGAAGCGGGCGCGGCTCGGGGCGCGCCGTGGATCAAGAGGGTAGGAGCTTTTGGGCTAGCAGGCCGATTTGGCGGCGCAAGAACGCGAGGGAGCCGTCGTTTGTGATGACGAAGTCCGCGCGGTCCACCTTTTCGGACAGGCGCATCTGCCGGTCTATTCGCGCTTTGGCTTCATCAGCCCGAAAACCGCGCCCGGCAAGCCGAGCCAACTGCACTGCAGGGCTCGCAGTGACACAAACGGAGAAATCGAAGTGCTTTTCAAGGTTTTTTTCGAAGAGCAGGGGTATTTCCACAACCCACACGCGCTGGGGCTTGGCGTCCACAAGGGCCGTCCAGGCGGCGCGCACGCGGGGGTGCAGCAGGGCCTCAAGCCAAGCCAGCGCGGCGGCATCCGCGAACACGGTAGCTGCAAGGGCCTTCCTGTCAACGGGTCCGCCCTCCGGCGCGATGGCCGGTCCAAACCGTTCACGCAGGGCGGCGATAACCTCGGGGTCGGCATCAAGGAGGTTACGGACGAGGACGTCTGTCTCGGCGGTAGAAAAGCCGAGTTCCGAGAAAACACGGACGGCCGCGGTCTTGCCGCAGCCCATCCCTCCTGTAAGGCCGATGCGCATCAAGGGGAACTCACCCGGCAACGCAGAGCAAGAAATGGGCGTCCGGGCGAGAGAGGACAGGCCCGATGGAAGCGCCGGGGCCCGGTGGCGTCAAGCTGCGAGCCCGCAGGCAAGGGCAACGGCCTTCCTTAAAGAGAAGCAGGACACCGCAAAGGCGGGCGGTGCGCGATCTGCCCATGATCGGTCTGGCCGTGGGTTTTGGAACTTTTGGGCGAGACAACGGCTTATGGAATCTGCACAATCGAGCCCGTCTCAGCTTAACACTCCCACTTATGAACTTCTTTTCACGCATGAGTCTTTCGGCCCGAATCCTGTTCAACGTGGCAGTCCTGGTCCTGCTGAGTTGCGTGGGGATCGGAGCGACAATCTGGGTATCGAACCTGGGAGCCGGCGCCGTTGAATCTCTTTACGACAAAAACCTCCTGCCGATCGTGGCTCTCGAAGACATGCAGGAACGCCTATGGCACGCGCAGGCCGTTTGCCGTGAGGCCGTAGCCGATACGGATGCAAAGGAAGTCGCGGAGGCCACTGATCACGCGAAAAAATTGACGGCTTCGCTGCACGACTTGGTGTCGCGTTTTGGAACAAGCGCGGAAGTCGCGACGGACCGCCAGAAGGTGACCGCGGAGGGCGACGCCGCCGTAAAGGCGCTGGAACAGGTCATCACGGCACTGGTAGCTGGCAAGAAGGACGAGGCTGCAAAGCTGCTTGGAACGACCGTCGAGACCACCACCGAACAATTTGCCTCTACGGTGGGTGAACTTGTCCTGCGAAACAAGGAAGTGGCCCGAAAACAGAAAGAAAGCTTTGTGGGGGGAGTGAAGAACGCGCGGTGGCAGGTGGCTGTGGTAAACGGCGCGCTGTCGGCCATGGCGTTGGGAGGGCTGATTTGGACGGTCACGCGGGCCACACGGTCGCTGAAGCACGTCTCCGAGTCCCTGGAAGATGCGTCTTCGGGGGTCATTCGCGGAGCGGGTCAGGTGGCGAGCTCGACGCAGAACCTGGCGGAGAACGCCAGCCAGCAGGCGGCGTCCCTGGAGGAGACGAGCGCGTCGCTTGAGGAAATGTCGAGCATGACGAAGCGCAACACCGAGAATGCGCAGGTGGCGCGGGACCTGGCCAAGCAGGCGCGTGGAGCCGCCGACCAAGGCGTGCAGGAGATGAGCGAGATGTCGGGCGCGATGGAGCAGATCAAGACCGCAAGCGACGGTATCGCGCAGATCATCAAGACGATCGACGAGATTGCGTTCCAGACGAACATCCTTGCGCTGAACGCGGCGGTCGAAGCCGCGCGCGCCGGTGAAGCCGGCATGGGCTTCGCGGTCGTGGCTGACGAAGTGCGAAACCTCGCGCAACGCAGCGCAAGCGCCGCACGGGAAACCGCGACCAAGATCGAGGACTCCATTTCAAAGAGCCAGCAGGGCGTGGACATCAGCAACCGTGTGGCCAAGAGCCTGCAACTCATTCTTGAGAAGGTACATCAGGTCGACGGGCTGGTGGACGAAATTGCGTCGGCCTCCCGCGAGCAGGCGGAGGGGATCGAGCAGATCAAGAAGGCCGTAACCCAGATGGACCAGTTGACGCAGAACAATGCGGCAGGAGCTGAGGAAACGGCTGGCGCGGCCGAGGACTTCCGGACGCAATCGGCGGTGCTGGAGGAATCCGTTGCCGAACTGCTCCGCGTGGTGCAGGGGATGGCCGAACGGGCCCAAAGCATTGCACGGCCCGAAGTTGCCGAAAGCGGCGTGAAGGTGCATACGGCCAAACCGGCAAAGGTCAAGGAGACGCCTCACCTGGACGCGAAGCCGGAGGCTGAGGGCGCGTTGCCCCTCCCCGAACCTGCCCACAAGCCCGCACGCACGTCTTCAAAAAAGAAGAAGGTTGAGAGCGACCCGTTCAGCAAGGCGATGGACGATTGGTCAGACAAGTTCTAGAGCGGCTTTACCGCCCTTGTCGCAGCAGCCGCCCTGCGGACGAGCGAAAGCGTCACCTCCGCTACAGCAGCTTAACTGAAATGTGTTCTGAGAGAAGGGCTTCCGGGTAAACCTCAAATCTTAAAAAGCGCGCTCCTTGGGGGGCGCGTTTTTTTTGCCCCGCTTGCCCGCCTGCGCAGGGAAGGTGTGTGATACAGCCCGGGTCCTTCCTGCCGGTCGTATCTCGGACTATCAGGCTTCAGCAAAAATTCGTTATCGTCGCCTGACATGCAGCTTGAACTATCGCGCGGAACGCACCTAAAATTTAGGTATGTCGAGCGACCGCCATGCTGTGGTGGACCAATTCGGTGGACCGTTTGATGAAGGAGCTTTTTCGAAGTGGGCGGAGCAGTTACGACGCCAGCTCACAGCAGGGGCTCCAAATCTGGGGCTGATCTTTATTCCACCACATTTTTTCGAACGGGCGGAAGATATACTCGAACTGGCCCGTCTGCATGCGCACGTGCCGATTTTGGCGGGGTGTTCAACGCAAGCGATTGTGGTCAACGGGCGGGAGCAGGAAGATGGGCAAGCCCTGGTACTTGGACTGTACCACCTCCCGGGGGCCCGCATGGAAGCCAGCTTGTTTTCGGAGCAGGATGTCCTGGATGCCCAGCATAACCCGGGCTTGTGGGCCGAGTTGACGGGCGTGGATCCCGAGGACGTGAACGGGTGGCTCATTTTTGCAGACCCGTTCCACATGCAGAACGATTCGTGGCTGGAGAGCTGGAACGGCGCGTACCCGGGAAAACCGGTGATGGGCGGTCTGGCAAACAACGCGTTCTCGGACTTCCGCAGCTTCGTCTACTTGAACGGGAAGATCGCGGACAAAGGTGGGGTTGCGGTGGCTATTGGCGGGGACGTCGAGCTGATCCCCCTGATTTCGCAAGGCTGCACGCCTGTCGGCGAGACGTGGACGGTGACGCGGTCCGAAGGGCACTTCATCCACCAGATCGGGAACCGCCCGGCTTACCAAGTGCTGCAAGAGACGTTCCGGAACCTGCCGGTGTCGTTGCGCATGCGGGCGCAGGGGAACCTGTTTCTGGGGCTGGTAATGGACGAGTACCGCGAGGAATTTCAGCGCGGAGACTTCCTTATCCGGAACCTTCTCGCCGCAGACCCGGATTCAGGGACGCTTGCGGTCGGTGCGTTTCCGCGGGTGGGGCAGACGGTGCAGTTCCAGTTGCGGGACGCCAAGGCAGCGACGGATGACCTGGAGGCAATTTTAAAGCGGGCAGAAGGCGAACTGGCCAACCGGAAGATCTACGGAGGCGTGCTGTGCACGTGCGGTGGCCGTGGCCTGAACATGTTCGCGGAAGAGAGCCACGACGCCGAAATGATTCAACAGGCGATTGGTCCTTTCGGGATGTCTGGCTTCTTCTGCAATGGCGAGTTCGGGCCAGTGGGCGGGCACAATTTCATCCATGGCTATACCGCCGCGCTGACCCTGTTCGTCCCGGCGAGAAAACCGGCTGACGAGAGCCCGTCCAATGCCACGGGACAAGGCTAGAGCCGTTCCATCTCAAGGTATGGCGTGGCCGGCGCTGCGCGAGCCTGGACGCCCTGTCCAAAGCGGCGTGAAAGGGCCACTTCTGCACCGCTTGGAGAGCCGGGCCGACTTCCCCTGCCCTACCGCACGCGGCTAAAGAGCCAGATCGCCAGGGACAGCATGCACACGTTGGGGGCCCAGGCCGCCGCAATCGTGGGGATGTGCCCTTGGGCGCCCAGGAGGTTGAACACGTTTGCGATGACGTAATAGGCGAAGAACAGGCCCGCGGACTTGGACACGCCGACCATGGGGTTGGACCGGACGCCGGCAACGGCAAAGGGTATGGCGATGCCGACGACCACGATGCAGGCAAAGGGGCTCGCGATGATGCCGTGGTAGCGCACTTCGTAGGCCCGAAGGCGCTCGTTGTGCTGGGGCTCGATTTTCGAGAGCACCTCCCGAAGCTCGAAGAGGGAGAGGTCCACCGGGCGCTTGAGGAGCGTCTTCATCAGGCGCGGCTCCTCCGTCAGGTTCGGATACGCCTTTTTCTTGAACGGCATCGAACGGGTCGGCGACCCGGCGTTGTCGAACGCGAGTTCCCGGCCTTCGATCATCACCCAGTGACGGGCATCGGGGGCGTCGTCGTAATAGCCCTCACGCGCAACGATGCGGGTGACTTCGCGACCGTTGGCGTCCATCTGATACACGCAGACGCCAAAGCCCTGAAAGGTGCGCTCGCTGAAGCGGTTCATGAACCAGAGGCGGCGGTCCTTGCGGTTGTCGAACCCAAGCTGGTTGACGATGCCGACGTCTTTGGCGGAGGCTCGCCGGGCTTCTGCGGCGAAACGCATCGAGTCTTCCCATTCGCGCCGGGCGAGGATGGACCGGGGGACGAGGTCGCCGTTCAGGTAAAGCAGGAGGAGCGCGACGAGGGCTCCGGCAAACCAGAGAGACCGCGTGATTTTAAAGAGGTCGAGCCCTGCCGCCCGCATCGCGGTGAGCTCGTTGTTGCGGTGGAGGACGCCGAGGATGAACAGGACGGAAATGAGGAGACTGAGGGGGAGGACGGCCGGCAGGAGCGAGGGGACGAGGAGGAGGTAATAACGGCCGATTTGGGCGCCGGTGGCGCCGTAGGAGATGAGGTCGTCGAGGTGATTATACATGTCCTCGAGCAAGAGGATGCCCGCGGTCGCCCCCAACGAGAGCAGGAAGACCTTCAGCCATTCACGGAAGATGTAGCGGTCGAGAAGCATGCGTGGCACAGCGGGGCTGCGCTCGTGCATTTGACGGCGGGGGCGTGAGAAGCGGCAAGCGCAAAGCGCCTCGGAAGCCGAGTCTGGGGCCTGTTTGCGCTTGGAACCGGGAGAAGGCTCGATCACGATGCACAGCCGCCGGGAGCGCGCCGCCAGGAAGCGGCGGCCGCGCACACGACCTGCCTGGGTGGCGCGGAAAGGGCGGGAGAGGCGACGCGGGTGTCACACGCAACATGAGCGAGGGAAGCCAAGATGCCTATTCGAACCGGGCGCTGGTGACGCGGCTGGTACGGCTCGCTTGGCGTTACAAGCTGCCCTGCGCCCGGGTGCTGCTCTACCAGCTCGTGCTGTTGTCGTTCGGCCTGATGGGCCTTAGCCTCGTGGGCCTCGGCATCGACTACCTGCGCTCGTGCGTGGAACCGGGGGCACCGGCCCCGCGCTGGCCTCTGGGGATCAGCGTTCCGGCGGAGGCAGAGCCGATGGCGGTGATCGCGTGCATCGCGGGGGCCGTGCTGGTGATGGCGGTGGTACGGTCCGCGCTGAACTACCTCTACTCGGTGTCGGTCGCGGACCTCGTCCAAGGCGAGATCGTGGTGAGCCTGCGGTCCGAGGCATATGAGAAGCTGCAAAAGCTCAGTTTCCGGTTCTTCGACGAGAGCGAGCGGGTCGATCATCAACCGGGTGACGGGCGACGTGCAATCGCTGCGGCTGTTCATCGACGGCGTCGTGATCCAGGGATTCGTGATGGCACTGTCCCTCACCGTCTATGCGGCCTACATGGTGAGCATTCACGCGAGCCTGGCCTTGGCGTGCCTCGCTACAACGCCCGTACTTTGGGTGCTGTCCGCACGCTTTGCCAACGCGGTGCGCCCGGCGTATGCGGAGAGCCGGGACCTGATGGACACACTGGTGCTCCGGTTTTCCGAGAGTATCCAGGGAATCAATACACTCAAGGGCTACGCGCTGGAGGAACACGCGCAGAAGCGCTTTGCCGCGGACAACGACGCCGTGGTCACACAGCGTCAGGGCATCTTCTGGAAGGTGAGCACGTTCGGGCCGGCGATCTCGTTTCTCGGGCAGCTCAATATTGCGGTCCTGCTCGGGTATGGCGGCTGGCTTGTGGCGTGCGGCGAGCTTCCGCTGGGGTCGGGCATGGTGGTGTTCGCCGGGTTGCTGCAGCAGTTTTCCGGGCAGGTTGCAAACCTCGGCGGGCTGACGGACAGCGTGCAGCAAAGCCTGACGGGCGCGCGCCGCGTGTTTGAGGTTTTGGACGCAAAGCCGGAGATCGCCTCGCCCGAGAACCCGAAACCGCTCAGGGCTGTACGCGGGGAATTGCGGTTCGAGGACGTGTGCTTCCACTACCGGCGCACAAACGCCGTGCTGCACGGGGTCTCGTTCACGGTAAAGCCCGGCGAAGTGGTCGCAATCGCGGGAGCAACGGGGTCGGGCAAGAGTGCGTTAATGGCGCTGGTGCCGCGGTTCTACGACCCGACGGCCGGGCGCATCCTGATTGACCGCACGGACCTCCGCGAGGTCGCGGTGGAGGAGCTGCGGCGGCAGACGGGCGTCGTGTTTCAGGAAAATTTCCTGTTCAGCAACACCATCGCCGCGAACATCGCTTTCGGAAACCCCGGCGCCAGCCGCGCGGCCATTGAGAAGGCGGCCCGCACCGCGCAGGCGCACGAGTTCATTTTGGAGCTGCCGAAGGGCTATGATACGATCCTCGGCGAGGGCGGTCTCACGCTTTCAGGCGGCCAGCGTCAGCGTTTGGCCATAGCGCGCGCGATCCTGCACGACCCGGCGATCCTGCTGCTGGACGACCCGACGGCCGCTATCGACCCGGAGACGGAGCACGAGATCCTTGAGGCGATGCAATCGGCCATCCGGGGCCGCACGACGCTGATTGTTGCCCACCGGCTGAGCACGTTGCGGCGCGCCGACCGCATACTCGTGCTGGATCGGGGCCGCGTGGCGCAGTTTGGGACCCACGACGAACTGGTAGGCGTGGAAGGCCCGTACCGGCGAGCCGTGGCCGTGCAGGGCGTGGATGCGGAGAGTCGAGCCTTGCTCGAAGCCACCCGCCCGCCCTGGGGAGGCACACGATGAGCCGCATCAAGCACGAGCTTTCGCTTGCACGCACGGATCGCTCCGAAGAGGACCGCGAGGCGGACTCGCGGCCGCTGGAAATGGGGCTGCTCCTGCGGCTGTATAAGCTCACGCGGCCTTATGCCGCCAAGCGCAACTGGCTGTTTGTGTCCGTCTTCCTGCGGGCGGTGCAACTGCCCGTACTCGCGTGGGCCTTGGGCGCGATAATCAATGGGCCCGTGGCGGCAGGCGACATGGTGGCCGTGGCCTGGTCGGTGGCGGGGTTTGTGGCGTTCGCCGCGCTGACGGAAGTGACCATGCATTTCCGGCAGCGGCTGGCGATGGAGCTTGGCGAGGCCGTTGTGAGGGACCTGCGGCAACAGGTGTTCGAACACCTGCTCCGGATGCCCTCGTCGTATTTTTCGAGGACCAAGCTGGGGCGGATCATCAGCCGCATGACGTCCGACGCCGAGGCCGTGCGGACGGGCGTGCAATCGGTCCTGTTTGTGAGCCTCGTGCAGGTGGGCCAGATGCTTGGGGCCTCGGTGCTGATGGCTTACTACAACTGGGTGCTTTTCTGCGTGATCCTCGCGATGGCGCCGGCGGTGCACCTGCTGAACCGGTACTTCCACAAGCGCCTCTCCGTGTCCACCCGGGAGATGCAGGAGAGCTTCAGCCGGGTGACGGCGACGCTTGCGGAGACGGTGCAGGGCATCCGGGTGACGCAGGGTTTTGCGAGGGAGGATGTGAATGCGGGACTGTTCCGGCAGCTCGTGCGCGACCACGCGGGCTACAATCTCGGGTTCAGCCGGAGCTCCGCGATCTATGTGCCGCTGCTTGAGCTGAACTCCCAGTTTTTCACGGCCGCGATCTTGCTGATCGGCGGCTACGGCGCCCTGCAGGCGGGCTGGAACATGCCGGTTGGCGACCTCATCGTGTTCTTCTTCCTGGCAAACCTGTTCTTCAGCCCCATCGCTACGCTTGGAAACCAGTTCACGCAGGCCATGGCCTCGATGGCGGGCGCCGAGCGCGTGTTTCGTCTGCTCGATACGCGGCCGGAATGGGAGGACCTGCCCGATGCCATCAACCTGCCGCCCATCCGTGGGCGCGTGGCTTTTGAGGACGTCACCTTCGGCTACGACCCGGAGCGCGCGGTGCTCCACAGCATCGCCTTTACCGCGGAGCCCGGCCAGACGATCGCGCTCGTCGGGCACACCGGGAGCGGAAAGACGTCCATCATAAACCTGCTGTGCAAGTTCCACCTGCCCCAGCGCGGCTGCGTGCGGGTGGACGGGCATGACCTGCGCGAGGTGCGGTCGGGCTCACTGCACCGGCAGATGGGGCTCGTCCTGCAGAACAATTTCCTCTTCAGCGGGACGGTGCTCGACAACGTGCGGCTCGTGCGCCCTGAGGCGACGGAGGCGGATGTGGTGGAAGCCTTCCGCAAGCTGGATTGCCTGGATCTCATCGAGGCGCTGCCGCAGGGCCTGCATACGCGGGTGACGGAGCGGGGCCGCGGGCTTTCACAAGGCCAACAACAGCTCGTGTGCTTTGCCCGGGCGCTGCTGGCGGACCCGCGCATCCTGATCCTCGACGAGGCCACAAGCTCCGTGGACACCATGACCGAGGCGCGGCTACAGGCGGCGCTTGCCGTGCTGTTGCGCGGGCGCACGAGCTTCGTCGTGGCGCATCGCCTGAGCACGATCCGCAACGCGGACCAAGTGCTGGTGCTCGACCACGGGAAGATCGTGGAACGGGGCACACACCGCGAACTCCTCTCACTCGGCGGGACGTACGCGAGCCTGTACCGCCAGTTTGCGGGCGTAGAGGAAGGCTAAGGCGAACTCAACGCGCGGGTAGCCCGCACGCGCCCTCCAGCAGGCTATTTCAAGTCGTGACGTCCAAACGGTGCGGCAGCTCAAACTGGAACGCCCTAGAGCGGTTCTACTTCAAGTTGTCGCATTTTCTGGTGTACAAATGATTAGGGA
>CAZQIE010000048.1:0-6096 GCA_964593675.1 uncultured Opitutales bacterium
TTCCAGGTTAGTTGCCGCACGATCCTACAGCACGACTTGGCTCACACCGACGCGAGGATGGGGCTCACACGCTCGCCGCAGCGTCGGCGTGGGTGCAGGAGGGAGGTCCCACAGGTGCGACAGCTGACCTAGTTTTGCTCCACGGCGTTACTTTGTCGCGGTCTTTTGGCGCACGGTTGGTCCTTCGCGCCAGACGCCTTCGTAGCGGACAATTTTCGGGTATTTGGGCTCACCGAACTGCCCGGCATTGAGCTGCTCCACCACCAGGTCCACGACCGCACGGTCTCCGAGTTCAGGGAGGATATCAATGCCGGCAAATTGGTCCGCATCTCCCGGAGGCAAGGAAGCGAGCGCAAAACCAATGTCCTCGGGTATGCGGTAGCCACGGTCGGTTAGCCAGCTGGCAACCCCGGGAAACGATGAGAAAATGGCATCGGGGCGATGGGCTTCAAACCAAGGCCAAAAATCCCGTTGGTCCCAGCTGTCCTCAACGTAGGGGGGGATTATCCGAAGCTTCGCGTTGTTGTGAACGCTGAACCAGTAGGCGCCTTCGTGCTCATGCGTGGATTTGGCTGTACCGCCCGGCAACACGATCCCAATGCGTGAATAGCCCAGGCGGCGAAGCTGCTTGATGGCGAGGAGCGTATTTGAGTAGACGGCGGCCTCGGAAAAGGAGACGCGGGGTAGCCAGATGCGCCGCCCCCGGCGGGCCACGGCGAAGCGGGACCAATCGAAAATTACGCGCCCCCCCGGCGTGCCGTCCGGTCCCAGGATGATGCCGCGGATGCCCCGGGCATCCAGGACGCTCGCGAGCCTGCGGCTCGTCATACGCGGGTCGCGCCGCCAGAACTCCTCGATCCGGTAACCCAATTCATCGGCGCGCGCACAAACAGCCTCGTAAAAACGTGCGTAGTATGGGTTTTGGGTCCAAGGTTTCGGGTAGGTGTGGAAGGTAAACAGGGCCAAGCTTTCCGTGATCTTCCGTTCGCGCTTTGCGCTAAGGTAGGTCATCAGCTCAGAAACGCGTGGGTCGGGCCGGTAGCCGAGTTTTTCCGCGGCCGCGCGTACGCGCTCACGCGTCTCGGCGGAAATATTGGAAACCCCGCGTAGTGCCATCGACACCGTCGATTTCCCCAAGCCCGTCTCCCGGGCAATATCGCGGATGGTCGGTTTCATCAAAAGGTGCACCCCGGCGTTGATTTTCGAGGCTAAAACGGGGGGGGCTCAAACGGCCCGAAAAACCCCGTTGAACCCGCGTGAACTGTCCAAGCTGGGATTATTTGCCTGCCGCCCTGATTTGCGAGAGAATTTCTATAACTCGCGAGCCCCAGGGATCCCCGTTGTTTAGGCGGGCCCGCGAAGTTTTTGCTCCTCCTTCCTTTTTGCTCCCGATTTCCCTACCTCTTATGCCCCAGCTTCGCGGAATTTTTCGAATCTCCTGCGTGCTCATCGCGGCCTTCCTGATGGCCCAAAGCGTCCGGGGCCAGGCCCCCACACCGGTTGCGTCCTGGGATTTCAACGAAGCCAGCGGTGACGCGGTCGGCGGTGGGTCTGGGGCCTTCAGTTTGCAGTTGCTCAGCGGCGCGACGCGCACGGCTGGGGGAGGGGGCCTGAGCTCCGCCTCCGGCGACCGCGCCCTGAATCTGGGAACGGACACGAACGCCTACGCCTCGGGCGGCAACACGGCTGGCAACGTTTTGGTGGGAAAGAACCAGGTCACCTACACCGCGTGGGTAAAGGTTAGTTCGCCCCGTGCGGCCACCACGTATTGGCCCAGCTCCAAGCTGCTGGAACGCTTCAATACGAATGGCGTCACCCTCTACCTGCGCCCCGAGAACGAAGGCGACCTGCGGGCAAGCATCACCACGGGAGGCACGGCGGACTCCGGGACGCTCACAACGTCCAACCTGCGCGACACCATCCCGTTTTACGGCAACATCTGGTGCTTCTATGCCGTCAGCATAGACGGCACGACCGGCAAGGCGCGGTTTTACGCGGGCACCGCGGCCGGCAACGATTTCCAGTTCCTCGTTGAAAAGACGTCAACGCGCCCCACGCCTCTGGACTTCTCGCCCCAGGCGGCCCTCAAGGTCGGCGGCGAGTTCAACGGCCTGATCGACAACGTCCGTGTTTACGACTCGGTGCTGACGGACGACCAGGTGAAGGCGGTTTACACGGGCGACCTTACCAACATCAATTACACCCCCGGGGCTCCGGTGGATCTCGTCAATGTGCGCATGGGCAACATCGGGGCCTATGGCGTGACGACGCCGGGCAACGTGTGCGGCGGACCGCGGCTTCCCTACGGCTCGGCCCAGCCGAACGCGGACGGCGACTCCGGGTGGGACTCGGGGCACTCGGAGGCTAAGGGCCTCTATGGCTTTAGCCAGATGCACGTCAACGGCACGGGCGGTGGCGGCAAGTATGGCCTTTTCCTGCTCGTTCCCGAAAAAGGCGACATCAAGACGGTGCCGACGGACCACGAATATAACTGGGAGGCCAAGAAAGGCGTCACGGGTGCGGAGTGGACGATCAAGAACAGGATCAGCGGGGAAAGCTCGGACACCAAGAAGTTCAAGGTTGAGTTCACGCCGAGCCACAACGGCGCGAAATACCGCATCACCACGCTAAATTCCAACGATTCCCACATCCTGCTGGATTGCGGGTGGTCGATCCCGAACTGGGTGACCCAGACGGACCCCAACCGGCGTCGTGGCGCACGAGCTGGTGCGCTGACGATTGACGTGGCCAACCAGAAGGTGACGGGGTGGGGCCAATACCGCGGAGGCTGGCTCGGGAGCGCACCGAATGGCGCGCCCCGCTGGGAGCTCACGGAGAGCGAGCAGACGGACTGCAAGGTGTACTTCGCCGCAAAGTTCAGCCGCTCGTTCACCGCCTATGGCACCTTCCGTGACGACTGCAACGTACTCGACGGCACCACAGGCCGCCGCACGCTCACGGTCGGCCAGCGGTACCGGTTCCTCAACGCCCCCGGCTCCTCCAAGTGGCCCGTGCAACTCGACGACGATTTCAGCAACGTCTCAGGCGGGGTAGCCCGCACCGTCGGCAACGTGTTCAAGGCCACCGGCACCACGCCCACGCGCTGGGCGAACCACAGTGAAGCCACCATCGTCAAGGCCGTCTGGACGAACGAGGATGCGAACGACAGCCTCGTCGTCGGCAAGTGGTACAAGATCGCGGACTACAAGACGGGGGACGATTTCACGAACGTCGGCGCCGCCTCCAACGCCCTCAACGTCGTGTTCAAGGCCACCGGCACCACGCCCACGGTGTGGTCGAACCGGACGGTATTGGAAGAGTCAACTTGGGATAACGAGATCAGCGCCGGCAACACCTCCATCGCCAGCATTACCGACGGCGACCGTTTCGGTGCCTACCTGACCTTCAACCATGCCGCGGCAAACGAGCAGATCCTCGTGGACATTGCCGTCTCGTTCAAGAGCGTCGCGCAGGCTGAGCAGTACCTGGCTGACCAGCTCAACTCCAAAACTTACGAGGAAGTGAAAGCCAGCGCGAACACGGCCTGGGAAAACGTGCTGGGCCGGATCGCCATCGACGGCGGCACCGCGGCTGAACGCCGCACCTTCTACTCGTGCCTCTACCGCACCATGATGCACCCTGCGGACCGTACGAACGACTTCAACGAGTTCACGGCGGACCAGCCGCTCTTCGATGACCACTACGCGACGTGGGACACCTGGCGCACCATGTTCCCGCTCCAGCTGCTCATCAACGAAGACTTCGTCAAAAAGAACCTCCAGTCTTTCATAAACCGCTACAACAACCTGCACGCGCCCGGAAAACCGCTCGAAAACTACGCGATGGCTGATGCGTTTATCGGCGGCAAGAGCGGCCACGGCTGGTCCACCCGCCAGAAACAGGGCGGTGACGGCCCCGACTTCATCATGCAGGACGCCTTCCTCAAAGGCGTGGGCGGGGTGGAATGGGCGGACATCCGCACCATCATGCGCCACAGCGCCACGCGGGACGACGGCAACCGCGAGTTCATGGGCAATGGCAACGTCGACCCGGCGCTCGTGGACAATCTGGGCGACCCGAAGGACTTCCGCTGGGACAACGGCCGCCCGCACAATGGTGGCGCGATGAGCCAGATGCTCGAATACTCGTACAACGATTACGGCCTCGCCCTCGTTGAACGCGCCGCCGGCACCAGCGCGAACCAGTCCACCTACGCGCAGCGCAGCCGCTTCTGGGAAAACTACCTGTGCAATGAGGACTATGCCTGCGCGAAATGGACCGACGCGACCGGCGATGGCTCCGTGTATCGCGGCTTCGTCGCCCAGCGCACCTGGGACACCGCCAACAATACCTGGAAGGCCTGGAGCGCGAGCGTCTCCAAGGACATCCCGCCGTTGAAGACGTGGAACGGCACAGACCTTACGGGCACGACCCAAAGCGGTTTCTACGAAGGGAACGCGGGGATGTACACGTTCTTTGTGCCCCACGATCTCAAGCGCCTGATGAAGCAGACGTGGAAGGGCACGAGCCAGCCCGCCGACTTCGCCACGAGCCGCCAGCACTTCGCGGATCGCATCAGCGCGATGGCCGAGTTCGACCGCACCCACAAACCTTCCAACGATTTCAGCCGCTACCTGAACGCGGGCAACGAACCCTCGTTCCTCGTCATGCGCCTGTTCACCTATACCGGGCGTCCGGACCTGACGTCGAAGTGGGTGCGCGAGCACATCATCAAGCAGTACAACATGCGCGCCTTCCCGGGTGACGAGGACAGCGGCGCCATGGGCTCCATGTACATCTGGTCGTCAACGGGCCTGTTCCCGAACGCCGGCACCGATATCTATATCCTCAGCGCGCCCCTCTTCAAAAAGTCCACCTGGACGCTCACGGGCGGCAAGCAGCTTGTCATCGAGGTCGATGAAACGGGCGGCAACATCGCGTCTTTCGACAACATGTACATCCAGTCTGCCACGCTCAATGGGCGGGAGCTCACCCGCGGCTGGCTGCGCCACTCCGAGATCGCGCGCGGTGGGACCCTGAAGTTCGTGGTCGGCCCCAACCCGTCCTCCTGGGGCCAGTCGGTGGCCGACCTTCCCCCCATGACGCGCGACTACGCGGACTGGGCGAGCGACTGGACGGGCGTGAGCGATCCCACGGCTGATGCGGACAGCGACAGCCTGCCGAATCTCATCGAATACGCTCTTTATACAAACCCGAACGTCGCCACCACGGAGGGCATCCCCTACGCGGGCAAAACGAACGTCAGCGGCACGGACTACCTGACGCTGGCCTTCGATCCCAGCGTGGCCGCCGCGGATGCCGTGCTGACCGTTCAGGTCTCCGGCGACGGCTCGAACTGGACGGACCTGGATAACGCGGACACGAGCACGCTCGTGCGTTCCGGCAGCCCCCTCATCCGGCGCGACACCGTGGCGTATGGCGCGAATCGCCGGATCCGGCTGAAGGTCACCTGCACCACGGGCGGCACGCCCTACACCGCGTATTACGAGCCTGCCCGCCTGGCCACGCCGCAGGCGGCGGGCGTAAGCGCCACCACCGATACGCAGGTTACGCTCGTCTGGACGGACGCGAGTGCCTCCGAAACCGGCTACAAGATCGAGCGCAGCACCGGTGGCGGGGCCTGGACGCAGATCACCGTAACTGCGGCCGGCGCGACAACCTACACGGACACCACCGCGCAGTCCGGAACCTCGTATTCCTACCGCATACGCGCCACCGATGGCACCAGCGATTCCGCCTATTGCGCGACGATAAGCGCCGCGACGACCGGGGCACTGCCCCCCACGGCCCCGAGCGGCTTGTCCGCGACGGGGGCCTCTGCGACGCAGGTGAACCTGTCCTGGACCGACAATTCGTCCAACGAGACGGGCTTCCGCATCGAGCGCAGCACGACGAGCGGCTCGGGCTTCAGCGAGATCGCGACCGTTGACGCGGGAGTGACCAGCTACAGCGACACCGGGCGGTCTGCGCTCACGACCTATTACTACCGGGTGCGCAGCTACAACGCCGCCGGCAATTCCGCCTACACCTCTGAAGCCAACGCCACGACGCTCGACGTGCCCCCGACGGCCCCGA
>CAZQIE010000048.1:6106-23032 GCA_964593675.1 uncultured Opitutales bacterium
CGGCCTGTCCGCGACCGCGGCCTCCGCGACGCAGATCAATCTGTCCTGGACCGACAATTCCTCAAATGAGACGGGCTTCAAGGTTGAGCGCAGCACGACGAGTGGCTCCGGCTTCAGCCAGGTCGGGACGGTGGGCGCTGGCGTGACGACCTATAACGACACTGGGCGCACGGCTTCCACAACCTACTATTACCGCGTCCGCGCCACCAACGCGGTGGGCGATTCCAGCTACACAGCCGAAGCCTCGGCCACGACGACAGACGGGCGCCCCGCCGCACCCACCGGCCTTTCTGCAGCCGCCTCCTCCTCCACGAGCATCGACCTGACATGGACAGATGCGAGCAGCGATGAAACCGGCTTCAAGCTCGAACGCAAAACGGGCGCAGGCGGCACCTGGTCGCAGATCACCACGCCCGCCGCGAATGCCACCAGTTACAGCGACGCGGGCCTGACCACGGGTAATACCTATTACTACCGTCTGTGCTCCACGAACGGCTTCGGCGACTCCGCGTGGACCAGCGAAGCCAGCGCCGTGCTGTCCACGGCATACACTTGGGCGGGCTCGACGACCGCCTGGGCCACCGCGGCGAACTGGAGTCCCACCACGGTCCCCAACGATCCCGTGGCAGATGTCACCTTTGACGGCAGCGCAAACGCCACGGTTACCAACAATGCGACCGTGGACATCCACAACCTCAATATCAGTGGAACGAAAGCCTACACGTTTAACGGCACGGGGGCATTCCGGATGAACGCGGGCAGCGAAATCAACGATACCTCCACGGTTTCGCAGACCATCAGCGCGCAGCTCCAGCTCAACGGCCAGAACATATCCATCAAGAAACTCTCCAGTGCCGGAAACCTGACCGTGTCCAACCTGACCGGCACGGGCAACGTGCGCTTCCTGGCGACGAACGACAGCCGCAGCATTTACCTCACCGCGAGCAGCTGGACGGGTGACATTACGCTGGGCGACTTCACGAATCACGGTGGGACCGTCCGCTTCCAGAACACCGCGTCGCTCCCGTCGGGAACGATCTACGTGGAATCCCCCACGTCCTGGGGGACCGTACTGAACTTTGACGCCGTCGCGACATGGAACGTCTCCAACCCGATCGTCCTGCGTCGCCCCTCGTCGGGCACCAGCGGCAACCCGCAGATCAGCCTGTCGAAGGCCGGAGCCACGTTCAACCTGAGCGGAAACATAACGACCCAGACGGCGGGCGGTTCGATCAACCTGCTCCAGTTAAACACAGGGGATTCGACGACGACGCTGTCCGGCAGCAATGACTTTACCGGCGTTACCACGATTCGCCTGAACCAGTCGGCCGGCACGACCTCGATCCTGAATTTCGGGCCCAATGCCTTCAACGGGGGGCCGAGTTCCCTCATCCTGCAAGCCCTTCAGGTCGGCGGTACGTTCAAGCTCTACGCCACCACGGCGGGCACGGATCTCGCGAAATCCTACACCATAGGCGGCCAAAGCATTACGGGTAACGCGATCGCAAGCTTAGGCGGCGTCCATGCCAGCGGCACGGTCACCTTCAGCGGCGGCGTTGACTTCTCATCCTCCAACTGGCCCGCAACCGGCACCATAGACCTTTACTCAGGGACCGCAGGGGCGAAGACCGTATTCAGCGGGCTCCTGAACGACGGCACAAACTCGCGCAACGTCACGGTTTCGGGGAGCGGGAGCGTCGAGCTCTCCCGGGCTGCGGGCAATACGTACGACGGCACCACGACCGTGAAGAACGGCGCGACGTTACTGGCCGGGAACACAAGCGGCTCTGCGACGGGCACGGGTGCCGTTACCGTGGAATCCGGCGGCGCGCTCGGTGGAACAGGTATAATCTCGGGCGCGGTGACGATCGCCGACGGCGGCAAACTGGCCTTCACGGTCAGCACGGTCCCAGGCTCCCATGATAAGCTCGACCTGGGCAGCACGCTCACGTTTTCCGGGGCTTCCACGCTGACCATCGCTGCCAGCGGCACCGCCCCCACGCCCGGCACCTACACGCTCCTGACCGCTACGGGCGCCATGACAGGCACACTGCCGGTCCTGAGTCTGCCCACCGGCTGGTCTGCGACCCTTCAGAAGGCAAACTCGGACCGCGACCTCCAACTCGTCGTCACGGCCACGAGCGCCCGCGAGTCCTGGCGCATCACCCACTTCAGCAACTGGCAGGACAGCGGAAACGGCGCAGACACCGCGGACCCGGATCTCGACGGCCTGCCGAACCTCCTCGAATACGCGCTTGGCTCAAATCCCAATGTTCCAGACAGGGCCGCAAAACTGTCCTCGGAGAGCGTTCCGGTGAGTGGCTCCCGTTACGTCTTGCTGCAATATAAGCGCGCCATGCCCGCTCCCAGCGGCGTCACCTATACCGTGGAGGCGTCTGCCGACCTCGTCACGTGGACCTCCGCAAGCGCCACAGTCGAGGTATCGACGACCGACAATGGGGACGGCACGGCAACGGTGCGTGTCCGCGACGCCACCGCCGTAGGCTCCGGCACATCGCGCTTCCTGCGGCTGAAAGTTGCCACGCCCTGAGGTCCCCTTCCGCAGTCCGCCGGTATATAAGGCTACTGGAGGATGTCGCCCTGCCGCCCGTCGTGCGCCCCGAGCGTGGTCTCACGCACTTCAGACGCAACCTTAACCCCAGAATTCGTTCAGCGTTCTTGAACTTGAGGGGCTCCGGTAAGCAACGCCCCTGACGCGACGGAGGCGACCCTTACGGGGGGACTTATACGGTGGTGATACGTTGCAGTCCTGACAGGTCGAGTAAGGGGCGTAGACCGAATGGCGCGCTGTTTAGGCTGCCGAGTTCAAGGCGACCATGCGAGATGCGAACGGTAGCGCATACGTGCGGGTGCGGGGCGTAGAGGTCTGAATGATATTTCAGGACCGAATCTTGCCAGGACTGCGGCCAGGCGGAAAGGCCTGCGAAGTAATGATGCCCATTCCGCTCGACACTGGTGTTGCCGAGGAGTGCCTGCACGGAGAGGTCTTGCAGGAGTGCGACAGGCCCGATGTTCGCCAAGTCCTCTCCGCTCATCAGCAGAAGCCGTTCGGACGTGGCGCGCTTCCTAAGCAGGCACGCGTTTGCAAGCCCGCGGAAGACGCCTTTGCAGTTCTTGTGGCTTACGCCGCGATAACCCAGTGCGAGCGCCTCGCGGAGGCTGGCTGGCTCGCCGTCGGATTCGTCAATGATGATTGGCGGCGCGTCCACCCAACCGTGCCAGTTGGCGGCGGGAGTGAGGGCTTCGTCACGGCGCACGGGCTGTTCTACGAAGAGGAGGCGATGAAGTCGGTTGCGAAGCCAGGTGCGTTCAGCCATTGTCTCCCAGCGTTCACGGAAGGCCGCCGAGGTCGGGAAGTTTTCGTTGCCGTCGAGGCTGAACCGCCAGTCGGGAGGCGCGGTGCGGTCAAGGACGGCGAAAGTTGCCTCCAGACGGGCTTCATCCTCCGCGAGCGAGCCGGAAAGCTTGAGTTTAAATGCTCGCAGCCCGTAGGACTTCACCGCTTCTTCCAGTGTGAAAGGCAGCCCGTCCTTTGGAGCGTCAGTGTCCCTGCTGCTCGTATCTGCAGTTGTAAGCGGGTCCGCCAGCCCGACGGTGTGGCGCAGTTCTACTTGGGAGAGCGGTACGTCGGGGATGAAGTTCGACGGCGGGGACTTCCCCAGTTCCGGATGGATTGCGTCGAGCCGGACGCCGAGCAGGTTTTCGCGGACCGCTGTTGCGAGTGGTGTATTATGTGTGCGGCAGAACGCGTCGAGCAGACTTCGTTCGATCAGGGAAATTCCTAGGCCAGTGAGCAAGGGCGGAAGTCGGTGGGCGCGGCCCCAGTCGGCCATTGCCTGCTGTAAGGTGAGCCACCACGAAAAGACGTCTCGAGCTGGCGGCAAGGCCAGGGCGCAGTCGACAGCGGCGCGGATTACTGCGAGCATCTCGTCAATTTCCGAGCGGGGGTCGCGCGCGGCGTCCTTGGTGAACCATTTCGGCGGCAGGTTTTCCGAGGCGAGCCCGTTTTGTGCCCGTGCGCCGAATGTCCAGGTTGCAGCGAGGAAGACGTGCGGGAGCCGCGTCATCGTTGTGATGCCGTAGCGGAACGGCATCCGGGTGCGGAGTTCGGCACGATGCAGGGTCGCAGTGCGAAGCGCGATCATGGTCAAGAGACGCAGGCAGCCTGATGGAACGCGGCTATGGAGGCGCGCAGCGTGGTGGCGGGGGAGCCGCCGATGAGATAGCCCTGGAAGCCTACCGGCCCGATGTAGTCGATTTTGCGCAGGATCGTAAGCAGCTCGGCGAGGGGGAAATCGCCTTCGCCCACGGGCCTGATGAGGGCGGGGAGCGGGTACGTGCTGCCTTCCGGGCGCGGAGCGGCGCCGCAAAGGTTTACCAGGTGCAGCCAGGGCGCCGCAAGTGTGAGCCTTCCATGCAAGTCTTTGCGGTCGATCGCATACCAGTGGTAGCCGGAAAAGGTCACCCGCAGTGCCGGATCGTCGATCTTCCGGGCAAGTCGCACGCAGTCCTCGATGCGCTCCTGCCAGAAGCCGAAGTGGGCGTAGAGCGAAATCGTGATGCGTCGAGCCTTGGCCAGCGGAAGCAGGGATGTGAGCAGCGTCAGCGCGAGGTCATCGTGGCGCGGGTCGGAGCAGTCTTTCTGCCAGCCGACGGACAGCGCGAGCTCGAACGTCCCTCCTTCGGGTATCCGGGCCAGCATATCGGCGGGAGAACGTCCCGGCATGGGCGTCGGATTGGTCAGATCGACCACGGTGTAAGCTGCTGCCAGCGCGAGCCCAGTGCGGGCCAGTTGCTCGGGCAGGTCTAGCAGCTTCTGCCAGGATTCGTCCTGCGCACGGTTTATCGAGACGTAGGCATGGGTGTAACCGAGGCTTTTCAGCAGGTCGTACCGCTCAGCGGGGGAGTAGATTCGATCTGCGCCATCGAAGTAGTTATCGAACGCGAAAAGGGGCCAGGTTTTCATCTCGGTGAAGGGGGGACTTAGAGGGTGATGGTTACAGGACGGCCTTCCCGGCCAGAAGCGTAAAGTGCATCGAGCAGGACGTGGACCTTGATCTGCGACGCCGGGGTTGATGCTACTGGCCCTTTTCCGCGGACTGCGGCCGCGAAGTTCTCAATAGGGCCCGCCAGGATGGCGCCCCAGTCCGTAACCGGCGGCGAAAGCTCGGTGGTTTCCAGCGTTTTCCCATCGGGGGCAAACCGGTGCAAGCGCGCCACATTGTCGGCGTCGTCGGGCGCGAACGGCAGGTCAATGCCGCCGTTTTCACCACGGATCTCTACGCGATGCTGGCGCGGGCCAATTTCGGACCGGCGGCTCAAACGCACGTCCAGCCCCGATGCGCAGCGGAAATGCACGTTGTAGCCGCTGTCGATGTCAGTGCCCTCACGTCGCCAGAAGTCCAGCGTTGTCGTTACTTCCACCGGGTCGAACTCGGAGCCAACGACGGCGGCAAGCCAGTCGAGTTCATATACGCACCAGTCGGCGGCCAAGCCACCTCCGGCAGACGAAGCGTGGCGTTTCCAGGCAGGCAACGCATCGAGCGGAGCGGGTGGGGTGGTGGTAGCGTTAATGCGGACTTGGCGAAGCCGACCAATGCGGCCTTGTGCAACGGCCTCGCTTGCCGTGTTCACTGCGGGATTGAAACGAAACCGCGACGTGCAGGCGCCTACAATCACGCGCGAGGAACGGGCCTGAATATCATTCAGGATCGCGCGGGCCTCCTCGGCATTGAGCATCCACGGCTTTTCGCAAATCACATGCCTCCCAGCATTGATAGCATCAAGCACCTGCGTGCGGTGCAGGGAAGGCGGAGTGGCAAGGTAGACACCATCAATCTCGCTGGAGGCCAGCAGCGAGGCCGCGTCCGTGTAAACCGTGGCCGTCCCCCCAAGCTTGGCGGCAAGCGCCTGCGCCGCCTCGGTGTTCACATCGAACAGGCTGGTCACCGAGATACCGCGTGAAGCAAGCATCGGGAGAACAATCTGGGAAATCTTGCCGGCCCCAAGGACGCCAAGGCGGAATGGCTCAAATTTGCTGTTGTTGCTCATTGCTGGGAAATAATACCACAAGCGGGGATGCGTTTTGAATGGCCATTCTGTCCATCTATTTGGCAAAATTGATCATGTGGAGGCTCCGTTCCTGTTTGGGCACTTCAACCACCTTCCTGGTTGCCGGGTTTGGGTGGATACGAAGTTCAAGGACTACATCGCGCTTAACTACGCGCACTCTGGCGTGATCCGCTGGGCTTTGGACTGCGTGGAACCTATCAACCTGAAGGCGCCTGTAGCCTGGTGGACGTGGGCCGGCCCACATTTCCGCTATGGGCAGCCAGAGGCGCCCGGCTGGGATCACTACTACGTCACCGTTAAAGGCCGGTGGACTGCCGACCTGCTTGGCGCGAGCAGCCTGCTACCAAGCGATCGACCCTGGCAGGCGGTTCGTGATGCGGCAGGAATCCGCGAACGGATGGAGGAACTACAGCACTCCCTGACCACCGGCGAGACTTGGCTGGCGTGGACGCAGTTCCTCGAAGTGCTGGTTGCACTACGGGAGGATCGCATGCGGGAGGCAATCGAGTCCCCCCCGGTAGCACGGGTGCATGAGTTGATCGCAACGATGCGACGGCATCCGGAACGTGCCTGGGACGAGGTTGCTTGCGCCGTACACTGTGGTATGTCGCCCTCGCATTTCCGACGGATTTTCCGCGTGGCCGCCAGCGAACCTTTTGCGCGGTTTGCCGTGCGGTCGCGCATGGAACAGGCGGCGCGCTGGCTGCGCACGGGTACGGAACCGGTCAAAGATATCGCGGCGCGTTCCGGAGTTCCCGACATTTATCAGTTTTCACGACAATTCAGACGCGTGATGGGCACTCCCCCCGCCACCTACCGTCGAGAGGCGCGTCTGAGCTCATCGGTATCCTGACAGGGTGCGCACAGCCACACATTGAGCCACGCACGGCGTGGGCCGATTCTTCGCGCTGGGGGGCTTTGTCAACAATCTGAACCTGGAAGGCCGCGGGTTGCGCACGGCGTGGGCCGATTCTTTCCGGCTTCACAACGCACAATGCATGCTGTGCCGGTATTACGCCCCATCCTCGCGTCGGCGTGGATGACGTAGTGATATCCAACAGGTGCGACGAATTGAACTGAATGCGCCTCTAGCACCGGCAGGCTGGAGCTTTTGGATAAAAAGGGGTCAGACGTTATTCTTGGGGCCCGGGGGTCTTCCCCCTATGGACTTGTTCGCCCCGTTTTTGGAGAATAACCGGGCCAACCTTGGACGGTGGACCGGGCTTACTCGACGGTCGAGCTCTCGCTTAACCGTCAAGTTACTGCGGTCTGTTCTGGTACAATTGCCACGGTTATTTTCTTAGAATGCTCCGGGTGTTACTTGTAACACGCGGTTCTCATATTGTCTGCATACTGCCAATGCCTGTGCTCCCCCTTCCCCCCTTGCCGTTTTCTTCGCTACGCGCCTTCTGGCTTCGTGCCCTCGTTCTGGTCTTGCTCCTTGGGCTCAGTAACGCCCACGCGGGTGATTTCGACCTCACCGCCGCCGGCTATCTGGGCGATGCTTCCGATGACGAGGAAATCATGACGGCGTGTATCAAGGCCAACGGCGATATTGTCGTCGCGGCTGTCGCAGGCCCCAATGTTCCCGCGCTTGCGGACGCTGTCCTGCTCAACGGGGCGACGGGGCAGACCAAGGGGGTGGTGATGGTCTTGAGCCCGGACGGCAAGACGGTGAAGACGTGCGCACGTGTTGCGAACCGGGTGTATGACATGGCCCTCGACGCCGCCGAAAACATCTATGTCGCGGTGGGCACGCAGGGCTTGCTTGCGCTTGACCCGACGGCAACGACCGTGCGCTGGTCGGTCGCTGCGCCGGTGGACATTTTGGACGCCAATAAGGTCGCTTTCCTTCACCGTGTTGACGCCAACGGCACGACGGTCGCCATCTTGGCGAGCGCGACGGGCGTCTCCGAGGGGGATCTGGACAGCAAAGTGGGAACGGGCACCGTGATCGTGCGCACGAGCGACGGCGTGGAGACGGCGCGTTTCCAGACTCTCGGTGGGCGCAACGCCAATGACATTACGATCGACCCGGCCACGGGAACGCTCGTCTTGGTTGGGTGGCGCCAGGCGAACGACTGGTGGATCTCGGGGTCGGCTGGCGGCCCGGTGCAGATACCCCTGATCGCGGGCTATACTTTTAGTGGTGCGGTTAAATGGATCGGCTACGATTGGAGCACGGACCCCAATAACCTATCCGAATACCATAACCGTAACGGGCTGTTTGTGGATGGGACGAAGACGGCGGGCGCCGTTTCGCAGAACAATATGGCCGACGCCCGCCTCTACCGGGTGGCTCTTGGCCTGGACGGGACGGTCGTCGTGACGGGCCACAGCGCGGGTGGCAATCATCCTTACCGCTGGGCAGCAACGGACCTGATGGACACAACCGAACGGGCGTACCCGTGCATCACGGACGACATCGGGCCCACCGGATTTACTGTTCGTGCCAAGATGAATGAGAACGGGCGTGCCTATTATGTCATTGTCCCGAATGGCGCGACGAAGCCCACGCCCCAGCAGGTGAAGGCCGGACAGGACAGCACTGGAACGCTTGTCGCCGCGAACCTACGGGGGGCAATTGACCTTGTGGCGGGAATTGCGGGCATGTCAGCGGAGGTCACGGGGCTGGCTCCTGCAACGGACTACGATGTGATGGTTGTCGCAGAGGACGACAGCGGGAACCTCACAACGGTAACAAAGGTTGACGTAACGACAGCCAAGGTCTCTTGGACCAGTTCCTACCCGCAGGTGGAGCGCACGTCCGCAACGGAGGCGGTGATTAAGGTATCGCTGATCGGAGGCGGGAATGCTTACTGGGTAGCCGTACCGGACGGGGAGGTTGCACCGACGCCGGTCCAGATAAAAGCCGGGCAGGACGCCACGGGCGCAAGCGTGCCGGCTGAGCGGAAGGGAACGGTGGTATTTGCCGCCCGCGGGAGCGAACATTCCGCGGTCCTGTCCCTGTCCTCGGCTTCAGCCTGGGATGTCTATGCGATCGCGGAGGACGTAAATGGGCAGTTCAACGCCCAGAGCACGGATATCAATGGCGCAGTCATCCCGAACGCAGAGCTGGCGGCTGTCACGGTGGCGCCCACGCTTGACCGTTTTGCCACGGAAGATGCTTTCAACAGCGGGTTCACGACGAAGGCCCGCACGAACCAGCAGTGCACCGCATACATGGTCGTGGTCGCGAACAATGCCGCGGCCCCAACGGCTTACCAGATCCGTGCCGGGCAGGATGCCTCGGGGAACCCGGCGCTCCGTGCGGGCAGCGTGGTGGGTAGCGGGGACCTCCGCTGCACATTTTCGGGTTTCTCCCAAAACACCGATTATGACGTCTATTGGACTGCGGAGGGCTTTGCCGCGGGCCAGTTCACCGCCCCGACGAAGGTCGACAGCAAGACAGCAAATGATACTACCCCGCCTGTCTGGGATGGTACGACCCCGCCGGCTATAACGAGTGTCACGACGGACAGTCTGACGTTTCGGGTGAAATTGAATGAGCGGAGCACGGTGCACTGGGTGTGCCTTCCCATGGGGGCCACCGTGCCCACGTCTGCCCAAGTGAAGGAAGGAAAGGATGCCTCGGGGGCGCAAGTCGATGCCTCGCTTCGCGGCAGCTTTGTAGCGGCTGCCAGTATTTCTGCCAGCAAAACCATTTCCAACCTGGCCGTGGCCACAAACTACCGCATCGCTCTCGTTGCCGAAAATGATTCGGGCCTGATAATGTCCTCGGCCGTCAAGGTAGACGCAGCCACCCTGGATGCGGTCAGCGGAGTCGGCTGGACAACGGTCCCTACGGTCAGCGACATTGGCACAACGGCGGCAACGTTGCGCTTCAAGAACGCAAAGGGGGGCACGGGCTATTATCTCGTCCGGCCCGCTGGCTCGGCTGAACCGACGCTTACGGAAGTGAAGGCTTCCTCCAGTGTGCCCATCTCGTGGAAGCTTCCTGCCGTCCTCGCCGTGCGGGGCCTGATTGCAAGCACGGCCTACGACATCTGGGTGGTTGCGACGGACCCGTCGGGTGTAAACCTGGGGCCCACCAAGGTGAGCTTTACTACACTGGCGACAGACACGACGGCGCCGGTGTGGACGGGTGCGGCCCTTTACGGGTTTGACTACTTCTGCTCCTACGCCGGGGCGAGCAGCCAACACCTTGGCTTTGCAGGCCGTTACGACATTTCCAAGGACTACCCTGTATTCGTGGGTGGACAGGGTGTGGTCGCGCGCTTGTCGGCCGTCACGCCAAACACGATGCACGCAGAAGGCGGCGCGGTTGCCGGTGGCTCGGATGGCCGGCTATTCCTCGTCGGGCAATCGGCTTACGGGCTGCCTTTCTGGCCCAACGAGGTTTGGACGCCCAAGACGGGCGAAATCGGGTACAACCCTTTTGGCTACAACGACTCCACGGGTGGCGCCTTCATGCTCGTGTTGCACTGGCACCCGACGCAAAAGTGGTTCAATCAGCGCGATTATACGACACGCCTCGCATACGGTCGCTCGCGCACCGTGGCGGTGCGCAACGTGGGCGGTAAGGACCGCATCGTGTTTGGTGGGCGGGTGGACCTTCAGGACGGGCCGATGTACGTGGTGGGCGATCCCCTCCAATCAACCCCGGGCTACGGTCAGTCCGACGGCTTCCTGGTGGTCATGATCCCTGGCCAGAACAACGACGTCGCTGCTTCTTCCGGATCGTCTGTCAGCGGTAAGCCGACCGCGATGCCGATAAAGACGTCGGACAGCACGGAGGCCACGCCTTATCTGCGAAACGCGGCGCCGGAGCGCCTCGATAACCAGAGCTTCAGCGACGGTCAGACGGGCTCTGTTTTCCGATACGCTTGGAAAACGGACACCGATACGCTCACGCCAGCAAGCGGTTCCACAACCACGGGTGCATGGACGTACAGCGGCCTCAGCTTTTACGGCGGGTTTATTTCTGAGGTGGTCAACCCGAACCCTGTAAGGACGGCGTCTGCGTCTCAGATGAGCGCCTACTCGTGGGGCAAAGACCGCTCTGCAGGCAATATGTCTTTCCACTTCAGCAACAAGGTGAAGGCGGGCGAGAAATTACGCGACCGGGCGGCCATTTACGTGGGCGCACACGCGCTGCTCGGCCTTCCGGAAACGGACCGCCTTTCCTTCGACTCAGACAGCCGCCTTGCCTTTACTTTTGAAAAGGTGTGGGACGCCACGAACCCCGACAACTCCACGGTCGCCAAGAAGCTCCGCTTCCTCGTGCGGGACGGGACCACGTTCTACGTTTCGAAGACGGAGCAGGGGTGGGCGGCTTCAGGCGTGGTTCAGTTCGGCACCAATACCCTGACCTTCGGCAGCGACAGTTCCGACGGTGAGTGGGCGGAATGGAGCCCTGACGAAAACGTTACGTTCAACGCCGCCACGGCGACCTGGGCCACGCGTGATTTCCAGAACATTACGGCGGTCGGCTTCTACATTGAAGACCAGGGATGGCGCATGACGGAGAGCTCGACCTCCAATATGCGCATGAACAACGGATTCGACGTCATTTTGTCCAAGAATGCCGCCACGAACCGCTCTCCTGAGGCCCGGTTCACACTGGACAAGACGCACCTTCGGGTGGGCGAGTCCGTGACGGCGGACGCCTCGGCGTCAAGTGACCCCGACGGCACTGTCGCGTTCATCACATGGGAGTTCGGTGACCGGATCGAGTCGAGCGGCTCAACTGTCAGCCATGCTTACAAGGCGGCCGGTCGCTATCCGATAACCTGCACGGTGTGGGATAACGGGCGTGTGAAGACGAGCCTTACCAAATATGTCGACGTGGTGCGCGGCAACGCGAGCGACTCTGAGGCCGCGGGCATGGTGGCGTGCTGGTCGGGCGAGATGGCAACGGGAGGGGATGAATATTTTTACGGCTATGGGAGCCATTCCACGCCACCCATCGAGACTGAGAACGTCGACCTGGATGGTGATGGCGCGGCGGATGACAATCTGATCGAACTGAGCTTCTATGGCATCGCCCGGCCTTTGAGCGGTTCAATGCAAATCGGTACACGCCTTTTTGGCGGGTTGCGCGTAGAGACCCGAAACAGCGGGACGGCCTCGCGCCTGAACGGCTGGCCTCGCTCGGCGACGACGGGCATGAACGGCCCGGATTCTTCGCCGTGGATGTTGAACGGCGTCCTGAGTCACGCGGTTAACGTCGCGTATAACTCCAACGGGGATGCTGTGCGTTCATTTGGCCTGTTTGCCATCGATAAGGTTGATTTCCTTGGCGCGAACAAGGATCCCTCTGTGAAAGTCGCCTTTACCTCTTCCAGCCTGCTTCGTCTGGGTCCGATGCACGTATGGGATACGACATGTGGATCCATACGTTTCGCGGTCAGGGACGGCACGCAGTGGTACGTCTCCGAAACCAGTTACACGACGACCACGCAGTACCGGAACAACCTCAACAACGCTGGTTACACGGGGAACCCGCTCATCCAGATGACCGATCCGAATGCGCAGAACTGGATCGCGTTCGACCCGGCCACGACATGGGACCCGCCCAACGCGGGCGGGGCGCCGCATACGTTTACGGACGTGACGGCTTTCGGTTACGTGATAGACGGCGACACCTGGGGGCCTGGCGGCAACATTAGTCCTGCGGGTCTCGAGCTTCACGCTACCAACGACGCCGCCAGTAAACCCGCCCCCGTGGCTGCGTTCAGCGCGACGCCGAATACGGGCGTAATTCCCGTGAACGTCGCTCTGGACGCCAGCGCCACGACCGCGGGGCTCGGCGTTTCCTACCTGTGGGATTTCGGCGACGGCGTGACGGAAGCGTCCGCGACGCCTGCAACCTCCCACGGTTACGGCAGCGCGGGTACCTACACGGTAAAGCTTACGGTTACGGACTCAATTGGGCGGAGCAGCATCACGACGCAAACGATCACCGCGACGACCTCGGGTGGGGTGGCGGGCGCCGTCATCGAAATCGTGTCCGGGGCAACGGTCGCCGAAGGCCAAAAGGCGCCGATCACCTTGCGGCGCACCGGGGACTCCGGCGGCACGGTCTCCGTGGCTATCCGGTCGGTCAACGGGACGGCGCGGGACGACAACAGCGGGCAAACCCCGGCAGGACAGGGGCCCGACTACACGGCGGTCGACACGCGCGTGACGTGGGCGTCCGGGGAACTCGGGGAAAAGGTATTCGAAGTCGAGACGCTTTCTGACGGCATCAACGAAGGCGATGAGACCTTGACGGTTGTGATAAGTGAGCCGTATGGCGGCGCTTCGCTGGGGGCCACCACCAGCGCAACGGTCACGATCACGAACGTGACGGCAGTCGGGCCCACGATCACCACTCACCCGTCGAACACGGAGGTGAACGAAGACGGCATTACGACGTTCAGCGTCGTGGCCACAGGACCGCAGCTCAGCTACCAGTGGAAGAAGGATGGCGTGGCTTTGGTGGAATCCGCCCGCATCCTTCAGACCCAAACGAACCAACTGAAGCTGAAGAACGTCCTGCCGGGCGACGCGGGCGCTTATACGTGCGTCGTGAGCAACCTCGCTGGCAGCGTGACCTCAAATGCCGGCATCCTTTCCGTAAACAACCGCCCGGTTATCACGATCAGCAGCCCCTCGGTTCCGCGCGTTGCCCTGCCTGACCATAATGACACCCTCTATGTCGCGGCGACGGCAACCGACGCCAATGGCACGCCGCTGACTTATGTCTGGTCACGCGTTTCGGGGCCAGGCACCCACCAGCCCGTATTCTCGGCCGGCAATGCGGCCGCGACGGGTGTGACATTCCCGGCTGCCGGCACCTATGTCATCCGCTGCACCGCCAGCGACAGCGTGCTCTCGGCTACGGCAGACCTAACCGTAGAGGTGGACGCGGGCTGGGTGGCGAGTGGCGTCGGCCCCGAAACGGTCACCGGGTCCGGTTCAATTTCGAACGGTGCGGCGACCGTCGTCAGTTCGTGGACAAAGAACCCGAACGGCATGAACGGTTGGTTCATCCGCACGAGAAAGGGCGGCGACTTCTCGGTTACGGTGCGCATGGCCTCGAAAGCAAACGAGGCGCAATCCTGGTCATCGCTTGGCATTCTCGCGACGCAGCACACGGCGGTACAGACAGCGCCGTACGCCTTTATGGGCCAGTATGCGGGAATGGGGGCTGTGGCCATTTTCCGTGGCAGCGAGGCGGGCACCGACACAAGTAACCGAGTTTCAGACGGCCCCTGGTTCCGCCTGACCCGGTCGGGCGACGTCTTTACGGCGTTCCGCTCGCCAGATGGGGTGACGTGGACCCAGCAGATGGCGGGTCAGGTGGTCGCGATGCAGGACCCGATCTTGGTCGGCCTGATCGTGAATTCGCACAATAACGGCACGTCCATTTCGGCTTCAGATCTGGCTAAGAATATGACGGTGACCTTCGACAACGTAAGCGGGCTGCCGGACGTTGACAGTGCACCGGATGTCGACGTGGGCTCGGGTGGGTTGGCGGCTATGGGTATCGCGAAAGCCCTGTCGGGCTCCGTCACCGATGACGGCAACCCGGGTAGTCCGGGCGTCACCGCGGCCTGGTCGAAGGTGAGCGGGCCGGGCGAGGTTACGTTCGCGAACACCGCAGCGGCGTCCACCACGGTCACTTTTAACGCTCCCGGCACGTACGTCTTGCGTCTGACCGGCGACGACAGCGTGTCGCGTGTCTGGAAGGATGTGACGGTCGTCGTGGAACCCGATTTCGCCTCGTGGATCGCGCAACACCCCGACGTCGGGGTGCGGAACAGTGCGGGCGACGATCCTGACCGTGACGGCGTGCCGAACCTGTTGGAATACGCGCTCGGCGGTGACCCTGCGCGCTCGGGCGATACCGTAGGCGCGGGCGCCTTGATGTCCTCGGAAAAGTCCGGGAACTTCCTGCGCCTTCGCTTCAAACGCGCCCGCCTGGCTCTCACCTACCGCATCGAAGTGAGCTCTGACTGCCTGAACTGGACGACCATCGTCACCAATCCTGGGGAAGTCGGCCAGGACGTCACGTATACTGACGATGTGGACCTCACGACGGTGCCGAGGCGCTTCTTGCGCCTGAAGGTGGACCAATAAAGGGATCTTGGCGTGGTCCGAGAGGATGCCCAAGCCGTAAAGGACCAGGCATCCTCCGGACCCGTTGGGCAAGCCCCGTTATGGCGACGTGACCCTGAGCCGTAGCAAGCGCCGTTCACCGCTGGCCACGTTTACGGCGTCCGTGACGGTGACGCTTTGGCCGACACTGCCAGGGTTGAGAGCGACGGTGGACCACGTCGAAAAGTCGGAAGACCCTTCGACAAGGTAGGTCACGTCGGCCCGCCCGCGGTTGAAGGTGAGCGTAAGGAAGGTGCCGCCGGAACGAACCGTGCCCACGACGGGAGCCGGGCTGTTCGCGGAGGACGCGGGATTGCCACCCAGGGCGTATTCCAGGAGGTTGGTCAAGCCGTCACGATCGGGATCAGCGTCGTTAGATGCGTTGCCGGAGTTCTGCCATGAGGCGAAATGGGCTTGCCGCCAGCTTTCGAGCGCGCTTGTCGCCGTGACGGTCAGGCGCAGGTCGTTGCCGGAAATGGCGAGAGAACCGGTCCAGTTGCTGGGCAGGATGAGCGTGGGCAGGGCGCCCGTTATTCCTCCAGCAGCGGTCAGGAGCGTATAGGTCCCGGGCGTGGGCGAGCTGTTGCTTGAGGTGACCGTGACCGTGCTGGCTCCGGCAAAGGTCAGGGATGAGGCGAGGTCGAGCTTGTCGTGGCTTCCAGGGAGGGTGGAGAGCTGGAAGGCAAGGCCGCCTCCAGCTTGAAGCGTGACCGCACCGCTTACCGCGCCTGTGCCTCCGAGGGCGGCACCGTTCGCGACAGTGATAGTGCCCGTGCCGGTGGCGGAGCCAGTCGTGTTGTTCGCGAGCAGGTTGCCTGCGGAGACCGTCGTGCCGCCGGTATAGGTGTTTGCGGCAGACAAAATGACGGTACCAGGCCCAACCTTCTCGATCGGCACGGCAGACCCGGCGGTCCCATGGCTGAGCACCCCAGAGAACGTGACAACGCCACCTGAGGCGGCCGTGAGCGAGACTTTGGTTGTGCGGGCGAGCGTCCCATCGAGATCTATCGCGCCCGTGAACAGGGAGGCATGGGCGCTCTCGCCCCCCAAGGTGACGGCGAAGGTGCTGTTGGGACCCGCGCCGTTGCTGAAATTGATCGGGCGCGCGATGGTAATGGGGCCGTTGGTGAGCAGTGCAACGGAGGCCGTCGCGGCGACTTGATCGTAGCCAAGCGAGAGCACAGAGCTGGCGTTGCCGAAAGCGCCCGTGGAGGAAACCGGGGCGTCCACGTAGGCGACGATGACCCCAGCGCCGATGCGGGTATCTCCCGTGTAAGTGTGGGCGACGCGCGATTCGAGGCGCCCGTTGCTGGAGGTCGGGGCGCGGCAGCCCAATTCGACGGCGACCGAGCCGGTTGCCGACCCGCCATTCCCAATCACGCCGGCGAGCGTGATCAAATTCGCCGTGCCGCTGCTCGCGGTGTTGGGCATGATCAGGAAGCGGTGGCTCCGCTGCGCCCCGGGTGCGCGAGACAGGCCGCCAGCGAGCGTGAGGGACTGCCCGGACGAGTTTCCGGTGCTGAAAACGCTCTCTACGTTGCCGGTCACCGCGTTTTCGTCGATGGTCAGCGGCGTCTGAATGTCTACGGTTATGTTGTTTTGGGAAGAGGAAAGGGAGATGCGGTTCTCATAGGCAGACGTGGCCTCAAAACGGAGCGCGCCGCCGGTGAGCGTCCAGGCTAGGGCCAATCGACATATGGGTTACAGCCACAGGAGGGCGGAGGCGAG
>CAZQIE010000049.1:0-22639 GCA_964593675.1 uncultured Opitutales bacterium
GCTTCAAACAGCTCGGTCACAATCTGTACAGTCTAAAATGTCGATTGGCCCTAAGGTAGAAGTGCTCTAGAGCCCGTGGATTGGGCGGCCGTCAGAGGCCAGTGCGGCTTCGCGGATGGCTTCGCCGAGGGTGGGGTGGGCGAAGCAGGTGCGGGCCAGGTCTTCGGCGCTCCCGCCGTATTCGAGGTGTGGAACGACGGCGGCAATGAGCTCGGAAGCGCCGTGCCCGACGATCTGGGCGCCGAGGAGGCGGTCGGTCTTTGCGTCCGCGATGATCTTTGCAAAGCCGTCCGTGGCATCTGCCGCAATGGCGCGCCCGTTGGCGAGGAAGTTGAATTTGCCGATCCGGATTTCAAGGCCGCGTTGACGAGTCTCGGTCTCACCCAGGCCGACGCCCGCGACTTCGGGCTCGGTGTAGACGACGTTGGGGATGGCGTCGTAGTTCACATGTCCGGCCTTGCCTGCGATGAGCTCCGCGACGGCAACGCCCTCTTCTTCGGCCTTGTGGGCGAGCATGGGGCCGCGTACGAGGTCGCCGATGGCGAAGACGCCTGGCACGCTGGTGCGGTACTGGTCGTCGATTTCGACGCGCTTGCGTTCATCGAGCTTGAGCCCCGCGCCGTCGGCGGCGAGGCCGGCGCTTGCGGGCTTGCGGCCAACGGCGACGAGGATCCTGTCGGCCTCATAGGCAACAGGCTTACCCGCTTTCTCGGCGGTCAGGAACGTCTTGCCGTCTTCCTGTTTGACGCCGGTAACTTTGACGCCGAGTTCCAGTTTCAGGCCTTGTTTCTTAAGGGCGCGTTCGAGGGCTTTGGAAATGTCTTCGTCATAGTTCGGCGCAGCACGCGGAAGGAGTTCAACGACCGTGACCTGGCTGCCCAGGCGGGCCCAGACCGAGCCGAGTTCAAGGCCGATGGCGCCGGCGCCCACGACGAGGAGCTTTCCGGGAACGGCGTCAAACGCGATTGCGTCGTCGCTCGAGACAATGGTCTTGCCGTCGAACTTCAGGAACGACAGCTCAACGGGGACAGAGCCGGCGGCCAGGACGATGGCCTTGCCTTCCACAACGTGGAGCCCGGCGTCGCCGGTGACTTCGACTTTGCCGGTGCCAAGAAGCTTCCCGCGCCCGCGGATAAGGGAGATGCCGCGCTTTTCCACGAGCTGCTTCACGCCACTGCGCAGGCGGTCGACGACCTCGCGCTTGCGCTTCATCAGGGCGGCGACATCCACGCTGAGCTTTTCCGCTTTGATGCCGTGTGCCTCGCCGCGTTCGGAGACGAAGGCGTAGGCTTCGGTGGAGTGGAGGAGCGCTTTGCTGGGAATGCAGCCGACGTTGAGGCATGTGCCGCCCATTTCCGCAGCCTCAATGAGGGCCGTTTTCAGACCTAACTGCGCCGAACGGATTGCACACACGTAGCCACCGGGACCGCCGCCGACTACGACCACATCAAAAGGTGCTTCTGCCATAAAAATAGAAAAAGGAAGTCAGGAAAATAACGGTGAAGCCGCCCGGGGCGGAGCAAAAAAGCAAACGCGCCGACAGAGGGCCGGTGCGGTTCCTCTACAGCGCAAAGAGGAGGCGGGACGGGTCTTCGATGGCTTCCTTGACCTTCACAAGGAACGTCACGGCTTCCTTGCCGTCAACGATCCGGTGATCGTAGGAGAGCGCCAGGTACATCATCGGTCGGGCGACGATCTGCCCGTCCACGACAACGGGGCGCTCCTTTATGGCATGGAGGCCGAGGATGCCGCACTGGGGCGGGTTGATGATGGGCGTGGAAAGCATGGAGCCGTAGACGCCGCCATTGGAGATCGTGAACACGCCGCCCTGAAGTTCCTCGATCTTGATCTTGCCGTCGCGGGCGCGTTTGCCGAAGTCCGCGATGGCTTTCTCGATTTCGGCAAAGGTCAGGCGGTCGCAATCGCGCACGACGGGCACAACGAGGCCGCGGTCGGTGCCGACAGCGACGCCGACATCGTAGTAATGGTTCTGGATGATCTCGTCGCCCTCAAGCTGGGCGTTAAGGCCGGGGACGGCCTGAAGGGCATCCACCACGGCTTTGACGAAGAAGGACATGAAGCCGAGTTTCACGCCGTGGCGTTTGACGAAGTCGTCCTGAAACTTCTTTCGCAGCGCCATGACGGCGCTCATGTCGGCTTCGTTGAAGGTGGTGAGGATGGCGGCGGTCTGCTGGGCGGCCACGAGGCGCTCGGCGATGCGGCGACGCAGGGGCGCCATCTTCGTGCGCGTCTGCTTGCGGGCGGGCGCTGCGGACGTGGCGGTAATGGCGGGAGGGGAGGCCGGGGCCGCAGCGGGCTTGGGAGGTTCGGGCTTGGCCGGTTGCTGGGCCTTGTTTTCGAGGGCCTGAAGCATGTCGCCTTTGGTGACGCGGCCGCCTTTGCCCGTGCCCGGTACGTCCGTGGGTTTGAGTCCGGTTTCCTCGGCGATGCGGCGCACCGCGGGCGAGCTTTCGCCGGCGGGGGCCGGCTTGGCGGGCGGGGTTGCCGGGGCCTCGGTCTTCACTTCCGGCACGGCGGGGGCCGTGGGGAGCGGGGATTCCGTGGCGGGGCCTTCTTCGAGTTCAGCCACGACTTGCCCGACTGCCACTTCAGAGCCTTCGGGGACGATCCGGTGCACGACTCCGGAGACTTCAGCGAGGCCTTCCGACGTGATCTTGTCCGTCTCCAGGTCGTACAGAGGCTGTCCCTTTTGGACAAGGGCGCCTTCCGCGACGTGCCATTTGGCGAGGATGCCGCTCGTGATGGATTCGCCAAGGGCGGGAATCTTGACTTGGGTGGACATGGCGGTGGGTGAGGTTTGGGGTGGGGGAGTCGGTTAGAGTGCGAAAGCGTTTTCGACGAGGGCGTCCTGCTCGATGCGGTGGAGGGCGAGGGAGCCGCCGGCGGGGCTGGCGGAGGGCTTGCGGCCGGCGTATTGCGGCTTTATGCCGGTGATCTGCTCAAGAATGGGGGCGATGAAGCTCCAGCCGCCCATGTTGCGCGGTTCCTCCTGGCACCAGACGAGCTTTTTGAACCCGGCGTGCTTTGCGAAGAGGGCTTCCAGTTTGGGCTGGTTAAGCGGGTAGAACTGCTCGATGCGGAGGATGGTGGTGTTGCGGATCTTGTTGTCGCGCCGGCAGGCGAGCAGGTCGTAATAGATTTTGCCCGAGCACAGGATGAGGCGGGTGGTGCGCTTGGCGGGCGTAGGGTCGTCCAGAAATTCCTCGAAGGTGCCGGTGGTGAAGTCGTCCACCCGGCTTACGCACTCCTTATGGCGCAGGAGGCTCTTGGGGGACATTATGATGAGCGGCTTGCGGAAGGGCCGGAGCACCTGCCGCCGCAGCACGTGGAAATACTGCGCGGGGGTGGAGGCGTAGACGACCTGGATGTTGTTTTCCGCACAGGCCTGCAGGTAGCGCTCGAGTCTGGCCGAGGAGTGTTCCGGGCCCTGGCCTTCGTAGCCGTGGGGCAGCAGGAGGACGATGCCGCTCACGCGCTGCCACTTGGACTCCGAGCTCACTAGGAACTGGTCGATGATGACCTGGGCGCCGTTGGCGAAGTCGCCAAACTGGGCTTCCCAGAGGCAGAGGAGGTTGGGGTAGTCGTAGGAATAGCCGAGGTCGAAGCCGAGGACGGCGTTTTCCGAGAGGCAGGAGTTATATACGCAGAAGTGCGGTTGTTCGGGGGAGAGGTTGCCGAGCGGCACGTAGCGCTCGCGGCTTGTGGCGTCATACAGGACGGCGTGACGCTGGCTGAAGGTGCCGCGCTCGCTGTCCTGTCCGCTCAGGCGCACGGGGATGCCTTGATCCAGGAGTGTGCCGAAGGCAAGGGCCTCCGCGAAGGCCCAATCGAGGCCTTCGCCGGCCTGGAAGGCGGCCCACTTGGTTTCGAGCTGGCGCTTGATCTTGGGGTTGGCCTGAAACTTATCGGGAACGGTCGTTATGACGCGCGCAATGCGCTCCAGGCGCTCGCGGTCGACGGCGGTGGCCGCGGGCTCAAAGGAGTAGGGGGGCTGGAAGACGGCGGTGGAGCCCGCGAACTTCTTTCGGCCGCGGGACATGAGGACTTCCTTGAGCGACTCTTCCTGCTTTTTTACGCGGGTGAAGGCTTCGTCGAGGCTGCGCTCATACTCGTCCTTCAGGTGCGCGGCCTGTTCCTGCGTGAGGACGCCTTCGGAGACGAGGCGGCGGCTGTAGGTCTCGCTGATCAGCGGGTGTGAGGCGAGCTTGCGGTACAGGGTGGGCTGGGTGAAGCCGGGTTCGTCGGCCTCGTTGTGCCCGTGGCGCCGGTAGCAGTACATGTCGATGACGACGTCGCTGCCAAACTCCTGCCGGTATTCGAGCGCGAGGCGGGTGACGGCCACGACGGCCTGCGGGTTGTCGCCGTCGATGTGGAAAATGGGGACCTCGATCATCTTCGCCACGTCCGTGCAGTAGCGGGTAGAGCGGGCCTCGGTGGGGTTCGTCGTGAACCCGATCTGGTTATTGATGACGAAATGCAGGGTGCCGCCGGTGCGGTAGCCCTTGAGCTGGGAAAGGTTGAGCGTCTCGGCCACAATGCCCTGGCCGATGAAAGCGGCGTCGCCGTGGATGAGGACGGGGACGACTTTGCGGCGCTGCACGGTGTCGCCCTTTATGCGCTGGCGCGCGCGCGTCTTGCCTTCGACGATGGGGTTTACGGCCTCAAGGTGGCTGGGGTTTGCGGCGAGCCCGACGTGTACTTTGCGTCCGTCGCTGGTGGTCACGTCGGCTTCATAACCGAGGTGGTATTTGACGTCGCCGTCGCCGTAGGTGGTCTCGGGGATGTAGTTTTCCGAGAACTCGCGGAAGAGGAATTCGTAGGATTTGCCGACCGTGTTGACGAGGACGTTGAGGCGGCCGCGGTGGGCCATGCCCATGACGATTTCGTCAACGCCGTTGAGGGGGCAGTGGTCGATCAGGGCATCGAGTGCGGCGATGAGGGTTTCACCGCCTTCGAGGGAAAAGCGTTTCTGGCCGACGTAGCGCGTGTGGAGGAAGCGTTCAAAGGACTCCGCCTCGAGCACTTTGCGCAAGGCCCGGATTTTCTGCTCGTTTGTCAGGTTGGGGCGGTTGCACTCGGGCTCAATGCGGGCCTGGAGCCAGCGGCGCCGCGCGGTGTCCTGAATGTGGAGGTACTCGACGCCAACGGGGCCGCAGTAGGTTTCCTCGAGCCGCGCGAGCAATTCGCGGACGGGCATCTGCTGGCCGTGCAGGTAATTGCCGGTGTACAGGACGCGGTCAAGGTCCTGGGGCTTGAAGCCGAGGCGCTCCAACGAAAGCCGCGGGTTTTTGGGAGGTTCGGGCTCGAGGGGGTTAAAGTGGGCCTGGGTGTGGCCGATTGCCCGGTAGCCGTAGATCGCACCGATCGCACGGGCCTGCAGGATGGCTTCCGCCTTGGCTTCTTCGGTCGAAAGCTCCGGCGTGGCACCGTCCAGGCGGGCCTGCCCCAGTTCAAAGCCTTCAAAAAAAGCTCTCCAGTCCGGCGCCAACTCGTCCGGCCTTTGCACCCAATTTTCGTAAAGCTGGTCTATGAGCGCGGCGTTCCAGTGCGTGGCGAAACTCAGGTTCTTCATGCGTGAGCTTTACGCTGCAGCGTAAAAGATATACTTTTAGCGGTTGTTTCCCGCAAGGCTTAACCCGTTCGGGCAGGGACGCCCAAACGGCCGTAAGTCTCGGTTGGCCACCGCGTTCCGGCTGCGTCTTCCTGCGGTATCGTAAGGAATCACCGGTGCCAATTATCGGTCAACTTCACTATATACCTCAAATTTCCCCGTGCGTCTAAGCCAAATCGAGGAAAGGTTGATCCAGATCATAGAAAAGCCGGGTCCGAAAGATCCGGAGTGCCTTTTGCAGGCAATAAGGGCGCTGGACACGATCTTGGATGAGAACCGTGAAGCCCTGCCGAGCGAACTGGCGCATTTTTTGGACCGGCGCAGTTACCTGAAGGCGCTCGCGTGGATCCGGGCGGAGCAACCGCCGGCGCCTGAACCGGGGGCGCCGCGGTGCAAGCCGAGGTTGTCGCGTTCGCGCAAGCGCTGAAGATGGCGGGGGCGACAATTGGATTGCGCTGCGGGGCGGGGCGTTGAAGAAAGCAGGTGGCATGGCTAAAGAGCGCATTCCTACGGACGGAGCCTCGGGCTCCCTCGGTCAAAACCCGTTTTCAGGACTGATGGGGGGGGGCCTGCCGGCTGGGCCGTCGCCAGTGGCCAAGGTTGGCGCTCAGCCGGTGGCTGAGAAGGTGCGGAAGAAGGGGCGCGTGGACGTGCGCCGTGAAAAGGCGGGCAGGGGCGGGAAGACGGTTTTGACAGTTTCGGGGGAGGGGTTCCTGCATAGCTGCCCGGCAGAGTTGGAGGCGCTGTTGAAGCGGCTGAAGGCGACGTGCGGGACGGGGGGCACGCTGAAGGACAAGACGCTGGAGATCCAGGGGGATCACCGCGAGGCGCTCTTGAAGGCGCTGGAGGAGGCTGGCTACCGTCCGGTCTGGTGCGGGGGCTGATTGACGTATAGCGCCGCGTAGGCGCGTGCCTACAAAAAAAGGCAGCTCCGTTTGGGGCTGCCTTTTTTGTGGGGTGGAAAGGGCTATTTCAAGCGTTCTGGCGCGGCGGCTGGTTCTGGGCGCCGTTTGGGCCGGGCTGCTGGGGCGCGGGGGCTTGTTGCGGGGCGGGGGCAACGGGCTGTTGCGGGTTGGGCTGCGCCGCATAGCCGGGTTGCTGCGGGGCGGGGGCCTGCGGGGTGTAGCCTTGTTGCTGCGGGGCCATGGGCTGGCCGGGCTGCTGCTGCAGGTAGGGAGCTTGCTGTGCCTGCCCGTAATAGCCTTGGGGCGGGGGCTGGTGGGCAGGGGTGTCCATCGCGCCGCGAATGTCCTTTTCCACCTCATGGGTGGCTTTCTTGAATTCGTTGATGGACTTGCCCAGGCTCTTCGCGAGTTCAGGCAGTCGCTTTGCTCCAAAGAGCAGAAGGATCGCAAAGAAGATCAACACGAGTTCGCCCGTGCTGAAACCTCCGAACGCAAGCATCGGAATGTCCATAATTTGTGAAGGCTAAGGGATCGGCGTGCCCGAGTAAACCTTTACGCTGGAAAAAAAGACTGCGGGGGTGACGTGGGTCAATTTGGCAGTGCGTGCGGGCAACTTGTGGAGGGCGTCGGGTTATGAGCGCCTGCCCTTGAACTCAATGGGTTTGGGGGGGACGCGTGGGCGATCGGGTTTGGAAGGTTGGTCGCTTTCGTTCTCGTCGAGGCCGTCCGGGTCGATCTGTTTCCGGTAGGTGGGGCCGGGCAGGATGACTTGGTCGCCTTCTGCCGCACTGCCGCTCAGGATGCGCACGCCCACGGCGCGGCCACGGCGGAGCCCGACGGGCTGCACGAGGGCCGTGAGGGCGAGGCTGCTGTCGCGGGTGAGCAGTTTCCCTCGCGAGACGGTGAGGCCGCGGTCGAGGTAGAGGACAGCTTGGTTGCCGTCGGGTGACACCCAGACGATTTCGCCGAGGGGCGGGTTTTCGGAGGGCGCGAAGGTGACTTTCCCGGCTTCCGGCTCGGCTGCCGGCGCGCTGGCTGGGGCGTCGGTGGGGCGTTCCACCGTGCGCGGGGTGCCGCTCAGGGGCCCCGCGGACGCGGGGTGCGCGAGGAGGGCGAGACCCAGTGCCGCCGCGCCGACAAACGCCATGCGTGACGCCGGGGCGCGGAGCGGGAGCGTATGCAGGGGGGGCATGGCTTCGGGGAGCGCTGGAACGGTGGGGCGGGGGGCGCGGGGAGGCGCACCGGCCTGCTCCGGCTACTCGCTCTTGCGGAAGTTTTCGAACCCGGGGCCGTTGGCGTTCGCTTCGCCTTCGAAGAACCCGTGGAGCTGGCGGATACGCGTCGGGTGACGCATCTTGCGCAGCGCCTTGGCTTCGATCTGGCGGATACGCTCGCGGGTGACTTTGAACTGGCGGCCTACTTCCTCCAGGGTGCGGGAGTAGCCGTCCTGCAGGCCGAAGCGGAGGGAGAGCACGCGGCGTTCGCGTTCGGTGAGGGAGTCGAGCACGTCCATGATCTTCTCGCGTAGGAGCGAGTAGGCGGTCATGTCGTACGGGTTTTCCGCGGCCTTGTCCTCGATGAAGTCGCCGAAATTGGTGTCGTCGGAGTCGCCAACGGGGCTTTGCAGGGAGATGGGTTGCTGGGCCATCTTCATGATCTGCTGGACGCGCTCGACGGGCATCTGCATTTCCTCGGCGACTTCCTCCGGGGTGGGCTCGTGGCCGAGTTCCTGGAGGAGCTGCTTCTGGACCTGCATCACCTTGTTGAGGGTCTCGATCATGTGGACCGGGATGCGGATGGTGCGCGCCTGGTCAGCGATGGAGCGGGTGATGGCCTGGCGGATCCACCAGGTGGCGTAAGTGGAGAACTTGTAGCCGCGGCGGTATTCGAACTTCTCAACGGCCTTCATGAGGCCCATGTTGCCTTCCTGGATGAGGTCGAGGAAGGAGAGGCCGCGGTTGGTGTACTTCTTGGCGATGGAGATGACGAGGCGCAGGTTGGCCTCCACCATCTCGGTCTTCGCGCGGTGGGCCTCGCGCATTTCCTTGCGCACTTCGCGGACGAGCCGCAGGAGCTCAGCGGGGGCGATGCGGTAGAGGTTCTCGATGTCCTTGAGGCGGTGCTGGATGGTGGCGGCATCCATGCCCTTGCGGCGGGAAACGGTGCCGACTTTGCGGATGACTTCGAGGTGCTGGAGGTGGTCCTCGATTTCGCGGAGGACGGGAGAGAGGTTGTCGAGGAATTCCTCAAACACCTTCAGCTTGAGGCACATCTTCTTGAAGATGGGCTTGAGCTGGGCTTCGTATTTCTTGAAGCGGGCGAGGGCGCGGGTGCGGGTGGCTTCGTCCTTGGCTTCCTGCTGTTCAGCCCAGGCTTTGACGAGCTTTTCCTCGATTTCTTCGGCCTGTTCGACGAGCTTGGGGAGGCTCTTGAAGTAGTTTTCGCGGCTGTCGATCTTCTTGTCCAGCACGACGCGGTCGAAGCGTTCTTCGCGGGCGATGAGCTTCTTGGCGAGGTCTATCTGGAAGCCGTTTGTAAGGGCGATGTTGAAGAGCTCTTCCTGGGCTTTCTGCTCGGCCTTTTCGATGCGCTTGGAGATGGCGACTTCCTGCTCCCGGGTGAGGAGGGGGACCTGACCCATCTGTTTCAGGTACATGCGTACCGGGTCGTCCAGGATGTCCAGCTGCTGGTTCTTGAGCTGGGCTTCCTCGCTCTCTTCCATCCGCGCCTTGTAGGTCTCGACTTCTTCGTTATCGAGGATGTCGATCTCAAGGTTTTCGAGGATCGAAATGACGTTTTCGATTTCCTCGGGGTTGTTGACGCTCTCGGGGAGGACGCGGTTGATGTCCTGAACCGTCAGGTAGCCCTGTTCCTTGGAGAGGCGGATGAGCTGGCGGATCTTGTCGTTGAGCTTGCCGGCGCCGGTGACGGCGGCTTCGGCAGCGGCCGCGGCTTCCATGGCGGCCTTGTCCGCGGCCATGTTGTCATTGAGCTGTTCTTCCGGGACGACGGCTGGCGGGGCGGCTTTCACGGGCTTGGCCGCGGTCTTTTCGACGTGCTTGGCTGCCGGCTTCTCGGTGTGACGGTGCACCGCCGCCTTTTCCACAGGCTTTTCCTTTTCGGCGTGCTTGCTCGCGCCCTTTTCGGCGTGGTGCTTGGACGCGTGGGGCGTGTGGGGCGTGGGCGCTGCTGTATGCTTCTTGGAGGACGGCATGGCCTGGGAGTGTCAGTATTAAGTGGTAGGAAAGAGCTGGGGCGGCGTCTTCATCGCCTCCATCAGACGGCGACGTTCACGAAGGTGTTCCTGCCGCCGGTTGAAATCGGTGTCGTTGGCAAGCAAATTTTCGATGCGGCGCTTTTCGCGTTCGATGGCACGGCTGTAGAGGGCAGCCAGGCAGCGGTTGGCTTCGCGCAGGGGGTCTTCAAAGGTGGCCTGGTGGGCGAGAACGCCGTACACGCAGGTCCGCTCCTCTTCGGTTGCGAGGAGCGTGTCGAGACCTTCAATGCCGGGGTGCCACCCTTCATGCTGTATCGCGAGCACTACGCTGCGAAGGACCCGCTGATGCACTGTCTCGTCGTTAATCCACTCCGGCTGAATGATTTGTGCAAGCGACTGGGCGAGGTCGTCATGGTGGAAGAGGAGAACTAATAGCTCAAATTCCGCCGTTGTCAACCTCTGCGCCCGTTTTGCGGAAAGCGGGGAGTGTGCGGGGGCTGGGGTATCGGCCCTCGGAGGCTGGGTGTTGGTGCGTGCGGCTTGGGCGGCCAGGTATTTGCGGAAGTCGCGTTCGGCGGAGGTGCGTTCGATGCGGAGTCGGCGGCAGGCGTCGGTGAGGTAGTCATCGCGCATGACTTCGGAGTCGCACTGGCTGACGATCATGAAGACCTGTTCGAGGGCGGAGGCTTTTTCGCGGGGGGACAGGGCGTCGGGACCGTTTGGGGCGAGGGAGCGCGCGGCAAAGGCCATGGCGTCGAGCTTGCCGGCGCGAAGTTCGTCGAGGGCGGCGGCGCCTTTTTCGAGAAAGAGTTCGTCGGGGTCGGAGTCCGCCGGGAGGGGCAGGAAGGTGATTTCGAGGCCGGCCTTGAGGGCCATGGGGAGGAGGCGGAGGGCGGCTTTCTGGCCGGCGGCGTCGCCGTCGAGCAGGCACTCGATTTTGCCTGCGTAGCGGCGCAGGAGGTGCAACTGGTTTTCCGTGATGGCGGTGCCTTGCGGGGCGACGGCGGTGTTCAGGCCGACGAGCCAGCAGCGCAGGGTGTCGAGCTGGCCTTCCACGAGGACGAAGCCGCCGGTGTCTTTTACGGGAGCGTGGGCGCGGTCGAGGCCGAAGAGGACGTCACTTTTCTTGAAGATGGGGGTTTCGGGGCTGTTGACGTATTTGGCGTCGCGGGCGGGGTCGTCTTGCGGGGTGAGGGGGAGTTGCCTTGCGGTGAAGGCGATGACGCGGCCCTGGATGTCGCGGATGGGGATCATGAGGCGGCCGCGGAAGCGGCAGCGGAAGCGGCGTGGGTCGCGCTCGTTGTCGTAGGCGAAGAAGAGGCCGCACTGCCTGAGGGCGTCGAGGGAGTAGCGTTTGCGGACCATGAGGTCGAGCAGGGCGGCGCCATTTACGGGGGCAAAGCCGATTTTGAAGTCTTTGGCGGCCTGGAGGGGGAAGCGGCGGACGTGGGTCCAGTAGTCTCGGGTGGCGGCGGCGTCCGGGGTGTCGGCAAAGAGGGCGTCGTTGAAGAAGGTGGTGGCGTCGTCGTGGATGCCGAAGAGCTCCTTGCGCAGGGAAATGGCTTCGGGGGGGCGGCCGTCGTCGTCGTATTCGAGGGGGATGTTGAAGCGGTGGGCGACCATTTCGACCGCTTCGGGGAAGGACAGGTTTTCCTTGGCCTGGATGAACTTGAAGATGTCGCCGCCCTGGTTGGTGCTGAAGCACCAGCAGAAGCCTTTTTCCGGATAGACGAAGAAGGAGGGGGTCTTTTCGGCGGTGAAGGGGCTGAGGCCTTTCCAGGCGCCGCCGGACTTCTTGAGGGCCACGTACGGCGAGACCACGTCGTGGATATTTACCCGGAGCCTGATGTCCTCAATGCAACTGCGTTTTATCTGCGGCATGCTGGCGGGAACGGACCGGCGCGGCGGTGGCGCTGTCCGGACACCGAAGGGGGTGGTGTGGGCCACTCCTGCACATGTTTGTCAAGTTCTTCCGGCTAAAGTTTCCTCCCCGGACTTTCCAGAGCGTTTACCCGGGGTGGTGGCGGTCCGCAAGCCTACCTTTCCCCGAAGTTAGCGGAAGGGGCCGCGGCAACGGGGAATTTTTGGGATTAAGGCGGCGTAACGTGTTTGGGGGTAATGGGTTGGGTTGAAGTGTTTGACTCGGGGTTCGGGAATCATAGGCTGCGGGGGTCGATTTCCGCCACCCCCTTGGCGGGGGTGCGTGGCGACACGTGCTTCCGCTTGGGCGTTGTGGAAGGCGGCGTGGGGTCTCGGGTTACTTGTTAGCCCGGAAGGCGTTTGGCGCTTTTCCCGGTGTAGGGGCTCCACATCCTGTAACACGAGAATCGTGCACGGCTCCGTCACCCATCGCCCTCGAAATGTAAACTGGCTTCAGGCTGCTGGCTTGTTGTACGGCGACTGGGGCACGAGCAAGGCCTACGTCATCGGCATTGCGGTGGCGCTGGCGGGGGCGGCGAGTTTTTATTTCCTGCTTGGGGTTGTGGCGCTGACGCTGGTTGTCGGCGTCAACTACATTTTTGTCTGCCGGTATTTCCCGGGGGGCGGCGGGGTGTACCAGTCGGCGAAGGCGCACAGCAGCCGGCTTGCGGTGGTGGGGGCGTTGCTGCTGTTGGCGGACTACATCGTTACGGCGGCGCTGAGTTGCCTTGAGGCGTTCCACTACTTTGGGGTGCATGATCCGAAGCGGTTCGCCGTTATTGCCATTTTCGGCTTGGGCATACTGAACTACTTTGGGCCGCGGTTCACGGGAAGGATCGCGATCTATCTGGCGATCCCGAGCGTTGCGACGGTCATCGTGCTGATTTGCGGGGGCTTCCTGAGCGAGCCGCAATTCAATATCCAGCCGCCAACGGGCGGCATAGGCGCGCATTGGCACACGTTTGTCTCCCTGATCCTTGCGCTCTCGGGGGTCGAGGCGATTGCGAACATGACGGGCGTGTTGCAGTTGGACCCGAATTCCACGGAGGGAAAGCCGAGCGTACATCGCAGTTCCAAGCGTGCGATCATCATCGTGATGATTGAGGTGTGTGTGGCGACGGCGCTGCTGGGGCTGCTGTCCTCCGCGGTGGAAAACCCGAAGACCGAGGACATGCTGCGGGTGATGGGCACGCAGTTCCTGGGGCCGACGTTCGGGTACGTGGTCGGGATTGTTTTCGGCTTGTTGCTCCTTTCGGCGGTGAACACGGCGCTGGGGGCGATGGTGGCGGTGCTCTACAGCATGGCGCAGGACCGCGAGTTTCCGCCGGTCTTCCGGGAACTGAACCGGTATGGTGTGCCGTGGGTGCCGTTGATTACGGCGGTTGCCGTGCCGGTGGTCGTATTGGAGCTTTTCGAGGGGGTGGAGACGCTGGCGTCCTTGTATGCGATCGGCGTCGTGGGCGCTATTACGCTGGATCTGGGATCAACCGTAACGAACCGGTCTCTGGGTATGAGCCGCAAGGTGCGCTGGGGCATGGGGGCAACGGCCGTCCTGATGGGGCTGATTTGGGTGACGATCGCCGTGACGAAGCTGCACGCGCTGGTGTTTGTGACGGTGTTGCTGGTGGCTGGGCTATGCGTGCGCGAGGTTCAACAGCGCACGGCGAGGCGGCTGCCTGCGGACGTTGGGGTTAAGCCGCTCATGGACGCCGAGGCGCCGGAACCTCCGGCCCCGAGGAAGGCTGCGGCACCACCGATACTGGTATCTGTCCGCGGGCCCACGGCTGCATTCCAGTTTGCGTGGGAGCAGGCAAAGCTGAGCCACGCGCGCCTTTATATCCTGTATATCCGCGAAGTGGCGGTGGCGCTGGACCCTGGTCTGACGGCGGGTCCGGACCCGTATGCGGAGCGCTTTTTTGCAAAGATACGCGAGCGGTCGCAGGAGGAGGGCATAGACTGCCACCTGTTGTACCGGCTCGGCAACGACCCGGCGCAGATGATCGTGGACGCCGTGAAGGAATTGCAGGTGCCGACGCTGGTGATGGGTGTGACGCGCCGCTCGTCGTGGCTGAACCTGATCAAGGGTAACGTGATTGCGGACGTGGCCACGGCGCTGCCTTCGGAAGTGCGGCTGCTGGTGGTGGGGTAGGGACGAGCGCACGCTTTATCCTGGTTGGGAACGCGGGGCCGTTTGGGGTGGGCATACTGGGTGATAACGCCTCTATAAAGGCTTGACGGCGCAGGCTTATAAGCTACGGATACTTTCAACAACTTACGGCGGCCTGTCCCTCCCATCCGCCCAAAAAGGTCGCCGTTTATAGCCCGCGCGCCGTCTGGCCCCCCCGCCGACGGCGCGCTTTATTTTTCTCGGGGCGTTCCGGTTCCTGTTTCTCGGGGGCTTGTCGGAAACGTGGGAATCACGGCGTGGGGGCATCTTTCAGGAAGGTTTTCTTTTCGATAAGCTCTTCTTATCAATGTATCGGTTGCGGTTTTAGTGAGCGGCTGGGGTCATTACAGGCTTTCAGGCCGTGGGTAGAATCCCTTATAGCCCATGCTGGAACCGGATGCTATGAGGACATACCTGTATTTTTCCCTAATTCCTGAATCCCTCATTGCTTCGATGCTTCCCCCCGAGGAGTTTGGCAATTACCTCGCGGTGGGCAGTGAGAAGCGCTCGCGCGGCCAGGCGATCTTTTTCGAGGTCGATCCTGCCCTCAAGTCGAGCTATTTCCCGCTGGCGAATGTAGCCAGCCGGTGCGTGCCTCACGAGGACGGCAAGCCGAGAAAGTCGACGTACATCAGCATTTACCGCGTGCTGGAGCACCTGCCGGTGTCGGCGCTGGGCAAGATGTATCTGACGACGGATGATGGCCGGGTGCTGGGCATCAGCCGCGAGGCGTACAAGCCGGAGACGTCGGAAGGGCGGCTCCACATGTACCAGGAATTTTGCCCGGTGACGCCGCGCGTGGTGTCTAAGCTGGCGCCGCACGAGTTCTCGAAGACGATCACGGACCAGACGCAGCCTGTTTCGGTGCCGCGGATCGTGTTTGCGGAGCTGAAGCTGGAAGGGATGGCGACGAACCCGGATTCTTCGGACATCCGCACGTTGCCGTATCCGAACCTGGACCACCTGCGGGACTGCTTGCGCGAGCTGACGAACCGGTACGCGAAGCCGACGAAGACGGTGGTGCGCCAGATGGCGCAGGACGTTCTCTACCGCACGGTGCGCGGGGGCTTCTATGTGGGCGACCAGCAGGACTTCGCCTACTACCCGATGCCGTCCAAGGAGCAGCTTGAAACCGTCTATTACAGCTGGTGGCGCTCGGCGCTGAGCAGCTTTGGTGGCTAAGGCACGCCGAATCCCCCTCCTCCCATACCATTTGTTGAATCGTCATGATCCATAGTCTATTCGCGCGTTTGCGTGATCGCCGCATTAGCACGCCGTACCTGGTGTTGCTGGCGGCTCTCTTCGCCGGCGGCTTCTTCGTTGTGCCCGCGTTTGCGGCGGACGGGGCGGCAGCGGCCGCGGCGGTACACGGCTTCAAGCCGTTTGCGCTGTTTACGGATCCGAGGTACTCGGAACTTGAGAAGGTGGCCCTGATGGTGGTGCTCGCGATTGCGTTCGCGGGCCTCGTTTACGCGCTGTTGTTGGTGAAGCAGGTGAGCAGTGCGGATACGGGCACGCCGAAGATGCGGGCGGTAGCGGATGCGGTGCGCGAGGGCGCGAATGCGTACCTGTCGGCGCAGTTCCGCCGCATCAGCCTGCTGATCGTGATCATCACGGCGATCCTGTTCTTCACGACCCAGAACGACGAGATCTGGTTCAAGGCGGGGCGCGCGGGAGCGTTCCTCGTGGGCTCGCTGTTCAGCTGGACCGTGGGCTTCGTGGGCATGCGCCTGGCGACGAGTGGTAACCTTCGCGTGGCCGCGGCAGCGCGCCGGAGCTATGGCGAGGCGATGCAGCTGGGGTACCGCACGGGCACGATCACGGGCATGTTGACGGACGGCCTCGGCCTCCTGGGCGGCACGCTGATCTTCATCATTTACGGTGAGCAGGCGTATGAGGCGCTGCTGGGCTTCGGCTTCGGCGGCACGCTGCTGGCGCTGTTCATGCGCGTGGGTGGCGGCATTTACACGAAGGCTGCGGACGTGGGCGCCGACCTGGTGGGCAAGATCGAGAAGAACATTCCCGAGGATGACCCACGCAACGCGGCGACGATCGCCGACAACGTGGGCGACAACGTGGGTGACTGCGCCGGTATGGCGGCGGACATCTTCGAGAGCTACGAGGTTACGATCGTTGCGGCGATGATCCTGGGTCTCGCAACGTTCGGCCACAAGGGTGTGATCTTCCCGCTGCTTGTGCGCGGCATTGGCGTGCTCGGCTCGATCATCTCCACCTACACGGTGAAGGCGGGCCCGAATGACACGTCGGACACGGCGCTGCACTCGGTGCACCGCGGTTTCTGGATCGGCTCGATGATCTCGGTGGCCGGTTTCTTTGCCCTCGGCTGGGCGTATCTGCGTTTTGACGCCGAATACATTTTGGCGAACCCGACGGCTGCGCTCGGCTTCCCGGGCGGTAATCCTGCGAACCTGCCGGCCTGGGCCACGCTGGGTCTGGGTGAGAATGTGGACATGCGCCCGGTGCTGACGTGCCTTATCGGCGTGTTCCTCGCGATCGCGCTGAACAAGATCACGAGCTACTTCACGCACACGGCGCACGCGCCGGTGAAGTCACTGGCGAAGAGCTGCCAGACGGGCCACGCGACGAACATCATCCAGGGCTTCGCGGTGGGCTACGAGAGCACGGTGGCGACGGTGCTGGTGATCGCGGTTTCGATCGTGTTGTCGTACCTCTGCTACCTGGGCACGCCGCCGCTTTTTGTGGCGTATGGTGTCGCGATGACGGGTATCGGGATGCTGACGCTGACGGGTAACACGATCTCGATGGACGTGTTTGGTCCGGTGGCCGACAACGCGAACGGCATCGGCGAAATGGGCTACGACGCGGAAGAGATGGAGAAGGAGAGCCCCGGCTCGTTCAAGCGGGCGCGCCAGATCCTGGCGGACCTCGACGCGGTGGGCAACACGACGAAGGCCGAGACGAAGGGTATTGCGATCGGTTCCGCGGTGATCGCGGCCGTCTCGTTGTTCTCGAGCTTCATCGCGGTGATCGCGGTGGGCAGCGAGGAGAACATCATACACATGACGGTGGAGCAGTACGCGACGGAAGCGGGCAAGCTGAGCGTCGCCGACCCGATGGTGTTCATCGGTTTCCTCATTGGTGGCGCCGTTCCGTTCCTGTTCAGCTCCATGCTGATTCGCGCGGTGGGTCGCGCGGCGTTCCTGATCGTGAAGGAATGCCGTTTGCAGTTCCGCGACGCGGATATCTGGTCGGGCAAGAAGAAGCCGGACTATGGCCGCGTGGTGGACATCTGCACGATCACGGCGCAGAAGGAGCTTATCGGTCCGGGCTTCCTGGCGATCCTGATGCCGCTCGTGGTGGGCTTCCTGCTCGGCACGAAGGCGCTCGGAGGGTTCCTTGCCGGCATGATCCTGATTGGTCAGTTGCTCGCGGTGTTCATGGCGAACGCCGGTGGCGCGTGGGACAACGCCAAGAAGATGATCGAGGACGGCAACTATGGCGGAAAGGGCTCCGAAGCGCACCGCGCGGCCGTCACGGGTGACACCGTGGGTGACCCGCTGAAGGACACCGCCGGTCCTGCCATCAACCCGCTGATCAAGGTCATGAACATGGTGAGCCTGCTCTCCCTGGGCCTGGTGATGAAGTTCAACATCATCGAGCCGACGCAGGGGACGGCGGGTCGCGCCGTTGGCCTCGTGGTGGCGCTCATGTGCGTTGCGGCGATCTGGTGGGCGATCTGGCAGAGCAAGCGCGAGACGCCGGAAATGATGGAGTTCGAAAAGCACCTCGGTAACGGCTAGTCGCCTTACCTGGGAATCAACGCCCGTCCCCGACACACCGGGGGCGGGCGTTTTGTTTTTAGGCACTTCTACTTTAGGGCGTCGCGTGCGCTGAGGTTGCGGCGAGGGTGGACGCCCCCATCCACGCGTCGGCGTGGGCCAAGAGGTGAGGTCGGATTTTGCGGCAACCTGAACTGCTCTGAAAGAGCCGGGGGTCACCTGCCTGTTTCACCTTCCGGGCTTACGCGATCGGCCATGAGCTTGGCACGCGGGGGTCGGCCTGAGCCAAAGCGCTCGAGCGCGACGATTCCCGACACCTCGGCTCGCGTGCTTTCGAACACGGAGGTGGCGTCGGCCACGGCGGTGCCTTCGACGACGATAGCGCCGGTACCGTCGTCGAGCACGAGGCGACGGTCGTCGATGAACAGGGAAATCCGCCCGCGGACGGTGACGGTTTCGTCTACAGAGGGGGAGTCGAGGATTTCGCGAATACTGCGTTCGCTGGCCGCTTCAACGGGGTCGAGCCCGGGAGGGAGGGGGAAATCGGGCTCAAGGCGGTCAAAAGGGGGTGGGGGGGGCTCACGGGGCGGAACGGCTCCCCCCGGCGGCCTTGGCAGCTGTCCGGTTGCCGCGCTGATGAGCAAGCCGCCCGCGCAAAGGACAACCGGGAGAACACGCCGCCAAGGCCGCCACGTCATGGGGAACGTTACCGCACAGGTCGCGCGACTCAACCGGTGGAGTGCGGAGTCCGCTTTTTACGGAGGCCCTCCCGGGGCAATGGTTCCAACGCGTCTAAGGCGCCTGCCCTATATGTCTTGCGGGTGTGTGGGGCCGGGGATTTTCTCGATCTCCGGTATGATGGGCACGAGCGGGAACGGCTGGAGGACTTCGTAGCGCAGCTTGCGGTCGGAGGATTCGATGAGGCGGAGGCGTGCGCCGCGGACTTCAATTTCCCCGAGCGGGAGCTCAATGTTTTCTTCCTTCACGGAGCCCACCAGGTCTTCGCGGTAAGTCAGAACGACTTTGTCGTTAGCGCGGCCCTTGAAGATGAGTTCCTGGGATGTTTTGAGGAGGCGCATTTTCTCGTCCTTCACGATCTCGAAGTCGGGCTTCACTTCGGCGGGCTTCGACCTGAAGTTCTCGCACAGGAAAATACGGGGCCATTTTTTGCGCTCCTTGTGAATCATCAGGCCACCTTCAACGCCTTTGATGACTTCGGAACGGGTGTGTAATTCGAGGCCTTTCTCTGGAATAAAGTAGAGCCATTGCTCATCTTCAATCTGGGCGGAAAGACGGCCTGGCGGCAGCACGAGGGTATCCCTGTAGCTCAAGCTGACGTAAATCCGGTTCTTCAGGATAAGGGCATCGTATTGGGCGACCTCGACGCGCGACAGGACGGGGGTGCCGACTTCGGCTACGCATTCGTGCCCCGTAGCGGGAAGGTTCGACGTTTCGACCTTCGGGGAAGCGGGATAGCGTCGAAGTTGGCAACCGCCCAGCATAACGGCGAGGGCCACGACCAAGATTGGGAGCGTATGCACGGTAATTGCGCTAGTCGCGACGGGCGTCCCTGTCCAGTTCCTTTGCGTAGCCGGGTTATACGGGCGTCTTGCAAAAGTCCCGATTCCGACGGGCGGTGGCCGTGCAAGGGCGGGGGCGTGGGCTCCTGCTGAGGCGTCTTGCGGGGTTTCCTGTACCGGAGCACAGCAAGTTTCCTGTGATGAGCGGGCGCCCGGGAGGTTTGGCCCGTTTAAGGCTGATGGGTAGGGGTAATCCGTGTCAGCCATGGCCGTCCAGATTAACGAACAGGGCACGTACGAGCGCTTCAAAACGTCCAAGGGCCGACGCGTTCTGGTTCTCAACAACGAACGCTGGTTTGGATGGGTGACGGGGCAAAAGGGGGAGTTGCTCGTACGCTCCTCTCCGTCACACCGGAAGAGCCAGACGTGCGAGCGCGGTCGGTTTTATTTCGTGCAGTTTGCGGACGACCCGGAGTACCGGGATGTGCCGCACCTGTTTCTGGAGACGGAGGACGGGTTCGAGGAGCTGATTCTTCCGAACGGGTTACCGGACGAGCAGGATGTGCAGAAAAAGGTCATCCGGACGGAGCATAAAATGAACCGTGAAAAGCTGGAGATGCACCTGCGGGAAATCTTGGGGGGAATCAGTGCGGAGGCGGCGGCTGACCGGGCGTTGTCGGTGCGGCAACAGGAGGACGAGCCGTTGCCCGGGTATGCGGGGATGACGGTCTCGGAGCTTCGGGCGCGGATCACGGAGATGCCGGCGGCGGATCTGGAGTTGCTTCGCCGGTATGAGGCTTCGCACAAGAACCGGAAAATGGTGCTACAGTTCATCGACCGGCGAAAGGCGCGGGAGGCTGAGTCTGGCGGGGGCGCCGAGGAGCCACCGAGTCCTGCGGAGGCCCCGCCGCCCGTGGAGAGCTACGAAGAAAAAAGCGCGATAACACTCGCGGACGAGCTTGCGCAGCTTTCGCTTAATGAACTGGAACGGCTGGATTCGTACGAGCGGGCACACAAGAATCGGAAAACCTTGTTGGAGGAAATTGAGCGGTGCCAACAAAAGAAGCGTGAAGGGGAGGCTGGAGAAGGTGCGGGGCCTTCACAGGCGGCCTGACACTTTTTAGGCGCGAGACCTTAACAAGCTCATTGCCTCGGGATTTTTTCTGCCGATAAATGGGGGGAACGCCTGAGCTGTTGCGTTGCGTCGGCACCTTCCCCCCCCATGAAGCTTAGCTACAAAATCCTGGCGGCCGTTAGCGCCGCGGTCCTGCTGTGTCTCGTCGGCTGCCTTGCAGCCGTCTTTTTTGTGGCCCGAGAGGGCCGTGTGGCGTCGATACGTGAACAAATGCAGGGCACCATGCGCCAAGCCGAGACGGTGCGGCAGAACATGGAAAACCTGCATGCGACGAACTTTTTTGACTACCCGGCCATCCTCGCCCGGTCGAAGGAGCAGGCGGGCGGGCGACCCATGAGCGAGGTTTACGCGAAGACCGACGCGTACAAGATCATCCCGGTGGTGGCCTCGTGGCAGTCGATCGAGCAGGTGGCAAAGGACCAGGGGTACATGTTCACGACGCCGACGGCGCCGAACCAGCCGCCGCGCAACCCGAAGAACGCCTTCACGGAAGACACGAAGCCCGCTTTTGACGCGTTCGCGCGGGGAGAGAAGGACTACTTCAATTTTGACCGATCGGCGGGGCGGGTGACGTACGCGGTTCCGGTGAAACTGACGGACGGGTGCCTGAAGTGTCACGGCGACCCGAAGAACAGTCCAAGTGGTAATGGACTGGATGCGCTGGGCCTGAAGATGGAGGGAATGAAGGCCGGCGATATCAAGGGTGCTTTTGTGCTGTCGGCGCCGATCACGAACGACGCGATCGTGGCGAGCATCATGAAGAACATGGGTGTCGTGGGGATCGGGATCCTCGTGGTGGCGGTGGGTGCCTTTGCCTGGTTCAACCGCCGCTTCATCGAGAGGCCGATAACCGAGATTACGGGGGCTTTGAGCGCGAGCGGCAATCAGACCGCTTCGGCAGCTTCGGAAATGACCGGCGCCAGCCACAGCCTGGCGGAGGGCGCGAGCGAACAGGCTGCTTCTCTGGAGGAGACGTCGGCGTCACTCGAGGAGATGGCCAGCATGGTGCGCAGCACGGCTGAGAATGCGCAGTCGGCGCGTGATTTCGCGGCGGCAACACGTCAGGCCGCGGAGGGCGGTTCCACAGAGGTGGCGCGCATGAATTCGGCGATGGAGGCGATCAAGGCGTCGAGCGGAGACATCGGGAAGATCCTCAAGACGATTGATGAAATCGCGTTCCAGACGAACATCCTGGCGTTGAACGCTGCGGTGGAAGCCGCCCGTGCTGGCGAAGCCGGGGCCGGGTTCGCGGTGGTGGCGGACGAGGTTCGCAACCTCGCCCAGCGCAGCGCGGAAGCCGCGCGTGAAACGGCGACGCTGATCGAGACTGCGGTGTCGCGCAGCACGGAGGGCGCCACGCTGACGCGTGAGGTGTCGAACCGGCTCGATGAGATTCTCAGCAAGGCCCGTCAGATGGATGGGCTTGTGGAGCAGATCGCCCGAGCGGCCTCCGAGCAGAATGAGGGGATTGCGCAGATCAGCCAGGCGGTTTCGCAGATGGACAAGGTGACGCAGTCCAACGCTTCAGGTGCGGAGCAGTCCGCAAGCGCGGCGACGCAGCTTTCCGCGCAGGCGGACGAACTGCACAACCTGGTGGGGCGCCTGAATACGTGGGTGCTCGGCCAGGGCGAAGTGACTTCAGAGGTGGATACCTCGCGCGGTCCAGGCGTCACACCGCCCGCAAAGAAGGCGCTGGGTTCGCGGAACCCGCCTCCCAAACTGCTCGGTTAATGAGTCGGTTCACGGGGTGGCTGTTACCCGACGATAAAAGACCTCCTGTCCGGATGGGCGGGAGGTCTTTTGTTTCGGTAGGCCGGTCGCCGTCGCCGGGGGACTCCGAACGACAGAGCGGTTCCACTTCAGGTTGTCGCACAAAGCGGCCTGGCACTTCCCTCCGCGCCGACGCGAGGATGGTGCGTCCATGCTCGCCGCAGCGTCGGCGCACGCGCACAACTCACAGAAGAAGTGCTGTAGCCTATGCGCCCCAGCCTCGCGTCGGCGTGGAGCAAGTCGTGAGGTTGAAGGGGGCGGGCACTTAACCAGGCCGCTTTAATCCTGCGTGACCTCGAGTCGCACGAAGATCTTGTTTTTGCCGGTGACCGGGATCCGGGCTGTACGACGGATGCAGGTCGCGCCATCCTGATCGGGGTCATAGGCGACGCCGCCTGCGTGCCAGGTGGTCAGGTCGGTGGACCACTGGACGCGGTCTTTGATGCCGCTGAGGCTCTTGCTTACGTCGTAGGCGAAGATGACCTGATCGGAGGTGTGCTGGACCGAGAAGGCGGTGAAGCCATCGGGAACGGAAGGGTTGGTCGCGTAGAAATACTCGGCTAGGGCCAATCGACATATGGGTTACAGCCACAGGAGGGCGGAGGCGAGGTA
>CAZQIE010000050.1:0-22494 GCA_964593675.1 uncultured Opitutales bacterium
TCCGCCCTCCTGTGGCTGTAACCCATATGTCGATTGGCCCTAGAGCATATTCAGTTCTGTCGCATCCGTTGGATACCCCTCCTTCATCGACGCCGACACGAGGATGGGGCGTCCGCAACCGCCAGGGGCCGCATTCCGAGCCGTGCAGCCAAAAGAAACGACGCACGCCGTGCGTGGTCGCGGCAGCGTCGGTGCCACGCGACAACTTAAGTCCAACGGGTTTAACGGGCCTGGGGCTCTTCTAAAGGAGCTGGTATCTGAAACGCAAAAGGCGAGCCTCCGAGGAGGCTCGCCTTTTTTCGTGGGTCGTCCTTAACGACGCTCCGGTCTAGCTGCGACGGGCCATGCGGCGACGAAGCGCTGCCGCGCAGAGGGCGAGGATGCCCGCGCCAGCCGCCATCTCGGACGGTTCAGGAACCGCCGCGACGACATCGCCCCAGGAGGAGCCGACCTTCAGTTCGTCCATGATCAGGTTACCCGTGGTCCAGCCGGCAGCCTGGCCGCGCGCCAGAAAACCGATCGTCCCGGAATCGTTCCAGACGCCCGTTCCCGTGATGATGTTCGGGCCCGTGCCCGCACCAGCGCTCGAGTCCAGATAGCCCTCGGTGGTGGTGTTCGAGCTGATAACGGGGTCAGCGGCGGCCAGGTTCTGGGCGGAGTCCGCATTGAAATACCAAGTCTGGATGCCATCTCGCGTGCCACCACTCAGGTTCGGGGTGATCTTGAGCACGAAGAGGTAGGTCTTGTTTGACGCAAAGTTAGAATTCACCGCCGAAGTCTCACTGCCGTCAACGTAGCCCATAATCTTGCCGTTGAGCATGCCAGCGACGCGAATGCCGCCGAGGTTCAGCGCTGCCTGCGAGCCCGTCATGCTGTCCGCCTCCGAGCGTACGAGGAAGCTCACGTAAGTCGTGCCAGTCCCCGGGTTCGAGGCCGTACGGTTGGCCTTCACGGCCGTTGCATTCGTCGTCGGGCCGAAAGTGACGGCGCCGCCGCTCGTGGTCAGCGAACCAAGCGTGAGGCCCGTCCCGGTAACAGAGTAGTTGGCGTCCGCAGTCCAGGCGCCCGTGAAACCGGTGACGCCGTTGGTCGTGGACTGCGCGTTGAGTCCGCCTACGGTATAATCGCTGCCGCCCGTGGCGAAATGGTCTTCGCTGACGACGGAGGCGTGAGCGGAAGCTGCTGCGGCAAACAGGCCTGCCGCGACAATCGTGAAACGGGTGAAGTTGACGCTTTTAGGGGTCGTTTCCATGGGCCCCTACTTTACGCGCTAAACATCCAATTGGAATTAGCGCGTTGTTTAGATCGTTAAAATGCACCGGCGGGACTGAACGCCTTAGGGGTCATTCCCGGGTCGTCCAGCCCTGGCACCACGTGCCATCCACGAAGATTTTACGGGGGTTTGCTGACATGCCTCGCTCTCCTGTCTGGAGCTGGCTCACCAGCAGGTCAATGGCTGCGGACGCCACCAAATCTGCTCTCGCGTCCACACCGCTCCAGTCACTCACGTCCGCGCTGCGCGTTGCGTGCGCAAGGCCGACATCCTCGGGTATCCTCAGCTTCATTTGTTGAAGCCAGCCCAGCGTTTCCCGCACGCAGGTAATCACGACATCCGGCCTGTGCTCGTCAAACCAGGCACGGAACGTGTCCGTCACGCGTTCGGCGAAGCTGTCTTCGATACAGGGGCGTACCCGTTCAGCTTCGGGCCACATATTCTGTTCGGCAAGGAAGCCTGCGATGGCGAGACCGTCGTTGAACTCTTTGTGCCAGGGGGTGATGAAAAGGCCAATTCTCCGGTAGCCGCGCTCACGGAGCTTTCGGCACAGGAGGCGCAGGTTGCTGTAATCGTCTGACCAGGCCCCGTTGTACCGCAGCAATTCGCCCTTATAAAATCGGGACTGCCTGTAACCTCCAATCCGGACGAGCGAAACGTCCGGCCAATCGCATTCTAGCCAGCGCTGCGTCTGATAGGCAATAGGCACGATCAAGGCATCAATTCCCCGGGCGTCGATGAGGCGCCTAAGCGAGTCGGCGGGGTTCTTTTTATCTGTCCTCACCTCGTTGGGGGGGAGCCAGATTTCCTCCATATCGTATCCGAGTAAATGCAGCCTGTTTCTGGCGCCTTCCAGATACGTGCGGTTGTAGGACACGTTCCTCCAAAAGTTCTCATCGGGGTGGTCGTTGAGCCAGGCGACCTTGGTTGAGTAATGGGACTTCGAACCCCGAATGTAAGCCTGATACGCGGAAACCAGCGGATTGGCGCGGTAACCCATCTGGGTCAGCGCCTCGTTTACCCGTTGCCTTACCTCCTCGCGCACTCCAGGTACATTGCGCAACACACGCGAAACCGTCATGACGGACACACCCACCTTCTCGGCCACGTCTTGCAGCCGCACTTGCTTTTCGTGATGCTGTCGAACTGTTTTTTTCGGCTCCATCGTCAGGGGGGCTTCTTATGGGCAAGTTTGCGTTTGTGCACCGATTTTCAGGATCGGCGTGCTTTTGGCCAGCCTTCACATTGCTGCACCCCTGCCTTTACGGCTACCTGTAGGGCTGAGCGTAGTTTCGGGAGCGACTTCGGGGCCGGTTGGATGGACTTGCCAACGAGAGGCTAGTATCAGAAAAAGAGGGGCCCAATCCGAGCGTGGCCGTCTGCCACGGTTCGTGGCTGGATGCTGCCCACCCATACCTAGATTAGTCAAACCAGATACCCTGCTTACCTTATGGACCTGATCCGCCAAGGGCTCGACGCGAACGACGCCATGAATCACGCCATCGAGCATGTGAAGACGGCGGGCCGCGAAATGGCGCAAGCCCTGGAGGAACTGCGGCAGGCGAACGTGAGCGTCACGGGCATCATTTCCCAACTCAATGAGCTCGCGACGGTCACGAAAATACTGGCCCTGAATGCCGGGGTCGAAGCTTCCCACGCCGGCCATTTTGGACGCACGTTTGCCATCGTCGCCAATGAGATCAAGCGCGTGGCAGACCAGTGCAAACAGACGGCCCTGGACACCCAGCGGATCCTCGACAACGCCCAGAAACGCAACGACGAAGCGCTCGCCCACGGCCGACAGATCGACACCAGCATCACGCAGGTGATCATGCACCAGCAAAAGGTCGCCGAGTGCTTTACCCAGCTTGCCTCACACGGTTCGGGCTCCAGCGATTTCGCCGCTCCCGCCATCGTCTCCACGGACACCGTTCCCTTGCGCTACGACCCCGTCACCATGGAAACGGGCGAGCCTGAGGTCGACCGGCAGCACCAGGAGCTCATTGAGATGGTCAACTCGCTGGAGACGGCAGTGAAGGAAGGGCGCGGAAAAGAGGAGGTCGCCAAGACGCTCGATTTCCTGGGCGACTACGTGCAGAAGCACTTTTCGATGGAAGAAGGCATCATGGCCAAGCGCCGCTGCCCGGCTGCGCAAGAGAACATCGACGCCCACCGGAAGCTCGTTGAGGCCTACGTGCAATGGCGCCAGAAATACGAGGCCCAAGGCGCGGCCCTGAGCATGGTGATGGAGCTGCGCGATATCCTGGCCAAGTGGCTCAAGGGGCACATCTGCAAGGTCGACCGCTGCCTGAAGCTGCAACTGCTGGAAAACGCGCGGTAGCCTGAAGATCCGCGGGAGCCCGCACCGTCCAGACTGGGTGGGGCGAAACCGAGGGGCGCCGACACGGCGTGGCTTTCTTTACTTGGCTTCCCCGTCCTGGCTCCCGCAGCTTTGGCTTGCCGGTGTCGGCAGACCCGGTGAATCTTCCTGCTTTCGCCGCCATGCCAAAAGGCTCCGCCATCAACGCCATGTTCGCCGCCATTGCCGGTCGCTACGACTGCGCAAACCATGTCCTGAGCGCCGGCGTGGATTACTATTGGCGGTGGCGCCTCGTTCGCGCCGTACGTGCAGCAAAGCCGGGTGACGTCGCTGACCTTGCCACAGGGAGCGGCGACGTCGCGTTCGCGCTTCGGCGGGGTCTTGCCCCGCAGGTCTCTGTGCTGGGGCTGGATTTTTGCGAACCCATGCTTGCGCGTGCCGAGGCGAAAAAAGCAAAAGATGCCCGCTTCGGGAGCGTCCGATTCGCCGTGGGCGACTGCATGGCCCTGCCGCTTGAGGATGCTTCCGTGGACGCCATCACCATTGCTTTCGGCGTGCGCAACTTTGAGGACCGCCCCCGCGGCTTCCGAGAAATGCTGCGCGTGCTGCGTCCCGGCGGGCGCGCGTTTATTCTGGAGTTCAGCCAACCGGCATCCTGGCTGCGGCCGTTCTATTACGTCTACCTCAAGCGCCTGCTCCCGCTCGTGGCCGGCGTGGTGACGGGCAAGGCCGACGCCTACGAATACCTGGCGGGCTCCATTGAGAGCTTCCCGGCCCGCGACGTCCTTTCGCGCGAGCTCCTTTCCGCAGGCTTTTCCTCCGTCAAGGCCACCGGCCTTACCGGCTCCATCGTCGCGCTCCACGAAGCGCGGAAATAGTAGTCCGTTTCTTGGCCTACGGGCAGGGCGCCGAGCGTGCGCGACACGGTTTGCGGGTCTTCTCATCTGCCGTGCTGAAGGACCGCCCACACCCGCACGTGCGCCGGGCATGCGGGTTATTAAAAAAGAGCCCCTTGCCACGCTCCGCGCCGTCGAAGTCCACGGTCGCGCCGTCAAGAAGGCGCAGGCTCGCCGGGGACACCACAACCCGGAAACCCGCGCTCTCAAACACGACGTCGTCCGGCCGCTCCTCGTCAAACGCCATCCCGTATTGCTGGCCGCCGCAGCCCCCTTCTTCCACAAAGACACGCAGCGCCAGCCCGCCTGCGCCTTTGCTCTCACGCAGGTTTTGGATTTGCCGGGCGGCGGCTTCCGTCAGGTGAATCATCCCTTGTTATCCTGATTCGCGCACGCCCGGTTTGTCAAATGGGCCAACTCGTTCGATGGAGTGCCTAGCGATGATCGCCGCGCCCCATTTCCGCCCCCTTGCCTGTTTCTTTCCCACGCGCCTAGTGGGCCTTTTTGACCGTGTGCGCGGACTGTTCTTTCGCGCCACGAAAAGCATGCCTTCCGGAGCCGCCATCAGCGCCGGTTTCCAACCGAAAAACGCTCCCATTGAGGGAACTTTATCGGCTACAAGCAGTTTCCGTGCTAATTATCTAGAAACCGCTTGCGGGAGGCTGGGGGATGCGCTTAGACAAGAGGCTGTGCAAAAGCTCAAACACATCTTCAACGAGATCCATTACGAGCTGGTGCGGGTGATCGCCGAAGGCGGCATGGGCGTGGTTTACGAAGCCCGGCAGCACGGCAGCGACCAGTTCTGTAAAACGGTAGCAATCAAGTTGATCCGTGAAGAGTTTTCGGCCATAGACGAATTCAGGAGCAATTTCGTCGGAGAGGCGCGCCTGGTGGCGGACCTCATCCACACGAATATCGTCCAGATCTACCACCTGGGCCACATTGGTGGGCAGTACTTCATGGTGATGGAGTACGTGAATGGCTGGAACATGGAAGATTTTATCTGCAAGCACCTGGAGACCGGCCAGCAGATCCCCGTGGACCTCGCCGTGTTCATTGTCTCGCGTGTTTGCCGCGGCCTGGCTTACGCCCACCAAAAACGCGACAGCCAGGGGCGCCTGCTGCACCTCGTCCACCGCGACGTGAACCCGAAGAACGTGATGCTTGCGAAGGAGGGCGACGTGAAGCTCACGGACTTCGGCATCGCGAAGGCCCTCGACCTCATGTACAACGAGGAAGGCGAGGTCATTGCGGGCAAGGACGAATACCTGTCTCCCGAGCAGGCCCTTTGCGAAGTCACGGACGCCCGCGCGGACCTGTTTTCCTGTGGCATCGTGCTCGCCGAGCTTTTGTGCGGCTACAACGTTTTTGAAGGCGACAGTGGCGAACAGACACGCCGCAACATCCTGGAGATGGCTGTGCCGGACTTCACGACCCTGCGTGAGGGCGTGGACGCCAAGCTCAACATGATCCTCCAGCGCGCCCTTCAGCGCCCGCGCGAAACCCGCTACCAGACAGCCTCCGAGATGCTCACCGCGCTCGAGCTTTACCTTTACAGCGACGGTTACGGGCCCACGAACGAGAAGCTCGCCGCCTACCTCAAGGACCTCTACGGCGAGAGCGCCGCCGCCGCCAGCCAGCGCTGGATCGCAAATTCCAAAAAGGCCTGACGGCTTACCGCGCCGTTAGCGGCGCCCGACTCGAAACGATTTCAAAACGGCACGGCTTATGAGCACGCAAGGCCTACAGCAGGTACAAAAGCAGACCCAGACGCTGGTACTTGCGCCGCAGTTGCGCCAGTCGCTCAAAATCCTGCAAGCGGCGGCGCTTGAGCTCCGCAACACGATCATCGAGGAACTCCAGACCAATCCGCTGCTTGAGGAGCTTCCCATGGATGGCGTGAGTCTTGAGCAGGAGCGCGCCAAGGAGTCCGGCGAGGAAACCCCGGCCAAGGAGTCCGCCACGGACGAAGCAAACCCGGACGGCGAGATGCGCTTTGGTGAGGACTTTGAAATCCTCCACAAGCTGGACGAGGACTGGCGTGAATACTTTGCGCAGGAAAGCCGCAACAACGTTTACAGCTCTGAAGACGCCCAGCGCCGCCAGCACTTTTTCGACAGCCTTGTGAGCGAGACCTCGCTTCAGGAACACCTGATGCGCCAGGCGGACCTGTCCGAGCTCACGGAAGAGGAAAAACGGGCGCTCGACGTCCTCGTCGGAAGCCTCGATGACGCCGGGTTCCTCAGCACGCCCCTTAACGACCTGGCCCTGATCGCGGACCTGCCCCTGAAGGTCATGCAGACCGCCTGGGAGACGCTCAAGACGTTCGACCCGCCAGGCATCGGCGCGCTCAACCTGAAGGAGTGCCTCCTCATCCAGCTCAAGCACCGCGGCAAAGGCGACTCCCTGGCCGCACAGATTGTCCGTAACCACTATGACCTTCTCTTGCGCCGGCGCATCCCCGAGATAGCCCGCAAACTGGACGTGGATGTGGACGACGTTCAGGACGCGCTTGAAGAGATCGCGGCGCTCGACCCCGCTCCCGGCCGGCGTTTCGGGGAGGACAGCAACCGCGTCGTCGTGCCCGACGTGAAGGTCGAGAAGGACGGCGACAAGTGGGTGATCACGCTCAACAACGACTATATTCCGAAGCTTCGGCTCAGCAGCACCTACAAAGAACTCATTGCCAAGGGCACGCTCTCCACGAAGGAAAAGGAATACATTTCCGAGAAGATGCGGTCGGGGAAGTTTCTCATCAACTCCATCGAACAGCGCCAGCAGACCATCGAGCGCATCACCCGCGAGATCCTCAAGTTCCAGAGCGAGTTTTTTGAACACGGCGTCTCCAAGCTCAAGCCGCTCACCATGAACACCGTCGCCCAGGCCGTTGGTGTCCACGAGACGACCGTCAGCCGCGCGATCGCGAACAAGTATATCGAGACCCCGTACGGCGTGTTCGAATTCAAGTATTTCTTCACGCCCGGCTACAAGAGCACCGAGACCGGCGAGGCGATGTCCAACACGTCCATCAAGGAAATGATCGCGCAGATCATCGCGGACGAAGACCCGGCCAAGCCGTACAGCGACCAGGACATCGTGGGCATCCTCGTTGAGAAAGATGTGAAGATCGCGCGACGCACCGTAGCCAAATACCGCGAAGAACTGGGCATCCTGCCGACGAACTTGCGCCGCCGCTACCGGTAGGGGCAGACGCACGCCCCGTAACCACAGCCCTTCACGTTGCCGCACAGGCAGAGGTGACGCTCGCTCCCACGCCCAAGCGAGGAAGGGGCCTTCAGCCCGCAAGGTCGGCCAGTTGGTTCTTCATGGTGGCGACTTGCTTTTGAAGTGGCGACCCGAGGCCGCTTGCCTTAACGGGGCCCGGAGGTCTCGTTTGCTTTTGAAGCCACGGTCGGTGGCGCCTCACGCGCGGCGGTTCGACGTTCTTCGAGCGCAGCGTGGCGGTAGAGCTGCCACGAGTTGAACAGGTTGTGCCAGATCAGGTAGAACGTGGGCCCGAGCGCGACGACCGGGTTGAGGTAGTTCAGCGCCACCCAGATCGTGAACATCGTGTTCTTCTGCCCGAGCGCCTGCCCCGTTTCGAGACTGTGGCTACGCCCGCCCAGGCAGCGGCCCAGCGTGAACTGGCCGATACACAGGACCGCCGCGACGCCCGCGATGGCCCAGACGCGCCACACGGGGGGCTGGAGGTTTTCGCGAATGAAGTGGGAACTGCTTGAGGCGACGATGAACAGCGTGCAAAGCCACGCGTAGAAGCCGAGCGGGCGGTAATGCAGCGCACGCATCGCCAGGCTTGGCGTAAAGTGCCGCAACGCCTGCGCGAGCGCCAGCGGCCCGCAAATTGTCAGGAGCGACGGCACCAGGACGTGCGTGGTGTCGATCGGCCCGCTGGCGCCGCCGAGTAACCCGAGCAGCGCGGGAACGGCAAACCCCGCGAACAGGTTCGTCAGGAAGACAGACGCCGCCACGTAATCCACGCGCCCACCAAGCATGCCCGTCACCACCACGGACGCCGTAGCCGTGGGCGTCATGCCCACGATAAAGGCGGCGAGCGCGAGGTCCGGGTGCAGCGGTCGCAACACGGCCCACGTGCCCAGCCCGATCACCGGCATGGCCGCGAGCACGGCAAGGTGGGAACCGCGGAACGTGTCGCGGCTGACCCGCATGTCCAGGAACGCCATGAACAGCATGAACACGATCAGGTAACGGATGGCCGGTTGCAGCCCGTGGGCCTGCGGCACGAGTGCCCCAAGCGCCATTGCGCCCAGGATCATGCCCGTCCGTGCCGTACCCTTTGTCCAGAACCTTGCCATCAACTGCGGATGCTGGCCCCGGCAGGCTTCCCGAACAACAGAAAAAGCCGCCCCGCGCGGGGCAGCTTTTGCGCCTTCTACGACGCTCGGGCGGGCGCACGCCGCAAAACAGGTGCCCGAAGGTAGGGGGCACTTTTCTTTGACATTTGGGCGGGTGCTTGAACAATTTGCGCTTTCGCCGGTCAACGGCTTGCGGCTGTGTGTATTTCGCCCTCAAAAACGGGACTTCGCCGCCGGTTTTGCCTGTTGACGCCCCCGCAGAGTCCTAACCTGAGCTTCCGACCATGAACCTCCGTCGTTCCGTTTTGCTCCTTGCTGCCCTGTGCTTGGTCGCAGGCCCGGTGGCGGGACAATACGTGCCTCGCTCACCCCAGGAACAGCTCGCGGGCCTTGTGGAGGACGTCGCGCAGCTTCAGCGCCAGATGGGCCAGTTGCGCATCGAGATGGAAGGTATGCGGCGGGAAAACGAGGAACTGCGCCGGAGTGTCGACAAAGGGCTGCAGGACCTCCAGGTCGCGCAGGCCGGCCTTGAAGGGTACCGCGCGGAAATGGACGCTCTTTCCAGGAAACAGCGTGCCGAGATCAGCCGCGACCTTTCCAAGCAGATTGACACGCTGGCTGAGCAGACCCAAAAGGCTATCAACGTGCTTGCAAAGGCCATACAAGCCAAGCCGCAGGCCGCTCCCGCAGCCACCGCCGCGGCTGCTCCGAAATATTCGGATGACTACCCGAAGGAAGGTGTGCCGTACACGGTGAAACCCGGCGACACCCTCGCCAGAATCGCCAAGGAGCACGGGGCAACGGTCGCGGACATCCGCAATGCAAACAAGATTGAGGCCAAAGACCTCAAGGCGGGACAGGTCATTTTTGTTCCGCAGCGAAAGTAAGGTTTTTCAATGTCTGGAAAGAATCGATTGGGACGGGGATTGGGCGGGCTGATTTCGGGAGGCCTTGGGGCCGCCGCGCCCGCGGATGCCAAAGCGCCCGCAACCAAGGCCGGGGCCATGCCGGAAAAGGCGGTTCCCGTCGCACCCACGCCGCCCCCTGCGCCCATTCCCGCTCAGGAGCCCGTATTGGCAAAGGTGGCTGTTTCGGGGACGGTCTTCCAGGAAGTCCCGATCAGCAAGGTCGAGCCGAACCCGTTCCAGCCCCGAAAGGAATTTGAGCCCGAGGCCCTGCACGACCTCGCGGAGAGCATCCGCTCGGAAGGTCTCATCAACCCGATCCTTGTCCGCAAAAAAGGCGATCGCTTCGAGCTCATTGCCGGCGAACGCCGCCTGCGCGCCTGCCAGTCGCTTTCCCTCCGGACCGTCCTTGCGCACGTTGTTGAGGCCAGCGACGCGTCTTCGGCCATCATTTCGCTCATTGAGAACCTGCACCGCAAGGACCTCAACCCGATTGAAGAGGCCCGCAGCTTCGCGAGCGCGATGCAGAACTTCCACCTTACCCAGGATGCTCTTGCGGAGCGGGTGGGGAAGGCGCGTGCGACCATCGCCAATGCGCTGCGCCTGCTTGAGCTGGACTCCGAGACCCAGGGATACCTCGCAAAGGGCCAGATTTCCGTTGGTCACGCAAAAGTGCTGCTCGGGTTGGACGACCGCGCCCAGCGCCAGATCCTGGCCCGGCGCGTGATTGAGGAAAACCTGAGTGTGCGCGCAGTGGAGGACCTTGTGCGCAAGGCCAAGCTGGAGGCTCCCGCAAAGCCGGGGGCGGCTCCGCGCAAAGCTGCCGCTGCCCAGGAGACCGTGATCCGGGACCTTGAGCGTCAGATCTCCGCGCACCTGAACACGCGCGTGGCGCTCAAGCACTCGCCGAAGCGCGGGCGCATCGTCATTGAGTATTTCGGCAACGAGGACCTCCAGCGCATCCTCGAGCGCCTCGGCGTGGAGAAGTAAGCCGCAAGGCTCAGGGCTCCGCCTCGGTGTTTCGTCCCGAAATCCCCGCAGGGCTTCTTTGGATATCTCGACCTGTGGCGGGTATTGAGACGCGGGTGCCGGTGCGCTAATGTGTGCTCCATGCGACAGGTCGTGCATTGGGACGGCGACGCGTTTTTCGCCTCCGTAGAGCAGGCGGCGGACCCCCGCTTGCGCGGGCGGCCCATGGCCGTCGGTGGGCTCAAGCGCGGCGTCATCTCATCAGCTTCCTACGAAGCGCGAGCAAAGGGCGTGAAGACCGCAATGGCGACGTCGCGGGCGCTGCAAGTCTGCCCGGGCCTTATCGTGCTCCCCGGCCGTTATCGCCTGTATGAGGAGTTCAGCTCGCGCATCTTTGGCCTGTGCGAAGCGCTCACGCCCGAAGTGGAAAAGAGCTCCATTGATGAGGGCTACATGGAGTTCACCGGTTACAAGGAAGGCGCGGAACTCGTTGAGCTCATGCGCGCTTTTCAAGCCCGTGTGGAGACGGAGCTTCAGGTCACGATTTCGGTGGGCATCGCGACAAACAAGCTTGTGGCCTCGGTGGCCAGCAAGCTGCGGAAACCGCGCGGGTTCGTGGTTGTGCCTCCGGGCGAGGAGGCGGCCTTTTTCGCCCCAATCGCGATGGAACGGCTTCCCGGCATCGGCCCGAAGACAGAGGCCGCCTTGCGCCAGACCGGCGCCCGAACGCTCGGGGACCTTGTCGCGTTGGGCGTGCCGGGCCTTCGGCCCGTTCTTGGCCGCCATGCGGAGGGCCTGCTTGCCGCCGCCCTTGGGCAAGATGACGAGCCCGTTTCCACGCAGCGCGCGCCCGCAAAGTCCTACTCTCAGCAACACACGTTTGAGCACGACCAGCGCGACCTCGGCCCCGTCCAGCTTGTCCTCAAGCGCATGCTGGACGAATTGCTTGAAGACCTGCGCCGGGACGCGAAGCAGGCCCGCACGATCACCGTGCGTGTGCGCTTTCCCGACATGGAAGACGCCAGCGTGTCGCGGAGCATAGACGAACCCAGCGACCTGGCTGAAGACTTTTACCCGCTCGTAGAGCCCCTGCTCAGTGAAGGCGCCGGAAGACGCCGCGCCCCCCTGCGCCTCGCGGGTGTGAAACTGGCGAACCTGTACGACGCAGTGGAGCAAACCGAGCTGTTCTCGCAGGACCGCACGCGGAAGCGCGACTTGGCGCGGGCGGTTGATAAACTCAACGTCGTCCTCGGAAAAGGCGCACTCAAGCGCGCCTGCCACCTGGACCGGCCTGAGAGCGGAGGCTGAGGCGCCTCAGAACGGAACAGCCAGAGCCAGCACGATGCGCTCTTCCTCGCGCTCCGCAAACGGGCCGACGATCGTATTGGTCGAATTCTCGTAACGCAGCGCAGCCTCAACCCAGTCCGTGACTTTCACGATCGCGCCCAGCCGCCACCGCGTCGAGTACTGGTTGGTTCGCGCCGGGTTGACGTTGTAGCTGCCCGAGTGCTCGAACCGGAGGACGTCCGAGAAATGGTATTCGACCGTTTCCGTAATCGAAGCGAGCCAGTACCAGTGGTTCGCCAGGCCCGCGGAATCCACGTAGCGCAGCGACGGACCGGAAATCACGTTTATCTTCAGGCGCTGTGAGTTCCAGATGCGGTAACCGACACCGACGTCCTCCTGCACCTGGTGCCGGATGTTTCGCAGCATGTCCTTTCCATACGACGTGCTCGACTTGAGGAACCAGCGCTCCTCGAAGTCCCACTGGTAGCCTGTTCCAAAACCATACTTGTCCGTGTTGACCGTCTTCACGCCTGTCGTGGAAACGTCGCTCGCGTACGTGTAATAGCCAAACAGGTCGAAATGGTGGGCCTCGATCTGCCGCCGCGCTTCCATCCCGAGGTTCAAGTCCACCTTGCGGGACGTTGTCGTGTACTGCGAAAAGCCGAACGTCACCTTCCCTGACCACCCGGGAGGCACGATGTTTTCGCGGATCCAGTCACGCACGGCGTAGATCGTGCGGCGGTCTTCCTCTTCCTCTTCGTCCTCCTCATTGCGTGCGGACGGTTGCTTCCCCGTGTTCGCTCCATGTGCGTGCGCCCCGATCGTCGCTTCCGAGGGAACGGAAAGACGCTTCCCGGGGACGCTTGGCGCCGGTTTCTGTGGACCTTCAGGGACTGCTGTAGCCGCCGCTTGCGCGGGCGTGGCAAGTTCCGGGGCCGCCGTTGTGGGCGCTTGCTGGACGGCCGTGCTCTCGGTTGTCGTCGCCGCCACGGGAGGCATCTCTGCGCTCGCGGGGCCGGGCGGCCCTTCCGGGGCCGGTGGCGGGGGCGGAGGATCGACGTTCACATGCTTTACCTGCGCTGCGGGGACCCGCAGCAGGCCCAAAACCGCGCTTTCGAAGACCACCGTTTCACCCTCCCGCGCCTTGAGCACGCCGGAAATCCTGTCCCCGTTGACCAACTCCAACACATCCGCGCAGGCGCCGCCGGTGAGGACGCCCAGGAGGGCGCCACACAGGAGAAATGTACGTGACCGGGGGAGGAGCATGAGGCGCGTGGCCCACTTCAGCGTGAGCCTGCGGGTAGGAAAAATACGGTGGGCGGCCCCAGGGTACGCATCAAGGTTTTTATCGGGGAAAACCTCAACGAACCGGCCAAGCCGGTGTGAAAGTTGCGCCGGCAGCCGTTCCGGCGTACCGGCCTGATAACGCATGGATCTTCTCCTCGACCTTACGCGTGCGCTGGGACGGCGTTCCTATGGGCTGATGCTTGCGGGAACCCTTGCCGTGGTCCTGATAATTGCCGCAGCGACGCGCTGGTTCCTCCTCGACCGCCACGCTGCTGGCGAGATTGCGGCGTCCAACTTCCCGCTCACCGTCTTCATCTGTATCATTACGGCGGCCTTCGGCACCCTCTTGGCCCTTATGCTGACCATCCGTCGCCTGCGCACGCTCGGCGCCCCGGGCCTCTGGTCCCTCCTCCTGCTCATACCGATCCTGAACCTTGCCCTGGTCGGCTGGCTGCTTGTCGCGCGGGAACGCCCTCGGTCCCGTGCCGGGAGTGAAAGGAGTGTCGAGGCAGGTAGGATCGCCTGAGGACAACGGGCTTTTAATGTGAACTGATAAAGCTGCGGTTGCCACGGAGGGGACTTGTAAGCAAGATTGGCGCATGCTCCCGCGTGCGTGCGGGATGCTCCCATCTACCGTGAGCGCTCCCACAAAAACTATCCCCGCGCCGCGAATGAAGGACGTGGTCTCGCGGCTCAAGGCAAACATACGCCAGGTGATTCGGGGCAAGGACGACGTGATCGACAGCGTGCTCGTCTGCCTCGTCGGGGGCGGCCATTTACTCATTGAGGACCTGCCTGGTCTCGGGAAGACCACCCTCGCGTACTCGCTCGCACGCTCCATCGAGTGCTCCTTCTCACGCATCCAGTTCACCAGCGACCTCCTGCCAAGCGACATCCTTGGCGTCTCGATTTACGACGAGCAGCTCAAGGAGTTCGTGTTCAAAAAGGGCCCCCTCTTCGCGAACATCGTTCTTGCCGACGAAATCAACCGCACGACCCCAAAAACACAGTCCAGCCTGCTGGAGGTGATGGATCGCGGGAAAATCTCGGTGGACGGTCAGACTCACGTCGTGGGCCACCCGTTCATGGTGTTCGCCACGCAGAACCCCGTGGACTACGAGGGCACGTTTGCCCTGCCTGAAAGCCAGATGGACCGCTTCCTCATGCGGCTCCAGATGGGGTATCCAGAATTTGGAGACGAGCTCGACATCCTTCGTGACGCTTCGGGGCGCAGGGGCTATGACAGCATCGAGGTTGCGCCGGTTGCCACCCGACAGGACGTGCTGGAGCTTCAGCTCTTTGCACCCCAGGTGTACGTAGAAAACACCATACTCCAGTACATCCTCAAGATCGTCACGGCCACCCGCACGGAAAGCGAGTTCCAGGCGGGCATCAGCACCCGTGGCTCTCTGGCACTGAAGCTCGCCGCGCAAGCCCGTGCGCTTGCCGAGGGCCGCGCCTTCGTTATTCCCGAAGACGTGCAGCGGCTTGTGAAGCCCGTTTTCGTACACCGGCTCGGTCTCAGGCGCCAGACCGCGGATACCCTTGATGAACGCCGGGTCGTCGAAGGCATCCTCGGGCGCATTATGGACGCCATTCCGCCACCCGTGTAGCCGGTGCGTGCTATGGGAAAACCCTCCATCAATTCGACCGCAAGCGGGGGGGCGTGGGCAGACGCCCACGTTTTCACGCGCGGGCAGGCCTCGGCGGCAGAACGCCTGTGGCGGCTCCTCTGGTACCTCATCAAACCGCCGCAGGGGAACCAGACGGTCCCGACTTTCGCCGGTTGCGCGCTCGTTATCGTGGCCATCGGCATCGGGTCGGCGGCGTACAACAACGCCTCGAACATCCTGTTCATGACGCTCTCCCTGATGCTCTCCAGCCTCGTGGTGAGCGGTCTGCTCTCGTGGCAGAACCTGCGTGGCGCAAAGTGGCGCCTGGTCTGTCCACCGCACTTTCGGGAGGGCGAGAGCGCGGCGCTGCGAATTGAGCTCCTGAACGGCAAGAAGGTTTTGCCCACCTACTGCCTGGGCTTCCGCGTCGAGGCCGTCCGCGCGCGCCAGCAAGGCACGGTTTTTCAGGAAGCCCGGCTCGATGGCGGTGCGACTCTGGGCCTGAGCTGGGTGTTTCAGGGCGCGCAGCGTGGCGTGGAGGTGGTGCGCATCTCAGGCGTGGAATCCCAGTTTCCCTTCGGGTTTTTGAGGAAGGTGGTCGCCGGAGGCATGGAGTGCCCGGTGCGCGTGTGGCCCGGCCGCGTGGCATACACGTTCTCGATCCCCGGCAACCGTCATGCGCGTAAGGCTGGAGAAAGCCGGCGCAGGCCCGGCCCCGGCGCGGAACTCCTGGGGCTGCGTCCCTACCGGGCGGGCGACGCCCCCCGTCTTGTGCACTGGAAGGCGAGTGCGCGGTTGCGGGAGCTCGTAGTGCGGCAGACGGGCGAGGAGACGGAGGAATGCTTCACGCTGCACCTCGAGACGCGCGCGGAAGCGTGGCGTGACGACGCGCAGTTTGAGCTCCTGTGCCGTGCGGCTGCCACGCTTGCGGAAGACCTTTTTCGCGAAGGGCGGCTCGCCGCAGTCGCGGTCAATGACATGCCGGTTGCCCCCATAAAACGCCTTGCCGACCTCCATGCGTTTCTTGACGAGCTCGCGGTGCTGGACCGCGTGCCACACGTCGGGCCAGCCACCCTTGCGTCCGGCGCCTCAACCATAACCTTCCGGCCTGGCTTGCACGGGGCCGTCGATATTTTCCTCGGAGGCCATGTCGCGGGTAGCGCTTAACACGGAGGAGCTGCTTCAGCTCAAGTGGGTCCTTGGCGGCGTACTGACGCTCCTGGCCTTCTGGACGCTTGGCGCGCTCGACCTCGGCACCCGCGCACTCCTCCTCTGCATGTGCGGCGTCATCGTCGCCGTCCTGCTCAGGCCCGCGCTGCCCGCCCGGATTCCCGAGACCGTGTGGCGCCACGCAGGCCCCGGCCTCGCCGCGATCATAGCAATCGACTTCGTCCTGAGCGGGCGGGACTTCCTGCCGCCCATGCTCCGCATGATCACGTTCCTCGCCATGCTGCGTTGCCTGCAGTACCGGCGCCGGCGGGAGGACCTGCAGCTTGTCCTGCTGAACCTCTTCATCGTCACGGTCGCCGGCGTGCTCAGCGTTTCACTCCTCTTTGCGCTCCAGATCCTCCTTTTCATGCCCGTGGCCATGGTGGTGCTCTTCCTCATCACCGTCTTGGAATCGGGCGGGTCCCCGCGCACGCTGGACTTTGAGAACCTCCAGAACTTCCGCTGGCCCCATTTTGCGCGGCGCGTGTGGGAAGGACTGGACCTCCGCATGTCGGGACTTGCCGCGGCGTTGTTTCTCGCCGCCGTGCTTGTCGGAACGGTCATCTTCGTGTCGCTGCCGCGCTTCCGGCTGGAAGCGGCTGTGCCGCTCCTGAAACTCCAGGGCCGCGCGGAATCCGGTTTCAGCGAGAGCATAACCTTTGGCGACGTCACCGAGATCAAGGAGAGCAATGCGGTGTCACTGCGCGTGGAACCACCCTCCCGGGCCGCCCTGCCGCGAGACCTTTACTGGCGCATGATCACACTTGATCGACTAGAGGACGGCACCTTCCGCAATTCCGTCTTCGATCAGCCGGGCCGCACCCGCGCGTCGCGCCGTCTGGAAATTGATGCCCGCTACCATGGACGCAGGCCCGCCTCCGCGGTCGAGGGCCTTTGGAATTTCTACCTCGAAGGCAACGTCTCGCGTTTTCTCCCGCTGCTCGGGCCGTTCGCGGAGATGCGCTTCCAGAAGATTACCGAGATCAAGGTGGCGCCGGATCCGTTCCTATACCGGCTCGAGGAAGTGCCACCGAACCTGTTTGCCTACCGCGTCGAACGTATGGACACCAGCGGCCGTCTTGCCGCGCCCGCGGACGAGGTTGAAGTTCTGAGAAAACTTCAGGCCCAGCAGCGTAGCCCGCGCTACGGCCAGCCAGCTGGGCGTATCCATTATCCGGAGACAACCCTGGTCCTGCCGTCCCGCGAAGAGGATCGTGAACGCCTGCGCGCCATGGTCTCGGAAATCTCCGGAGGGCGCCCGCTCCCGCTTGCTGAGTTCATACCGCGGGCGGTGGAGCACCTGCGGCTCCGGCACGCCTATAGCATGAAGACGGCCCGCAAACCAAAGGCCGCGGGCGACCCGCTTGTGGCGTGGCTGCAATCTCGGGAGCCCGGTTGGTGCGAACACTTCGCCGGAAGCTTCGCCTTGCTTGCCCGCGCCGCGGGCTGGCCGTCGCGCGTCGTGGCGGGATTCAACGGGGGCGCCTGGAACGACATCGAGAATTACCTCGTTATCCGCGCCAAAGACGCACACGCCTGGGTGGAGGTCTTTGACGGCGAAGGCGCGTGGCTCCGCGTGGACCCGACCCCTGGCGCAACTACAGTTGAAGGTGAGCCCGGTGAGGAGACGGGGCGTGGTACACTGAGCCGCCAGGTAGGCTGGGACGCATGGCTGGACAGCCTGCGCATTCTCTGGTACCGGCGTGTCGTCAACTTCGACCAGCAAGACCAGGTTGAGATGACCGAATCGCTGGCACAAACCAGCCGCAGTCTCCTCGATTCCTTGCAGGAGTCCCTGCGCTCGGGCGGAAACCGCGTCCGCGAGTGGCTGCAACAGCCCTGGGACTTCGCCCGCGCGCTCCGTGTCGGCGCTGCGGCCGCCTTGTTGACCGCGCTGGCCTGGGCGGCACGCCGCTTCCGTTTCAGGCTGTTCTGCGGGGCTTCCGGCGGAAGGGCAGGGGAGTCGCTCGATCCGGTGCGGGCCGAAGCCGGAGCCATGCTCCGCCGGTTCGAGCGCGCCTGGTCGGAGGTTCGGGTGCTAAGTATCCTGTCCCCTGATCAGGAGGCTGCGTGGCGGTCCGCCCGCGCGGACTTGCTGGCACTGCGGTACGGCCCGCTCGAAGGCAGACCGAACCTTGAACACGCACTGGCAGCGGCAAAAAAGCTGATCCGGTCCGTCCCAAAACTCAAGCGCGCAGCCACGCTCCCGGGATAGGCTCCCTGCTTACGCGGAGGTAACGAGCCGCTGCCGATGTAGCCAGTTCCGAAGCACATCGACAAACGCACCCGGCGCTTCCAGATGGGCCGCATGGCCGGCATCCGGGATGACGCGGTGCTCCGCGTGCGGAATCGCGCGCCGCATGCGCTCGGAAATCTCCGAAAACTTTGCGTCCTCCGCCCCGGTAACGAGGAGCACCGGGCAACGCAGCCGCGAAAGGCTGTCCCACAGCGGCGGCATCACCCCCGTGCCGAGCGACCTTAGCGCGGTCGCGAGGCCGTGGGGGTTCTGTATGCGGCGACGCGCCTGCATCGGCTCCTTGATCGGCGGCACGATGCGCTTCTGGCTCCCGATTGCCGGTTGCTGCTGCCAGTGGGCAAGAAAAGCTTCGATCCCCCGGCGCTCAATCATGTCCGCAAGATCGTTGTCCGCGGCCCTACGCGCGGAGCGCTCCGAGGCGTCGGCTATGCCCGGAGTCGCACCGATAAGAACCACGCCCGACAGCGGCGGCGGCTGGTGCCGCAGGGCCAGTGAGAGCGCCAGACGTCCGCCCATCGAGTAGCCCAAAAGCACCGGGGCGCTCAGCATGTTCCGCGCGATCGCATCGAGCGCCGACATGCAGCTTTCCAGCGTGACCGTGTCCGGAAGCGGCGGCGTCCCGCCAGGAATGTGTCCCGGAAGGTCCGGAGCCACCCAGCACAGCTCGGGCAACGCTTGGGCAAGGGGCCGGAAGTCTTCACCGGAACCCGTGAACCCGTGCAGCGCGAGCATAACGCACGCGTTCGTATTCGGCGGGCTCCAGGTGTGGACCGGCATCGACGGCCCCCCGGCCTGCTGAGGGTTAGGGAGGTTATCCATCAGCGGAACGTTCTAAAGTCGCAGTGGTGAAAGACCCGCAGCGGCCGGGTAGTGGGCGGTCTCTGCGAATCCAGAATCAAGTGTAGCTCCTTCCTGAATATACGATCCCGACAGCCATTGCACCCAAAAAACAAGAAGCGCCGACCCGATGGGGCCGGCGCTTCACTGTGCCTTTGCACGCCCTGTTCGGGCGAGAGCGGCGCTTTGCTCGCGTTACTTCTTGGCCGGCGCGTCGTCCTTCACCCACGCCCGCTTGATGTACTGCTTTTCGATCGGACGGTCCGACGGGTCCGTCTTCGTGTTCTCAATCTTCTCAACGACATCGTAGCCCGTCACGACTTCGCCGAAAATCGTGTGGCGCATGTGCAGCCACGGCGTCGTCGTCGTCGTAATGAAGAACTGGCTCCCGTTCGTGTTGGGGCCCGCGTTCGCCATGGCGAGCAGCCCCTTCTTCGTGAACTTGACGTCCGGGCTGCACTCGTCCTTGAAGTCCTTGCCCCAGATGGATTCGCCACCCATGCCGGTGCCCGTCGGGTCGCCGCCCTGGACCATAAAGCTCTTGATCACGCGGTGGAAGACCACCCCGTCGTAATAGCCTTTTTTGGCGAGGCCGATGAAGTTTTCACACGCTTTCGGTGCGATGAGCGGCATGAGCTTCAGCTCGATTGCGCCTTGGTTCGTCTCGAGGACAACGATGGGCTCTAGGTTCATGTTTTCGGGAAAATCAGGTGAGGCAATGGAAGCCTCAGTCGACGGGAACATGGCTCCGGAGGCTGGCATAGGCAACCCCTTTCCACTGCCTCCCGCAGCGTTCGCGTCATCCGGCACCCACGCCCGCACCACCGCACTTTGGGCCGCAGTCACCGCTCCTTCAGCCGGCCGCGCCGCGTCAGCCCCCCGTTCACGAACTGCGAAAAACGCCACCAAAGCGCACAGCACGGCGGCGCCGGCGGCCGCCAAATACGCGATCAAGCGCCAACGCGCCTGCGAGGAAGTTCTAGCCTTCATGCCTGATATTAGTATTGCTTTTTTCAATACAGTATTTATTTTTCAACGACAGCGCGGGGTGCCAATGGGGCGCCTCACACGCTACGGGCCGCAGTTTCATGCGGTTTGGGCCGGTTTAACGCAAACCAAACACGATGGCTCAGACAACTTCCGCCGCAACCTCGCCGTTAACGTTTGACTTGGATCAGGGCCTTCTCGCCCGGATCGAGCAATTTCAACACGACGCCGGGGCGGCCTCGATAAGTGAGGTTGTTCGTGCGGCTGTCGACCAATTCGACCTTTCGGGCTTTGAGCCCGCATTGCGTGAGCACCGCCAGATCTCGGTGCGGCTGCCTTTGGAGACGCGTGATCAGCTTACTGGCTTCGCCCGCCAGCGCGGCATCAGCGTCGGAGACCTGCTTCGGGCGGCGCTGGATGCGCTGCTGTCGAACCGACAAGGAATAACACCCAACCTACAAACCATGGCACAGGCAAAAAAGGCTACTACCCCTGCAAAGAAAACGGCGGTGAAAAAGGCTCCCGCCAAGAAGGCAGCGGCTCCCAAGAAGGCTGCTCCCGTGAAGGCTGCCGCCAAGAAGCCGGCTGCGAAGAAGGCTCCGGCCAAGAAGGCTGTGGCACCCGCCAAGAAAGCGGCGCCCGCCAAGAAGGCTGCGGCTCCGGCGAAGAAGGCCCCCGCAAAGAAGAAGGCAAAGTAAGGTCGGCTGGCCGATTTTGCACGGGGCCTGAACATCGTTCCCTTCCGGGGCCGGTGTAAGGCACCTTTTCAGACGCATCGCCGGCGGCCCTGCCAGCACTTAACAAGGCCCTGTCGCGCGGTTGCGCACATCTCTTTCCTTAACTCGCAATCCCACCCCGCCAGGCGGTGGTCGGGTTTGCGCGCTATTAGCTGCCCTTATCTCGTTTCAAAGTGAAACGGGTTTTTGGTTGCCAAGCCCGGAAAGTTTAAAACAGTGATGCCCGTTTTGCGCGGACGGCCCGTCTGTGGCCCGCGCGGGACGGGCTCTTCTGTCGTGAGTGGACGCGACCGTGGGGCTGCGCAGGGGTTTTTTCAACCATCGAAGTGGGAATCGTTATGCCAATCGGGGAACTCAAGCTGTCGCCGTGGGCGCAAAATATCGCGCCCTCACCAACGCTGGCCGTTGACGCCAAAGCCAAGGCCCTCAAGGCCGCGGGCAAGGACGTCTGCGGCTTCGGTGCCGGTGAACCTGATTTCGACACGCCGGACTTCATTAAGGAAGCCTGCATCAAGGCGCTCAAGGACGGCCAGACGAAGTACATTCCCGCCGCCGGCCTTCCCGCGCTCCGCACGGCCCTTGCCGAGTACTACAAGAACGTGCGCAAGGTCGCCGACGTTAAGGACTCGCAGGTCGTCGTCAGCCCCGGTGGCAAGTACTCCTGCTACCTGGCCATCCTCGCTGTCGCCGGTCCCGGTGACGAAGTCATCATCCCCGCGCCGTATTGGGTAAGCTACCCCGAGATGGTCAAGCTCGCGGGCGCGACCCCGAAGTTCATCTTCGCCGGCGACGACACGGGCTTCAAGATCACCCCGGCGCAGCTCAAGGCCGCGATCACGCCCCGCACGCGCATGGTCGTTATCAACAGCCCCTCGAACCCGACCGGCGCTGTTTACACGAAGGCCGAGCTCCAGGCCCTCACCGACGTCGCCGTCCAGGCCGGCATCTACATCCTGTCCGACGAAATTTACGAGCACCTGCTCTATGATGGCATGGAGTTCGCGAGCCCGGCTTCGTTCTCCAAGGAAGCCGCCGCCCTCACCATCATTTGCTCCGGCTTCAGCAAGACCTACTCGATGACCGGCTGGCGCCTGGGCACGCTCGTTGCGGCCCCCAAGGTTGCCAACGCCGTTGCAGACCTGCAGAGCCAGACGACCTCGAACGCCACCACGTTCGCGCAGTTTGGCGCCCTCGCTGCGCTCCAGCAGCAGCAGGCCGCGGCGGACGCGCTCAAGAAGATGCTCGAAGTCTTCGACCGCCGCCGCCTCAGCCTCCTCGCGGGCCTCAACGCCATCCCCGGCATCAAGTGTGCGCGTGCCCAGGGTGCGTTCTACCTGTTCCCGAACATCTCGTCTTTCAAGATGTCGTCGTCGGACTTCTCGGCGAAGCTGCTTGAGGACGAGCTCGTCGCCGTCGTCCCCGGCGTTGCGTTTGGCGCGGATGATTACATTCGCCTCAGCTACGCCACGTCCGACGCCGTGCTTGAGAAGGGCCTGACCCGGATCAAGAATTTCTGCGCAAAGCTCAGGGCCTAGGGCCAATCGACATATGGGTTACAGCCACAGGAGGGCGGAGGCGAGGTA
>CAZQIE010000051.1:0-22194 GCA_964593675.1 uncultured Opitutales bacterium
GGGAGGGGGGAAGTCAGGGGCGTCGGGTGTGGGGCGCGGGGGCAGGGTAAGGACGTCCCCGGCGAGCGCAGTGAGCCGGGCGAGGACGGCGTTCAAGAGGAACTGGCGCACCCGGCTTTCATCGCGGAAGCGGACTTCGCGTTTGGCGGGGTGGACGTTGACGTCCACGCCTGAGGGGTCGATTTCGAGGAAAAGGAAGGCGGGGGGGTAGCGGCCTTTGGGGACGTAGGTGTGGTAGGCTTCGAGGAGGGCGCACGTGAGGGTGCGGCTGTCCACGGGGCGCCCGTTGACGAGGGTGATGGTTTCGTGGCGCGCGGGGCGGCCGATGCCGGGCTTGGCGAGGAGGCCGGAGAGGCGGAGGTCGCCGAGGGCGGCGGTGGGGATTTCAGTGAGGTCCGCGGCGAGGTGCTTTCCCCAGATGGCGGCGATGCGGTCGCGCAGGGTGGTGGCTCGGGGGGATTGGAAGAGGGTGCGGCCGTCTTCAAGGAGGGTGAAGGCGACGTCTGGGCGGGCAACGGCGTAGAGGCGGACGAGGTGCGTGATGTGGGCCGCTTCCGTGGTGTCGGTTTTTAGGAACTTGCGGCGTGCAGGGACGCTGTTGAAGAGGTGGGCGACTTCGATGCGGGTGCCGACGGGGCGGCCGCATTCGCGCTGGTGGACGAGGCGCCCGCCGTCGACGCGGATCTCGGTGCCGTGTTCGTGCGTGGCCGCGCGGGTCTGGAGGGTGAAGCGGGAGACGCTGGCAATGGAGGGGAGGGCTTCGCCGCGGAAGCCGTAGGTGCGCACGGCGTCGAGGTCCGTGGCTTCGCGGAGCTTGCTGGTGGCGTGGCGCTCAAGGGACAGCATGGCGTCGTCGGGGGCCATGCCGCAGCCGTTGTCTTCGACGCGGATGTAGCTTTTGCCGCCGTGGCGGAACTCGATCTCAAGCTGCGTGGCGCCGGCATCCAGGCTGTTTTCCAGGAGCTCCTTTACGACCGCAGCAGGGCGCTCCACCACTTCGCCGGCGGCGATCTGGTTGGCGACTCGGTCGGGTAGGATGCGGATGACCGGCATGGTGCAGGCGTAAAGGGGAGAGTTTGGGGGCCGGCGCTCCGGGTTCAAGGCTCAACCCCACCACGCACGGCGTGGGCCGATTGTTCGCGACGGGGGCCGTGTCCACAAATTGGCGCTGGGGCCGCGAAGGGCGACGCAGGGGACGGTGGGGGCGGGGGCTAAAAAATTACGCACGGCGTGGGCCGATTGTTCGCGACGCGGGCTGTGTCCACAAATTGGCGCTGGGGCCGCGAAGGGCGACGCAGGGGGCGGCAATTTGTGCCGGGATGGGCGCGGAAAGGGGGGCTTGGAAATATAAAAGCGGCCGGGCAAAATATGCCCGACCGCTTTTCCAGCGATGGCAAGTCGCTGGCTTTCAACAACTACTGTTTTGTGGCATTGGTTCTGCTTTGTGCAGACCGTCTCTTCTCTCACAAAGAAGAGTCGACCGAGCAGAAGCGAACTTGAGACAAACTTTATGTCCGAAGAGGCAGACGACAGCAGCAAGACATTCGAGCCGTCCGGCAAGAAGCTTGCGGAGGCTTGGGAGAACGGGAACTTCCCGAAGGCTCCGGAGCTTGGCGTGGCGTTTGTGCTGTTGGCGGGGTATTGCGCGCTGGCGTTCGGGATGAAGGAGAACGTGAAGCTTTTGTTTGAGGTTTCGGCGTATGTGTTCGCGAACCTCGGGGCGCTGCCGGTGACGGAGGAGAGCGTGTGCGGGATGGTGACGGAGGGGATGGCGGGTGTGGCGGCGATGTTGGCGCCGATGCTTTTGGGGTGCTCGGTGGCGGCGGTTCTGGCGGGTGGGGCGCAAACGGCGTTCCGTCTGAGCCCGAAGGTGTTTGAGCCGAAGATCGAGAAGTTCAACCCGGTGACGAATTTCAAAAACATTTTCTCGAAGCAGGGGATGGTGCAGTTCCTGGTGGACTTGCTGAAGTTTGGGGCGGTTGCGGTGATCCTGTGGGGGGCGATCAAGCAGATCCTGAGCGATCCGATTTTCTTCACGCCGGTGGACATCGTGCGTGTGGGCGAGTTCATCTACAACTCGCTGCTGGTGGTGCTGGTGCGCCTGATTCTGGCGATCTCGTTTATCGGGATGATCCACTTCCTCTACCAGAGGTGGCGGCACCACAAGGACCTGATGATGACCCACGAGGAGGTCAAACAGGAGCAGAAGAACCAGGACGTGCCGCAGCACGTGAAGACGGCGCAGCGGCAGGCGGCGCGGCGGTTGATGCAGAAGCAGTCGCTGAACGCGGTGCCGACGGCGGACGTGGTGGTGACGAACCCGACGCACTACGCGGTGGCGCTGAAGTATGAGCGTGGCAAGGACACGGCGCCGGTGATCGTGGCGAAGGGGCAGAATCTTTTTGCGTTGAAGATCAAGGAAGTGGCGAAGCAGCACGGGGTGCCCACGGTCGAGAACAAGATCGTGGCGCGCATGCTGTACAAGCTGGGCAAGGTGGGGCGCTCCATCCCGGTCGAGCTGTTCGAGGTGGTGGCGCAGATCCTGGCGCACGTTTACCGCACCCACCGCTACTACTTCCACAGGCTGGAGGCGCGCCGGCGTGATGCGGCGGCGCTTGCGGCGAAGACGGCTCCGAAGAAGGGCCTGCGGGCGAAGAAAGTCGCGTAACCTGGAACGTTCAGAATGAACCCTTCACTAGATACACCAAAGCCTCGCGCGAGCTTCCTGCTCCGGAATCCGGAGATCGGGATGATTGTGGCGCTGTTCGGCACGATTGTCATCCTGGTGCTGCCGGTGCCGCCGGTGCTGCTGGACTTGCTGCTGGCGATGAGCATCGGGATCTCGCTGCTGACGCTGCTGATCGTGGTGTATGTGAAGGATCCGTCGGATTTCTCGGTGTTCCCGACGTTGCTGTTGGCGGTGACGTTGTTCCGGTTGGGGTTGAACGTGGCGACAACGCGCCTGATCCTGCTCGACGGCTACGCGGGCGAGGTGATTCAGGTGTTCGGCAATTTTGTGGTTCGCGGGAACTACGTGGTGGGCACGGTGGTGTTCTTCATCCTGATCGTCATCAACTTCGTCGTGATCACGAAAGGTGCGGGCCGTATCGCCGAAGTGGCGGCGCGCTTCACGTTGGACGCGATGCCGGGTAAGCAGATGTCGATTGACGCGGAGTTGAACGCGGGGGTGATCGACGAGGTGAAGGCGAACGAGCGCCGCCAGAAGATCCAGCGCGAGGCGGACTTTTACGGGTCGATGGACGGTGCGAGCAAGTTTGTGCGTGGTGACGCGGTGGCGGGCATCCTGATCACGATCATCAACGTGGTGGGAGGCATCGGCATTGGTGTGTTCCAGAAGAACCTGCCGCTGGTGCAGGCGCTGCAAAAGTACACGCTGCTGAGCATTGGTGACGGTCTGGTGTCGCAGGTGCCGGCGCTGGTGATTTCGGTGGCGGCGGGTGTGCTGATCACGCGTTCTTCGGAGAAGGAGAACATGGGTATCATCATGGGCCGCACGCTCACGGTCTACCCGAAGGCGATTTACGCGTGCGGTGTGATGCTCTTCGTGTTCGCGTTCCTTCCGGGGATGCCGTTCCTGCCGTTCTTCTCGCTGGGTTGCGTGTGCGTGGGGATCGCGCGGTTGCTGAAGAAGAAGGGCTACTGGACGTCGGACGAATTTACGATGGCGCCGGCGGGTGCTGCTGCGGTGGCGGGTGCTGCGGCGGGTGGGGCTGCGGCGCTGCCGGGCGGGGCGGGTGCGGCGGCGTTGCCGGAGGCTCCTGCGGGGCCGCAACCGGGTTCGCTGGCGGACTTGCAGAAGATGATCGGGACGGACGTGTTCGCGATCGAGCTGGGTTACACGTTGCTGGGGCTTGCGGACACGCGGCAGCACGGGGACTTGCTTGAGCGCATCACGGGGGTGCGCCAGAAGTTTGCGCGTGAGATGGGCGTGATCATTCCGCCGATCGCGATCCGCGACAACCTGGAGCTTGAGAACACGCAGTACCGTTTCCTGCTGCGCGGCAAGGAGCTGGCGCGGAGCAACCTGGTGCCGAACCGGTGGCTGGCGATGAACGTGGCGAACAGCACGGTGACGCTGAAGGGCATCCCGACGGTGGAGCCGGTGTTCAACCTGGAGGCCGTGTGGATTCCGGAGGAGGAGCGCAAGACGGCTGAGATCAACGGCTACACGGTGGTGGACGCCACGAGCGTGCTGATCACGCACCTTTCCGAGACGCTGCGCGACAATGCGGCGCACATCCTGGAGCGCGAGGACGTCCAGAAGCTGATGGAGACGGTGAAGGAGAAGAACCCGACGCTGGTGAACGAGTTGCTGCCGGACCTGGCTTCGGTGGGTCTGATCCAGCGCGTGCTGCAGAACTTGCTGCGCGAGAAGCTGCCGATCAAGAACCTGACGCTGGTGTTGGAGACGATCGCGGACTTTGCGGGGCTTACGAAGAACCCGGACGAGCTTTCGGAGCAGGTGCGCAAGCGCCTGGGCGTGTATTTTGTGCAGCAATACGAGGTGGAGCCGAACCAGATCCAGGCACTGACGCTGGACCCGCGGCTGGAGCAACAGCTGGTGCAGCGGGTGAAGCGGACGCAGGTGGACGTGAGCCTGCTGATGGACCCGGACTTGACGGGCCACATGCTGCGGGAGCTGGAACCGCGGCTGACGGCGATGTCCGAAAAGGGCATGGAGCCGGTGGTGCTGACGACGACGGAGCTGCGGTTGGCGTTCAAGCGGTTCTTCGAACCGAGCTTCCCGCGGATGGTGGTGCTGGCCTACCAGGAGCTGCCGAACGAGGTGCAGGTGCAGTCGGTTGGGATAATCACCTTGCCGCCCGGCAACGGTGCGGGCGAAATGAAGGGCGCGGCCGCGCCGCAGTTGCAGCCGGCAATGGCCTAGGAGTAAACCATGACCGCCAATCCTTCAAATCCTGTCCCCGGCACGCCCGCCGCTTCGCTCGAAGGGCGCAAGTTCCGCTTTGTGGTAAAGTCGGCCGAAGAGGCCGTTGCGGTGATCCGCGAGCACTTGGGTGAAAACGCCCGGGTGCTTTCGGTGAAGCAGGTGGACGGCAAGGGGCTTTCGAAGTTCCTGAGCTCGCCGAAGCTTGAGGTGATCGCGACGGTGTTGCCGAAGGCGCAGCTTGAGGCGGCGGCGGCGGCTCCCGCGGCTCCGCAAGCGGTTGCCCCGGCGGCGCCCGCGCAGGCAGCGGCTCCGGCGGTGGCCCCTGTGGCTGGGCCGAAGACGGCGGCGCGGGTGTATGAGCAGGGGGCATCCCGCGAAGAGGCGGTGGCGGCGAGCGCGAAGGCGGTGGCGCGGGTGGCGGACCGGCAGATGGATTTGTCGAGCCTGCTGCGCAAGGCGCAGTTCGACGAGGCGCTGGTGGCGCGGCTTGAAAACTCGCCGGCGTGGCCGCGGTTGTCGACGTTGCCGCTGGCGACGGCGTTGGCGGAGGTCTTCCAGTGGTTGTCGGAGGAGTATCGGCGGGTGCCGGCGCGGCCGGTGACGCTGCGGGTGGCTTTTATGGGGACGCCGGGTGTGGGCAAGACGACGGCGCTTTGCAAGAGGCTGGCTTCGGACGTGTTCATTCACCGGCGCACGGCGCGGGTGCTGAAGCTGGAAAACGAGACGCCGAACCCGGATGACGCGCTGCGCGTGTTCTGCGAGGTCCTGAACGTGCCGTTCCTGCGCGATCCGGTGGACTTGGACCTGATTGCCGATGACGAGCCGCTTTACATCGACTTGCCGGGCGTGACGACTGCGGAGCGCGAGGAGCGCCGGGCCCTGACGGCGCGGCTGGACGCGCTGCGCGTGGATACGCGGGTGCTGGTGGTGAACGCGGCTTACGGGCGCGACCTGGTGCAGTCCACGTTTGCGATGGGCCAGGAAATGCGGGCGACGCACCTGGTGTTCACGCACCTTGATGAAATTTCGGACCACACGCGGCTATGGCAGTACCTGCTGCGGGGCAACTTGCCCGCGCTGTTCCTGGGCCATGGCCAGAACGTGACGGCGGACATGTCGGAGAACGTCCTAGACTACATGATGGAGAAGACGTTCCCGGCGTTCTTGAACTAACTACTCTAAAAACGAGCACTTATGGGAGCCGCAGCTATGAAGCAGCAGATGGAGACAGGCGGGCAGAGCAAGTTCTTCCTGATTTTGGGAGGGCTGCTTGGGTTTGCCGTCGCGTTTGTGGGCGGGGTGGCTGCGAAGAACGACCAGAGTGACATTCTTTTCAGCGCGTCAATCGGCACGGTGGTGGGTGCGCTCCTTATGAAGGGGCTGATCCACGTCGTGACGACGAACGTGCGCGCCGCGCAAATGCAGAAGCAGATGGAGCTGCGCAAGAAGATGGCCGCCGAGGAAGCCGCGGCGGCCGCAGCAGCAAACGGCCCGCAGGGTCAGGGCGCAAAAGCCGCGCCGGGAGGGGCCGCACGCCCCGCCGGAGCACCAGGAGCCGCCGGTAAGGCGGGAGCGAACCGATAGAACCATCTGAAAAACAGGGAGAATCACCATGACGTCTACCTTGCCTTCCATGCCTGAAGCGGACATCCCGAACGCGGGCGGCGCCCGTGCGCGCGCAGGTCGCGCTTACCAACAGACCACCGAGCCGAAGCAGGAGCCGAAGTGGGACCTGGTGAAGGCGTACTTGCCTCTGGTGAAGAGCATAGTGTCGCGCATGCGCATCTACTTCCCCGACTCGGTGGATGTGGAGGACATTTACAGCGTGGCGCTGGGCGGGATCATCACGGCGTCGCGCAACTACGACCCGGAAAAGAGCAAGGCGTTTGGGCCGTATGCGGCCTTGCGCATCCGCGGGGCGCTGCTGGACGAGCTTCGTCGGCTGGACTGGATGCCGCGTATCGCGCGGATCAACTTGAAGAAGTACCAGCGTGCGGTGGAGGAGCTTGAGGGCAAGCTGCACCGCGAGGCCGGTGAGGCCGACATTGAGGAGGCGCTTTCGATCACGCCGGAGGAGCAGCGCAAGCTGCGGGAGTCGCGCCAGCCGGTGTACCTGGTGCCGCTGGATTGCCCGGTTGTGCCGGGGGACGACGAGACGCCGGCGCTGCACGAGACGATTTCGGATCTGACGCAGAAGGATGGCCGGGATGTGGCCGAGGACCACGAGGTGCTGGAGTTGCTGCGGGACCGCCTGGAGGCGTTGCCGGAGATCCCGCGCAAGGTGCTGGCGATGTACTACCTGGAAGGGCTGCGGCTGGCGGAAATCGCGGAGGTGTTCGGCTTGACCGAATCGCGGATTTGCCAGATACACTCTCAGGCGCTGAACACCCTGCGCGGCCACTTGAGCCGTCTGCTCAAACGCTAGGCTTTCCCCCATGCTTGTAATTGTAGGCGCAGTTATCGTCTTCGTCGCGATGCTCGGCGGGTTCATGATGGCGGGCGGCCAGCTCAAGGCGCTGGCGCACGCTTCGGAGTTCGTCGTGATCGGCGGGATTTCGCTGGGGATGCTTATTATTGCGAGCCCCAAGCAGATTCTGATGAACCTGCTGCACGACATTCAGCACGAGCTGAGCAGCAAGGGCGTGGGGAGGGACGATTTCATCGACTTGCTGAAGATCTTGTATGAGATCTTCATGATCGGGCGCCGTAACGGGCTGATTGCGCTGGACGAGCACATGTCGGACCCGAAGAGCAGCAGCATTTTCACGAAATACCCGTCGGTGCTTAACGACAAGGAGCGCGTGGAGTTCCTGGTGAGCGCGCTGCGGCCGATCATTGACGGCAAGATCAAGCCTGACCAGTTGCAGGAGGTTCTGGAGTCGGAAATTGAGGCGAAGGAGGCGGAGGCGCACCACGCGGTGGGGGTGTTGTCGCTGGTGGCGGACTCGCTGCCGGGCATTGGCATTGTGGCGGCGGTGCTGGGCATCATCAACACGATGAACGCGATTTCGGAGGGTCCGGAGAAGGTGGGTGAGAAGGTGGCGGCGGCGCTGACGGGGACGCTGCTGGGGGTGTTCTTCGCGTATGGGTTTGCGAACCCGCTGGCGCGCAAGATCGGGTTCTCCCACGCGGCGCACTTCCAATATTTCTACGTGATGGCGAAGGCGATTTCCGGGTTTGCGAAGGGCCTTGCGCCGATGATGGCGATTGAGATCGCGCGGCGGTCTCTGGACAAGGCGATCCAGCCGAGCGCGGAGGAGCTTGAGACGATGCTCAAGGCGCTGGGTGGCGGTGGGGGCGGCGGCTAAAAACGTTTTCGGGCGAAGCGGGCACACACGGCATGGGCAAGAAAAAGGGACATGGAGACCACCACGGCGGAGCGTGGAAGGTGGCATACGCCGACTTTGTGACGGCGATGATGGCGCTTTTCATGGTGCTGTGGATTTCGGCGCAGGATGAGGAGATCCGCATAGCGACGTCGAAGTACTTCCAGAACCCGTTCAACGCGCCGCTGCAAAACCAGGTGGGCGTGATCACGGGGCAGTCGGGTGGTCCGTCGAAGATCAACGAGGGCAAGGCGTCGCCGTCGTCGAACATCGACATCCCGACGATGCACAAGCTGGCGCAGGAGTTTTACCGGTTGCTGCAGGTGGACGAGAACCTGGAGGACAAGCCGATCGAGATCCGGGTGACGTCGGACGGGCTGCGGATCACGGTGTTCGACCGGGGGCGTCAGCCGGTGTTTGTGAAGGACACGACGCGGTTTACCGAATGGGGCGACTTTGTGATGCAGAACGTGGCGTGGCTGCTGGAGCAGTACGACATGCGCGTGCGCATCGATTCGTTCACGCCGGCGGGCTTCAAGGTGAGGGGCGAGTACGGGGCGTGGGAACTGACGGCGGACCGGGCGAACGCGGTGCGCCGGAAGCTGGAATTTTACGCGCTGCACCCGGAAAAGATCGACCGGGTGACGGGTTTTGGGGATTCGCGGCCTTTGCCGAACATTCCGTCGGAGGCGGAGGCAAACCAGCGGATCGAGCTGAGCCTGGCGGTGGGGCGGCCGGGCGGGAACTTCAAGTAAGGCGAAGGATTTTTTATGGAGAGCTTTTTAAAGGGCCGGGAAAAGGTGGGTAAGGCGAAGCTGCCGCGCGAGAAAGCGGGCGGTCTCGCGGGGCTGGGCGGGGCTGCCGAACAGGCGCGGCCGCCTGCGGCGCCTGCGGCGGGCCACCGGCCTGGGAATCCGCATGAGCCGAAGGTGGAGCTTGTGGCGGAGGATGGCGTGGTTTCGAAGATCGTGGTGACGTGCACGTGCGGCCAGCGGATTGAGCTGATGTGCGAGTATTGAGCCGGGGGCGCAGGCGCGTGCGTCTTCCAGAAGCCCGGCAAAGCCGTGGCAGGGATGGCCGGGCGGCCTGGCGAAAAGCGTTCCACCGTGGGGCCGGGGAGGTTTCCGGGTCGGGCAAGACGTGCCCGCCACAGGGGGTAAAGGAGGCGGCAGGATTTGCCGCCCTGTGGACTTTAGAAGAAAAAGTCGTTGGGCTAAAACGACTTATGTTTCATGGCACTGGTTCTGCTCCACGGAGGGAGCATGAACACAGGGCTATACCAGGGCGCGTCGGCGCTGCGGTCGCTTGAAGCTTGGCAGGAGGTGCTGTCGCGGAACATCGCGTCGAGCACGGTGAATGGGTACAAGCAGGTTTCGGCGGCGATGCAGGGTGTGCCGACGGGCTCGATGCCCGCATCGACGGCGGGGGGCTTTGAGCAGGTGTTGTCGACGACGATGCCGCAGGCCTACACGAAGCTGGATTTTCAGGACGGGCCGCTTGTGCCGGGGGATCAGCAGACGGATATGGCGCTGCGTGGTCCGGGTTTCTTTCAGGTGAAGACGCCGGATGGCCGGATGTTGCTGACGCGTGATGGGTCGTTCCACGTGAACGACCAGTTCGAGCTGGTGAACCGCGACGGCTACATCGTGCAGGGGCGGTCCGGGCCGTTGACGGTGGACCCGAAGAAGGGGCAGTTGACGGTGGACGCGCAGGGGAATCTTTTCCAAGGGCCGGACTCGGTGGGAAAGCTGGCGATCGTGAAGCCGGCGCTGACGGATGAGCTTCGGCCGACGCAGGGCGGCTTTGTGCTGCCTGAGGGCGGGCCGCCGCCGCCGATCATGGATCAGCCGGTGGTGGTGCAGGGGCACCTGGAGGGCTCGAACGTGTCTCCGGTGCTCGCGATGGTGGACATGATCTCGGTGTCCCGCGCTTACGACATCAACCAGAAGGTGCTCACGACGTACGACGAAAACTACGGCCGGGCGATCACGAACCTCGGGCCGCGCTAACCTTTAAACCGCAGCAGTCATGAACTTGTCACTCTACGCCGCCGCCTCGGGCATGGACGCCCAGCAGCAGAACCTGAATGCGATTTCCAACAACATCGCGAACGTCAACACGACGGGTTACAAGAAGTCGAAGATGGAGTTCCAGGACTTGCTGTACCAGACGACGCGGCCGATCGGCGCGCAGTCGGGCGGCGGTCAGAACATCGTGCCGACGGGGGTGCAGATGGGTAACGGCACGCAGGTGATTTCCTCGAGCAAGATTTTCACGCAGGGCCAGCTTACGCAGACGGACAACACGATGGACATCGCGATCGAGGGCGATGGGTTCTTCGAGGTGCAGTTGCCGGACGGCTCGCTGGCTTACACGCGCGACGGCGCGCTGAAGATCGACTCGCAGAACCGCGTGGTGACGAACGACGGCTACCCGGTGCAGGGTGGCTGGCAGCCGATTGCGGCGGACCGCACGAACCTGTATATCTCGCCGAACGGCGACGTGACGGTGGAGACGCCGAACGGGTCGACGACGTTCCAGATCACGTTGTCGCGGTTTGCGAACCCCGCGGGCCTGAAGTGCCTTGGCGGCAACCTGTTTTCGCCGACGAGCGCGAGCGGCACGGCGGAATCGGGGCAGCCCAACCAGAGCGGCTACGGCGCGGTGCGGCAGGGTTATTTGGAAACGTCGAACGTGAACGTGGTCCAGGAAATGGTGAACATGATCATCGCGCAGCGCGCGTATGAGATAAATTCGAAATCAATCCAGACCGCGGACGACATGCTCAGCCGTGTGTCGCAGCTCAAGCGCTAAACATGACTAAGCTGCTCAATTCCCTGGTGGTGCTCCTGGCGCTTGCGGCGCCGGCGGCGTCCGCGCTGACGGTGGAGGCGCTGGTGGCGCAACCGTTCCCTGAGGTTCCGGCGCAAAAGCCGGAGGCAGCGCCTGCGGCGGTGCCGGTGCAGAAGGCCGCGGTCGTGCAGGAACGGAAGGTGGCGGCGCCGGCGAAGTCGCGTGCGGGCGCGACGGTGGTTGAGCCGGCGGTGCGCGTGGGCACGGTCACGGGGGCGGACGTGGAGCAGGCTTTGCAGACGCTGGTGCAGCAGAAGTTCCAGCTCAATGACGGCGAGTTCCGGCTGCAGCTCGTGCGGCCGTTCGCGGAGGTGGGTCTGGAGACGCATGGCTGGCGCGTGGAGGCCACGGAATTTCCCGCGGATGGGCCGGCGCCGACGTTCCTGATGCGGTTCAAGCTGTGGAACGGCGCGAAGCTGCTGGGCGAGTTCCAGGTGCCGGTGCGCTGCGAGCTTTGGCGCGATACTTACGTGGCCACGCGGCAGGTGGCGCGGGGCACGGCGCTCACGATGGCGGACTTTGCGGTGCAGCCGGTGGACATGCTGCGGCTGAAGGGCTCGCCGGTCACGGTGCCTTTTGAGTTTGAGGCGCACGAGACGGTGCAGACGGTGGCGGCGGGAAAGCCGCTCCAGTGGCGGGATGTCGGCCCGCGGCCGCTTGTGCGCAAGGGCGAGATGGTGGAGATCCACGCGACGGAGGGCGCGCTGCACCTGACGCTGCGGGCGCTGGCGCTCGAGAACGGCAACCGCGGCGATTTCATCAGTGTGCGCAACCTGAACTCGAAGCGGGACCTGCAGGTGCAGGTCGTGGACAAGAAGAAGGCGAAACTGTTTTTCTGAGGCGCAAAGCGCCGCGGAGGCTCACCACATGACCAAGAAGATTTTGAAGATCGAGGGATTGCGGCAGCGCATGGCGCTGGGGATGCTGGCGGCGGGCGTGTGGCTCGCGCTGGCGGGCGACGCTGACGCCGAAAGCCTGTGGATGAAGGGGGAGGTCCAGGGCGGGTCGATGTTCTGCGACAAACGCGCGCGCGGGGTGGGGGACCTGCTCACCATCGTCGTGACGGAAACGTCCACGCAGACGAATGCGGTGAAGACGAAGACGAGCAAGGACACGAGCATCGACGACACGGTGACCAAGTTTGTGTTTTCGGACTTCCTCAAGCGCCAGGGTGAGCTTCCGGGCATCCAGACGGAGGGCAAAAATTCCTATGAGGCTGGCGGTGAGATTTCGAACCGGCATGCGTTGAATGCCCGCGTGACGGTGCGGGTGATTGATGTGCTGCCCAATGGGGTGCTCGTGATTGAGGGCTCGCGGGTGGTGACGTTCGCGGGCGAAACGACGTATGCGATCCTGCGGGGGCTGGTGAGGCCCAATGATGTGACGCCGGTGAACACGGTGAGTTCGGACCGGGTGGCTGACGCCCGCGTGGAGTATGTGGCGGAGGGTGCGCTGACGGAGGTGCAGAAGAAGGGCTGGTTTACGAAGGCCAACGATGTGATCAACCCGTTCTAAGCTGAAAGGGCTTACCCATGATTTTTGCGCGGACATTTCTTCTCTCCCTCATCGCGGCGCTGATGCTGTCGGCAACGGCATCGGCGGCGCGTATCAAGGATATCACTACAGTCGACGGGAACCGGGACAACCAGCTCGTTGGCTACGGGCTCGTTGTGGGCCTGGCGGGCAACGGCGACAGTAAACTGAACTACACGACGCAAAGCATCGCGAACATGCTCCAGCGCTTCGGCGTGAACATCGACGCGACGCAGGTGAAGTCGAAGAACGTGGCGGCGGTGATGGTGACGGCGGACATTCCGCCGAACGCGCGTTCGGGCGCCCGGATCGACGTGACGGTGTCGGCGGCAGGTGACGCGACGACCCTGCAGGGCGGCGTGTTGCTCCAGACCCCGCTGTATGGCGCGGATGGCAAGGTTTACGCGGTGGCGCAGGGCCAGCTCGCGGTGGGCGGCTTCATCGGCGGCCAGGGTGGCGCGGGCGGCGCGACGGTGCAGCAGAACTTTCCGACGGTGGGGACGATCGCGGCGGGCGCGATTGTGGAGCGGGAGATCCAGGGGCAGATCCTGAGCGACGGTTGCATCAACCTGCTGCTGCTGAATCCGGATTTCACGACCGCGGTGCGCATTGCGGATGCGGTGAACGACAAGTACCCGGGCTCCGCGCAGGCCGAGAATTTCTCGCGTGTGAACATCCGCGTGCCGGTCGAATTTGAGGGTCAAACGACGAATTTTGTGGCGCACGTGGGCCTGATTGACGTGATGCCGGACCTGGTGGCGCGCGTGATCATCAACGAGCGCACGGGGACGATTGTGGCGACGTCGAATGTGCGGATTTCAACGGTGGCGGTAAGCCACGGGTCGCTGACCATCGCCATCGCCTCAAGCCTGTCAGCGAGCCAGCCGAATGCGTTTGCGGGCGGGGAAACGGCAATCCTGCCGTCCACGGACACGCAGGTTTCGGAACAGCGCGGCAAGTTCATGGTGGTGGAGGATTTTCCGACGATTGAGCGTCTGACCGCGGCGCTGAACGCGATGGGCGTGACGACGCGCGAGATGATGTCGATCCTGCAATCGATCAAGAGCGCGGGTGCGCTGCAGGCTGAACTGGAAATGCGCTAGAGGCTGATGAACATGCTTTCGACTGCACCAGTGGATGGGCCCTTGGGCTCGGCGTCGATGACCGGCGTCGACAAGCTCAAGACCATTGCGCACTCGAAGAAGCTGACGGAGCAGCAGAAGGTGGCCGAGGGCACGCGGCAGTTTGAGAGCGCGATGCTGCGGCAGGTGTTGCAGGATTCGCTGAAGCCGCTTGTTAAGGGGTATTTGAATGAGGAGGGTTCGGCGCACAGCATCTACCGGTACTTCATGATCGACTCGCTTGCGGAAGCGATGACGCAGAACGGCGGCGTGGGGCTGTCGCATGTGTTGCAGGCGCAGATCGCGGGGCGCAAGCCGGTGCCGCGGGATGCGGAGGGCAACCCGCTGTCGCCCGAGCAGGCCAAGGCGGCCGGTCGGGGAGCGTCGCCCGAGGAGGTTGCCAAGGCGAAGGCTGCGGGGCGCATGCGTCCGAAGTCGGCACCGGCGCCGCAGGCGCTGGGGTTTGCCGCGGCGGGCACACGCGAAGCCGCTGCTGAAGGCCCAGCGGCGGTCCCGGAGGCGGCAGGGGCGTCCACGGAGGCGGCTCCGGCAGAGGCTCCGAAGGCGGCAGGTGTGGCAGCTCCGGTCCCGGTGGCACCGACGCCAGCGGCTGAGGCGGTCCCGGTGGTCGTGTCGCGGGCGCCGGTGATCTCGCGCATGGCGCGGCGGTAGGCTTAACGCGCAGGGCAGGGTTTGCGGGAAGGGCGCTTGGGCCGGTCACGTGCGGGAAGGGGGCGCGCGGTTCGCGCAATCTGCTGCGCCGTGTTGGTTTGGCGAAAAAACCGTTTGCGAAGGGGCGCGGGGCGTAGAAGACTGCGCGTATGGCGGGTTTTGACGAGAACCTGGTGCGCGAATACTTCGAACTGAACGGCTTTTTTGTCCGGCAGTTGAACAAGTATCAGGTGCATTCGCGCAAGAAGCGGGCGGAGGAGGAAATTGATCTGCTCGTGCAGAACCCGCGGCCGGGGCCGGCGGGGCGCAAGCCGGGCTTTTATATTTTTTCGAGTGAGCTGCCGCTCGTGCGGCGGGCCGTGGTGGCGGTGAAGGGCTGGCATTCCTCGCGGGTGACGCCGTCGATGCTGCGGAGCGGTTCGAAGATCGCGGACTTCCTGCGTACGGAGGTGATGCAGAAGGCCGAGGCGTATTTCTCGGAAATCGAGAGCGACCTTGAGGGTGAGGCGCGGGAGCCGTTCCTGCGCATCCTCGTGCTGCCGGGCGTGCCGACGGCGGAGCCGCACCGGTCGGAAACGGTGGCGCTGCTGCAGAAGCACGGGGTGGACGCGATCCTGACGTTCCCCACGATTCTGGAAAACCTGGTCAGCAAGGTGGAGGTGAACTACAGCTACCAGAAGTCGGACCTGTTGCATGTGATCCGGCTGTTCAAGGCATATGACATGATAAAGCCGCCGCAACTGGACCTTTTCAGCGAAGAGAAGCCCGCGACGGGCAGGAGGCGCACATGATACATCCGACGGCGATTGTGGACCCGGGCGCAAAGCTCGGCGCGGGCGTGGAGATCGGCCCGTATGCGGTTGTGGAGGCGGGGGTGGAGCTGGGCGCGGGCACGCGGCTGGCGAACCACGCAGTCGTGCGCCGGGGCTCCGTGCTGGGTGAGGGCGTGCGCGTGGACAGCTTTGCCGTGGTGGGCGGAGAGCCCCAGGATCTGCATTTTGACGCGAAGACGGACTCGGGCGTGCGCATTGGCGCGCATACGGTATTGCGCGAGGGCGTGACGGTGCACCGGGCGACGAAGCCGGGGCAGGTCACGACCGTGGGCGAACATTGCCTGCTGATGGCGCAGAGCCATGTGGCGCATGACTGCGCGGTCGGGAACCGCGTGGTTATCGCGAATGGCGCGCTGGTTGCGGGGCATGTGCGGGTGGGCGACTTCACCTTCATCAGCGGGAATGTCGTGATCCACCAGTTTGTGCGCGTTGGCGAGGGCGTGATGACGAGTGGCGGTTCGCGCATCAGCATGGACGTCGCGCCGTACACGTTGGCCGCGGAACGCAATGCGCTCGCGGGCCTGAACCTCGTCGGGCTCAAGCGGCGCGGCTTTGGTCTGGATGTCGTGAGCGAGCTGAAGCGGCTGTTCCACTTCGTGCTCACGCAGTCGGGCAACCCGAAAAAGCTGGCGGCGGAGGCCCTGGCTGCGGGCTGGGCGACGTCGGAGCCGGGGCTGAAATTCCTGGCGTTTTTCGAGGAAGACAGCCGGCGCAAGGGCTACTTGCGGTGGGTCCCGGGCATCGGGTCTGGCGACTGAGCCGGTGTAGCGTGAGGGAGGGCTTGTGCGCAAGCGGCGCTGTCTGGCGTGCGCATCGTATTCAAAATTTAACTACAATACCGGATGGGCGCGAAAAAAGTGGCACTGACGTGTGGGGACCCGGCGGGCGTGGGCCCGGAGGTAGCGGAACGTTTGCTCGCGGCGCGACCGGAGCTGGCGCAGGCGGTGTGCCTGGTTGGGCCGCCGTCGTGGCTTGAGCGGCTGCCGGGAGTGGAGGGCGTTCCCGTGGGGGAGGCGGGTTTCCGTGCGGTCCCGGGAAAACCGTCCGAAGCCGGGGCGCACGTGGCGTTTGAGGCGCTTGAGACGGCGGCTCGCGGCTGCCGGGGAGGGCGGTTTGCGGCGGCGGTTACGGGGCCGGTGAGCAAGACGTGGATGCAGCGCGTGGGGTTCCACTTTCCGGGGCAGACGGAGTTTTTTGCGGACCGGTGGAGCGGGGAGCCAACGATGGCGTTCGGGGGCGGGCGTATGCGGGTGGTGCTGGCGACATGGCACATACCCCTTATGTCCGTGGCCCAGGCGTTGACGTCCGAGGTGCTGGAACGCGCGGTGCGACGGGCGGTGTGGCTGGCGCGGGCGCTGGGCGCGGAGAGGCCCCGTGTGGGCGTGTGTGGCCTTAACCCGCACGCCGGGGAGGACGGCATTCTCGGTCGCGAGGAGATGGATTTCCTGAATCCGGAGTTGGACCGGCTGCGTCGGGAGTTCCCGGGGCTAAGCCGCTGCGAGCCGCCTGACACGGTATTCTGGCGGCATTTGCAGGGCGAATTTGACGCCGTGGTGGCGCTGTACCACGACCAGGGTCTCGGGCCGCTCAAGACGCTGGATTTCGAGAACTCCGTGAACATCACGCTGGGGCTGCCGTGGGTGCGGACGAGTCCAGATCATGGCACCGCGTTTGGGATCGCGGGCCAAGGCAAGGCGAACTTCTCAAGCATGGAACAGGCGCTGATGCTGGCGCAGAAGCTCGCGGCAGCGGGACCGTGCGGGTGAGCGCGGGGGGCTGGCGGGCGTACACTAAAAAGGGCGGGGACCTTTGCGGGTCTGCCGCCCTTTTTGTCGAGGCACACGCGGGGTGTGCGTGAGGGTGGTTCAGGAGCCTTGAGACTCGACGGTCTGGGCGAGCTTGGCGGGTGGCGTGGCGGGCTGGGCGTCGGGCTTCGGGTTGAGGGTCTCGATCCAGTCGGCCATGATGCGGAGGCTTTCGCGCAGGTGGATGTCGAAGTCGGGGTTCTCGTTTTCGTCCTCGTCTTCGCCGTAGCGGTGGCGGCGTGAATGGCGGGTCTGCTTGCCTTTGTCCTTTTCCCCGTTTGTGGCGCTGGCGAGCTTCACGCCGGGCTGCTCGTTCCGGGCCACGATTTCTTCGCGCTTCTTTTCCGCGGCGGCGCTGGTATCGAGGAGGATTTCCTGGAAGGGGTAGCGGGAGTTGTCCGCCATGGTCTTGAGGGTGGTTTCGAGCTTCTTGCGGAAGGCGTTGTCGGCCTTGCGCTGGTCCTGGCGCTCGTCGAGGTTCAGCGAAAACTCTTTCTGGTCGATGCGGACTTTTTCCCACGAAATGCGTTCCTTGAGGAGGCTGAACTCGGGAAGGGTGCCGACGCGTTGGTCGCTCTTGGAGCGCAGGTTTTCCACGAGCTGGGTGGTGACGGGGGCGGAGGTGTATTTTTCCGCGGGCTCGACGGCGATGGCGGGAATGGCGTCCCACTCAAGGGCGCGGGGCTGACGGCCTTCGCCGACGGGGAGGGTTTCGGCGACGGAGGGGATCACGATGTCGGAGTTGATGCCGCGGATCTGGATGGAGTTGCCGTTGGGCATGTACCACTTCTGGACGGTCACCTTGGCGGCGCCTTTTTGGGTGGGGTTGAAGTTGCCGAGGTTGTACATGGCCTGCACGGTGCCTTTGCCGTGCGTGGAAGAGTCGCCGACGATGAGGGCGCGGTGGTGGTTCTGGAGGGCGCCGGCGACGATCTCGGCGGCGGAGGCGCTGAAGCGGGAAACCAGGACCATGAGGGGGCCGTCCCAGGCGACTTTGCCGTCGCGGTCGCGGAACTGCTCGATGCGGCCGAGGGTGTCGCGGACCTGGAGGACGGGGCCGGAGGGGATGAAGAGGCCGGTGAGGGTGATGGCTTCGGTGAGGAAGCCGCCGCCGTTGCGGCGCAGGTCGAGCACGATGCCCTTCACGCCAAGCTTTTTGAGTTTCTGGAGGAGCTCGTTGACGTCCTGCGTGGTGGTGTTGGGGGAGTCGCCGGAGTCGCCGCTGTAGAAGGCGGGGAGGTCGATGACGCCGACGGGGACGGTGACGCGGTCGCCGAGGGGCACGTCATAGACTTCGGCGCGGGCGAGGTTTGCGGTGAGGCGGATCTCGTCGCGCTCAAGGGAGACGATGCGGCGTTCGGAGGGGTCGCCGGAGCCGGGGCGGACGAGGAGGCGGACTTCGCTGCCTTTCTTGCCGCGGATCTGGGCGACAATCTTGCGGAGCTTCATGCCAATGACGTCCACAAACTCGGCGTCTCCCTGGGCGACGCCGACGATCTGGTCGCCGAGGCGCAGGAGGCGGCTTTTTTCGGCGGGGCCGCCGGGGATGAGCTCCTTGACGGTGCAGTAGCCGTCCTCGTCGGAGAGCATGGCGCCGATGCCGACGAGGGAGTTGCGCATGGAGATGTCGAAGTCGTCCAGCATGTTTTGGGAGAGGAACCCGGTGTGGGGGTCGTACATGCGGGCGAGGGCGTTCAGGTAGATTTCCTGAACTTCGGAAGAATCCATGTCGGTGAAGGACTTGGCGAGGCGGTCGTAACGCTTGCGGATGTTGGCCTTGGCTTCGGCAATGCGGGCGGGGTCGCGGAGGGCTTCGGGGGAGAGGTCGGCGGACTCGGTTGTCTTGGAGGCCTTGGGGCGTGTGGGGGGCTGGGGGACGTCCGTGGGGACGCTCGGGGTGGCGGGGGCTGGTGTGTTCGTCGGAGCTTCGGCCTGGGTCTTGGTCTCGGTCTTGGTGGCGGAGGTGCCGAGGAGCTCGTTGATGAGGTCGTATTCGAGGCGGGCTTCCCAGAGCTGGTCGGCGTCCGCGGCGGTGGCGGGCCAGGGGGCCTCGGTGCGGTCGGGGGCGAAGGTGGTCTTGTCGGCGAGGTTGAAGTCGCCGTCCAGCCGCTTGTTTATCCAGGCGGCTCGGGCCTGGACGCGCTCGCGGAGGGTCTCAAAGACGGTGAGGGCGGGGAGAAGGTTGCCCTGGTGGAGGTAAAGGTCCATGCCGGGGGAGAAGCGGGTCTGGGCTTCCTCGAGGTCTTTTTGCAAAAAAAACAGGTGGAGGAAGTCCAGGGTGGTCATGTAGGACTTCAGGAACTCGTTGGCATCGACCTGCGAGATGGGCATGCGCAGGTAGTGCAGCTTCTCGATGCAGTAGACGACGTTGCGCGTCTCGTCCGCCATGCGCGGCGAGGTCTGCAGGTTCTGTGGGGCTGCGGCCTGGGCGGAAGCCAAAGCCAGGGCAAAGGCCGCGGTTGTCGCCCAGAGGGTCGAAAGGAAACGGTTCATTCTGAAGTTGTTACGTAAAAGTGCGCCGGGCTGGTGCGACCTGCGGCGGGTACACGCTCTCCCGTGCGGTCCGTCCGGCTTTGGACAGCAAACCGCTGGGGGAGTCGCGGCTTTTTGCAGAGGTTAGAGCCCTGAGAAAGGCAACATATTCTACGGTCGAATGGAAAAATGTCTAACCCATAGCAGCGTCTTCGGCGGTAGCCCGGTGCGGCGGGGCCGAGGTTGATGAGGCGCGAGGCTGTCGGGGCCTCGGATTCGGTCTGCGCGGGCAAAGGCCGATGGCCCCGGGGCTTGATTTCTGGCATCTCGGGCTTGCAGAGGCTGGGGTGAATTCCTTAAGGAAACGGTCCCCTTTGTCTGCGTTCATTTCCGGGGGAAACCCGGACGGGTGGCGGCCGAGCAGGTGCCGCAGCCTGTGGACGTGGGCGTTTGCCCGGGCCTCGCATCCTGGGCAAAGGGGCGGTTTGCGGCGTCTTCGGGCGTCGCGGGCGGCCCCGCGGAGAGCGTGCTGAGCGTTGCTGGCGTCAACCCCTTACGATGCCGGGCGCGAGGCGGGGTCTCTGACCTGCCGTGATACTGACTCACGCATGAAGTACATCAAAGCCATAGTGAAGCCCTTCAAAGTCGAGGATGTCCGGGAAGCCTTGCTCGCCGTAGGCGTGCCGGGGATGACCGTGTCCGAGGCCCGGGGGTTTGGCCGGCAAAAGGGCCACACGGGGTTCTACCGGGGTTTGGAGTATACGGTAGACTTTGTGGGGAAGGTCCAGTTGGAGGTGGGAGTGCCGGACGAACTCGTCGAGAAGGCCGTCGAGGCGATCTGTAAGGCCGGCAAGACCGGCAAGATCGGCGACGGGAAGGTCTTCATCTTCCCCCTGGAGGACGTGATCCGTATCCGCACCAATGAGCGAGGCCCAACCGCATTATGAGGAAATAGCAGGGCAGAGAAGGACGCTCGCGTGGATAAGGCCGGGACTCCGGGCCTTTTTCTATGAGAGCGACATCCCTGACTGGTATCCTGAAACACGCGTTGTTGCCTGTGGCGGCGGCGCTGGCGTTGGCCACGGCAGCCTATGCGGCGGAGGGCGCGGCTAGCGCGACGACTGCGGCTGCGGGCCCGACGGTTGAGCAGCGGCTTGCGGCGCTGGAGGCGTATGTGACGAATGCGGACCCGACGGGCGGCGACGCGGCGGTGAAGGCACCGACGGTCGGCGTTGCGGGGCCTGGCCATAATGCCTGGATGATGATTTCGGCGGCGCTCGTGTTCTTCATGACGCTGCCGGGGCTGGCTATTTTCTACGGCGGGCTGGTTCGCCGGAAGAACGTGCTGTCGATCGTGGCGCAGTGCATGGGCATCACGGGGGTGGTGACGGTGCTCTGGTGGGCGGTGGGTTACAGCCTGGTTTTCGGCACAAACTTTGAGAGCGGGTTTCTGGGCGGGTCCGAGTTCTTCTTCCTGAAGGGCGTGGGCGCGGCGCCGAACACAAACTACGCGTTCTGGATCTCGCAGAGCACGTTTGCGATGTTCCAGCTCATGTTCGCGATCATCACGCCGGCGTTGCTGGTGGGCGCGGTGGCGGAGCGCATGAAATTTTCCGCGATGATGCTGTTCACGGTGGGCTGGATGCTGGTGGTGTATATCCCGGTGGCCCACATGGTGTGGGGGGCGACGGGCATTTTCAACGGGCTGTGGAACGCGGCGGCGCCGTTCCCGGCGATCGACTTTGCGGGTGGCACGGTCGTGGAGATGGCGTCGGGGTGGTCCGCGCTGGTGCTGTGTGTGATCCTTGGGCGGCGCCTGGGGCACCGCAAGGAGCCGATGCCGCCGCACAGCATGGTGCTGTGCGTGGTGGGCACGGGCATGCTGTGGGTGGGCTGGTACGGGTTCAACGCGGGCAGTGCGCTGGCGGCGGACGGTATCGCGGCCAACGCGTTCCTGACGACGACGCTCGCGGCCGCGGTCGCGTCGTCCACCTGGGCGGGCATTGAGTATGCGGCGAAGGGCAAGCCGTCTGTCCTGGGCTTCTGCTCCGGCGCGGTGGCGGGCATGGTGGCGATCACGCCTGCGGCGGGCTTTGTGGACGCGACGGGCGCCATCATCATCGGCGTGCTGGGCGGGGCGGTGCCGTACGCGGCGGTGGTGAAGGTGAAGGAATGGCTGAAGTACGACGACAGCCTGGACACGTTCGGCGTGCACGGCGTGGCGGGTACGGTCGGGATGTTCATGACGGCCGTCCTGGCGACGCCGCTGGTCAACGCCAACCTGCTGTCCGAAGGGTATGCGCTGAAGAACGGGCTGGCGGTGAAGCTGGGCGAAGTGGGTGAACTGTCGCTGAACCGCGGCGGCCTGATCTCGAACCAGCTCGTGGCGATGCTGGTGACGTTCGCGCTGTCAGTCGTCGGCACCGCGGCGGTTGCCTATGCGGTGCGCGCGCTGATCGGCCTGAGGGCGTCTCGCGACGACGAGCGCCTGGGCCTGGACACGAGCGAACACGGGGAAGAGGGCTATATCGAGCTCGACTAGTCGGGAGAGACCAGCAGGGATAAGGGCCGGGAAGGACCGCAGGCTTGTGCGGCTTCCCGGCCTTTCTGTTCTAGGGCACTTCTCCTTTAAGTTGTCGCATGCGCCGACGCTGCGGCGAGCGTGGA
>CAZQIE010000052.1:0-18051 GCA_964593675.1 uncultured Opitutales bacterium
ACCTCGCCTCCGCCCTCCTGTGGCTGTAACCCATATGTCGATTGGCCCTAGGAGAACGTGGCGCCATGCTTCAACGCCACAATAGCCGGGGGAACGTGAAAGGGCGCGCGCCCTAAACCAGTTAAGTTTTCGCGAACGTGCGTTCCGGCGGGGGGCCTGTTAGTCTAGGCTGTGTGTTCGGGTGCTCGAGTTTGCTTTGTCGATCCAGAGCGGACCTGCTCCAATAGACGCGTCACGCGGACGGCCTGGCAAAGCCGGTGCCTCAACACCCCAAAACAAGCCCCCAAAAATGCAGACGGACCTGTACAAGGATCAGGAACTAAACTGTGACGTGCTCGTGGCCGGTGGTGGCCCAGCGGGCGTCGCAACCGCGCTGGCGGCCGCGCGGTGCGGGGCGAAAACGGTGCTCGTGCAGGACCGGCCCATGCTCGGCGGCAACGCCTCAAGCGAAGTGCGCATGCACATCGTGGGCGCCGATGGGACCGGCAACCGGTCGCGTAAGCTCGAGTTGGAAGCCCGGGAAGGCGGCATCCTGGAGGAAGTACGGCTGGAGCTGGCGGTTTCGAATCCGCAGCGGTCGGCGTCGATGATGGATTACGTCCTGTACGACAAGTGCCGGCGCGAACCGAACCTGACCGTCCTGCTCAATTCCAGCCTTACGGGCGCGGAGGTTGTGGGGGAGAGGATTGTCGCGGCGCGGGTGATTCGTCCATCGACGGAGGACCGCTTCCGGATTGTCGCGAAGACTTTTGTGGACTGCACGGGAGACGGCGCGCTGGGGGCGGCTGCGGGCGCACCGTTCATGTGGGGGCGCGAGGCGAAGGCTCAATACGCCGAAAAGCTGGGCGCGGACGTCGCGGACAAGGAGACCCTGGGCGCCACGCTTCTGTTCATGGCGAAGCGCATGGACAAGCCCGTCCCCTTCACGCCGCCGCCTTGGGCGCGGAAGTTTTCCGAGGCAGATCTGCGCCTGCGCCCGCACGCGAGCCCTGCAAACGACGCTGGCCTGGAATACGGCTACTGGTGGATGGAGTGGGGCGGAAAGCTCGACACGATCAAGGACGGCGAAAAGATCCGCGACGAGCTCATGGCGATCATGATGGGCGTGTGGGACCACCTGAAGAATGGCGGCGCCCACGGTGCGGAAAACTGGGCGCTGGAATGGTTCGGCTTTTTGCCGGGCAAACGCGAAAGCCGGCGCTTTGTCGGGCAGTACCTCATGCGGGAAGCCGATTTGCTAGACCCGAACCACAAGGGTTTTGAGGACACCATCGCGTTCGGCGGGTGGCCGATCGACACGCACCCTCCGGGCGGGGTCGACGCCGTGGACGAGCCTCCGTGCTGCCACACGTACGTGCCCTACATGTACGACGTGCCGCTCCGGGCGTGCGTTTCCGCGGGCCCGAAGAACCTCATGTTTGCGGGCCGGAACATTTCGGCCACCCACGTCGCGTTCGCCAGCACGCGCGTGATGGGCACCTGCTTCGCGATGGGGCAAGGCGTAGGCACCGCCGCCGCTCTGGCTCTGGAAGCCGGCGTGCAGCCTGCGGACATCGCCGCGAACCGCGAGTTGATGCGAGCGATCCAGCAGCGCCTGCTGCGGGACGATGCCTACCTGATAAATGTCTATAACGAAGATCCCGCCGACCTCGCGCGCAAGGCGGCTAAGGTTTCCGCGACCAGCGAAGTGAAGGGCGGCGAGGCGCGTAACGTGATCTCGGGCCAGACCCGGGCCATGGAAGGGGAGGGTAGCGTGCCCACCGGACGGTCGCGACCGGGGACGAACCGGTGGATGAGCGACCCCAAGGCCGGGCTTCCCGCGGCGCTCACGCTGGAATGGTCCGCGCCCGTCACCTTGCGCGAAATACGGTTGACCTTCGACTCCGGCCTGCACCGGCTCCTCACGCTCACGCCCTCGGCCTATTACATCAAGCTGATGGAATGGGGCGCCCAGCCGGAAACCGTGCGAGACTACGTGCTCGAGGGGCGCAAGGACGGCAAGTGGGTGGAACTGGAGCGGGTGAGCGGGAATTACCAGCGCCTGCGGTCCCATGTCCTCGGCAAGCCAGCAACGGTGGACGCCCTGCGCGTGAGCGTCACGGCGACCCAGGGGGCTCCCGAAGCACGCATCACCGAGGTGCGGGCTTACGCGTAGCTCTGCAAGGTCTGCGTGGCAGAAAGGCGCGTCCGGGTTTTCCGGCGCGCTTTTTTGTTTTTTGGAACCCGGACGACGGGGCCGGGTCTATATCAGTATGGGGAGCGGCTGGTCGGGATAGCCGATGGGTGAGCGGTTGTCTCGGCCAGCAGCCACCCCTGCGGGAGAAATCCCGCAAAACTTTGCCCGGATGGTCTCGGAAGTAGACGGACCTCCGTTCGAAATGCAGACCATCCGGGCGTCCCTCTTTTTTTGTTCTTTGTGTGAACTTTCGGCAGGACATGCCAGTCCTGTCGGCAAATCCGGATGGAACGCCCACTGTTGTGGACAAACAAACCGCGAAATTGGGTCCATCCGGTTGCGCTTTCCGGACGGGAACGTTGGAACTCCGGGCGACCGGAAAACCGGCGGTTCCGTCCGGTCTTACTTCCGGATGGAAGCCTAAGTAGACAGGCAGCCCCTGTCGAAAAGGGCTACATCCGGTTCTCTTGCCGGGTGTCGGGTACGACTTGGAGAAATCCGGGCATCCGCCATCCGGTCCATTTCTTTGGGAGAAGGGCATTTTTCTCCCAAAGACACCCGGGGTAAAAGGAGGAGGAATTTCGCCAAATGCCGTGAAACCTCCTCCGCTCCCGGGTAAATTTCCGGCTCCGTTGCGTGTCGAGGCTTACCCGGAGCAAAGCGCGGAGACGGACCTACCCACTGGCGAAACCGCGGGAAATCGAAAAGCTTTGGACGACGGACCGGAGCGATTCCGGTAAACCGGCCAAAGAAAAACGATTTCCGCAGGACCGCCAGCGGGTTCAAAAAGGCGATATCGTGAACGAGACGGGGACTCCCGAACTGTTCACGTTATCGCCTTTTTTGCGTACAAGGGCGCCGCGCCGTCGCTGCGGTTCCGGGGGGGGGGGCGCGCTGGAGTGTTCTGGATATACCGCCTCCTCCCCCGGCAGCCTGTTGCTGTTGGGCTGGCTGGTCTTTGGACAAAAAAAGCCCCTGCTGCACGTATAGTGCGCAAAGGCGCAGGGAGGGCGGCTCAGGTCCAGGGGGCCAAGTTATCCCTTTTCATTTGATTATTGCCCAAAAAAGATTCTTGTTCGGGAAGACGGGCAATTCCCCCACGGGAGCTGTGGGTCGTTGCCGGTCGCTTCGTACGTAAAACGATGAGTGGCACCAAGACAGCCGAGTACGCCTACGACAGCAAAATCGAGGGCGAGGTGATCGTCACCAAGGTGGACGCCGTAATCAACTGGGTGCGTGAGCACTCGGTGTGGCCGATGCCGATGGGCTTGGCGTGCTGCGCCATCGAGCTGATGGCGGCGGGCGGGTCCCGGTTCGATATCAGCCGGTTTGGCATGGAGGTGATGCGGTTTTCGCCGCGCCAGGCCGACTGCATGATCGTGGCGGGCACGTGTACGTACAAGATGGCGCCCATCGTGCGGCGCATATACGACCAGATGGCCTCGCCGAAATGGGTGGTGGCGATGGGGGCGTGCGCCTCGACGGGCGGGATGTACCGCTCCTACGCGACGCTCCAGGGGGTGGACCGGATTTTGCCCGTGGACGTGTATATCAGCGGGTGCCCGCCGCGGCCCGAAGCCCTGCTGGACGGGATGATGCTGCTTCAGGAGAAGATCCGGAAGATGCGCTCCACCAAGAACCTTTTCCGCCCCGACCCGACGGAGGTCAAGTAGCGATGGACACGGAGATTTTGGCCAAGCTGAAAGAACGCTTTGATTTTGTGTCGGAGCGCCCAACGTCGGACCACCCGGCTGTGAACGTGCCTGCGGGCCACCTGCTGGCCTTCATGAAGGCGGCGCGGGACGACTTCGGTTACGGCTTTTTAATGGACCTGACCGCGGTGGACTGGGATGTGCAGTCGCCCCGGTTCTCGACGGTTTACCATCTTTACTCGGAGCGCACGCACTCGTACCTGCGGGTCGTCTGCCCCTGCGAGGGCGACATCAACCCGAAGGTGCCTTCGGTTGCGGCGCTTTTCCCGGCGGCGGACTGGCATGAGCGCGAAGCCTACGACATGTTCGGCGTGACCTTCGCGGGGCACCCGGACTTGCGGCGCATCCTCATGTGGGACGAATACCCGTACCACCCGTTGCGCAAGGAGTTTCCCCTCGGCGGCATGGAGGCCGACCTTGGGGCTCCGGACATCGCGCAGGAAACGGGCGTGAAGGCGATCACCGCCCCGATGATGGGTGGGCCGTTCTACGCGGGATGCGGGGAGCCGATGGCCGCCATCGAGCCCCGTGCGGCAGACGAGAGCTGGACGGAAGCCAACCCGAAGCCGGGACAGGCTGGCTAACCACGACCCGCCGCCGGGCACAGCGCCGAGGGCAGCGGAAACGGAGACTTTTTTCAGGACAATGGCCACCGAGCAGACGACCGAGATTTCCCTGGGCGACCTTGCGGCACGTTCCGCGCAGTACGCCGAAGAGATGCATGGGGACACGATGACCCTGAACGTCGGGCCCTCACACCCGGCGACGCACGGGGTGCTGCGCCTCGTGATGGAGCTCGATGGCGACATCGTGCGCAAGTGCACGCCCGTCATTGGCTACCTGCACCGCGGTGACGAGAAGATTGCCGAGAACATGACGTACAACCAGTTCGTGCCGTACACGGACCGGTTGGACTATCTGGCCCCGCTTTCCAACAACGTGGCCTACGCGATCGCGGTGGAAAAGCTGGCGAAGCTTGAAGTCCCGGCGCGCTGCCAGGCGATCCGCGTGATCATTTGCGAGCTCTCACGTATCGCGTCCCACCTGCTGGGGCTGGGGGTTTACGGGATGGACGCGGGGGCGTGGACGGTGTTCATGTACACGTTCACCCAGCGCGAAAAGCTCTACACGCTGTTTGAGGAGCTTACGGGCGCCCGCCTGACCAACAGCTACACGCGCATCGGGGGTCTCGCGCGAGACTTGCCGGAGGGGTGGCTTGGGCGCGTGAACAATTTCTGCAACCAGTTGCTCCCGGTGGTGGACGAGGTGGACAAGTTGCTTACGCGCAACAGGATCTTCCTCGAACGAACGGAAGGCGTGGGCCTGATTACCCGGGAGGACGCGATCGCCTACGGGCTGTCCGGCGCAAACCTGCGCGCGAGCGGGGTGGATCAGGACCTGCGCAAGGAGAACCCGTATAGCGGGTACGAGAACTACGAGTTTGAAGTGCCCATCGGCACCCGGGGCGACTGTTACGACCGCTACCTGGTGCGCATGGAGGAGGTCCGCCAGAGCGTGCGGATCGTCCGTCAGGCGATCGACAAGATGCCCGATGGTCCGTATTACGCCGAGGAGGCGAAGAAGATTTTCCTGCCGCCGAAGGGCAAGGTGTTGTCGAGCATGGAGGAGCTGATCAACCACTTCATGATCGTCACGGAAGGTCCCCAGATGCCGGCGGGTGAAGTTTATTTCGAGGCGGAAAACCCGAAGGGCGCGCTGGGCTTCTTTGTTGTTTCGAAGGGGGGCGGCGTGCCGTACCGGATGCGCATCCGTGGGCCAAGCTTCTCCAGCCTCTCCATCCTGCCGAAGATCGTCCCCGGCCACATGCTTACGGACATCACCGTGATCCTGGGGAGCCTGGACTTCGTGATGGGCGAGTGCGACCGCTAGCGCGACGCCCGACAAACCGAGACCTACTTTTACGGCCCGAGCCACCCGATGAACCTCAAGCCCGAGACAATCGAGAAGATCGAAAAATTGCTGACGCGCTACCCGGTGCGCCGCAGCGCCACGATCATGATCCTGCACGCCATCCAGGAGGATCAGGGCTACATCTCGCCCGAGGCCGTGGAGTGGGCGGCGGCGAAGCTGGGGATCGAGCCGATCGCCGTGCTGGAGGTGGTGACGTTCTACCCGATGTTCCGCCAGAAGCCGCTTGGCCGCGTGCACGTGAAGGTGTGCCGCACGCTGTCCTGCGCGCTGCGCGGCGCCTACAAGGTGGCCGATACGCTCCAGGAGGAGCTCAAGTGCGGGCTGGGGGCGACGTCCGCGGACGGCAATTTTACGATCGAATTTGTGGAATGCCTGGCGAGTTGCGGCACTGCGCCGGTAGTGCAGGTGGACGCCAAGCTGCATGAGAATGTCACGCCGGAGCGCGCGCGGGAGCTCGCCTCGCGGCTCAAGGCGGAAAACCCGAGCACGACGACCGCCGAGGCCCTTGCCGCGGGCCAGGGCTCCAAGTTCTAAAGCTTACCCGTCATGGCCATTGCCGAAAACCGCATCATCCTGAAGCGCGCCGATCTTCCGGGCTACAAGAACGACCTTGCGTCGTACGTGGCGCAGGGCGGCTATGAGGTGCTGAAGAAGGCCGTCCAGCGCAAGCCGGAGGAACTCGTGCAGGAGGTCGTGGACTCGGGCATCCGTGGGCGCGGCGGCGCAGGGTTCCCGACGGGCACGAAGTGGACGTTCCTGGACCGCAAGTCCGGCAAGCCGGTTTACCTCATCTGCAACGCGGACGAGTCGGAGCCGGGCACGTTCAAGGACCGCCAGATCATTTACAAGGACCCGCACCAGCTCATCGAGGGCATGATGATCGCGGCATTCGCGATCAAGGCGAAGATGGCGTTCATCTACATCCGTGGCGAGATGTACGAGGGCTTCGACATCCTGGAGCGTGCGATTGAGGAAGCTCGGGCGAAGAAGCTGGTCGGTGAAAACATCCTCGGTTCCGGCTATTCCTGCGACCTGCTCGTCCACCGTGGCGCGGGGGCGTACATCTGCGGCGAGGAAACGGGCCTGATTGAATCGCTGGAAGGCAAGCGCGGGTATCCGCGGATCAAGCCGCCTTACTTTCCGGCCGTCCTGGGCCTTTACAACTGCCCGACGATCGTGAACAACGTGGAGACGTTCTGCCACGTGCTGCATGCCGTGAAGATCGGGGGCAAGGAATTTGCAAAGATTGGCACCCCCGGCAACACGGGCACGCGCATCTGGTCCGTCAGCGGCCACGTCCAGAAGCCGGGCTATTACGAGTTCACCTGCGGCGGGCTCACGTTGGGCCAGCTTATCTACGACGTCTGCGGAGGGCTCTTCCCGGGCCGCTCGCTGAAGGCCGTGATCCCGGGCGGTTCGTCGTCCAAGGTGTTGCGGGCGGGCGAGCGTTTCAAGGGGAAGCTCAAGGACGGCGCGGCCTACGACTGGGGCATTGAGGACATCCCGCTGGACTTCGACAGCCTTGCCATGTGCGGCACAATGTCGGGCTCCGGCGCGGTTATCGTGATGGACGACTCGACGGACATCGTGGAAGCCCTGGCGAACCTGAACGCCTTTTACGCGCACGAGAGCTGCGGCCAGTGCACGCCTTGCCGCGAGGGCTCGTTGTGGATGAAGCGGGTAACATCCCGCATGTGTGGCGGCGGCGGCCGCGAGAGCGACGCCGAGCTCCTGTTCTCCATTTCCCAGCAGATTTCCGGTCGCACAATTTGCGCCCACGGTGAAGCCTGTGCCTGGCCGACGGAGAGCTTCGTGAAGAAGTTCAAGGACGAGTTTGTGGCCAAGGCGCGTGAAACGAACCCGAACAACGATTTTCGACTGATTTGACGATGAGCGCCCCCGAAAAGCCGAAGACGGTGAGCGTCAACATTGACGGCAAGGAGCTTGAAGTTCCGGCCGGGATCAATGTTGTCGAGGCCGCCGCCCTGGCGGGCAAGGAGATCCCGCATTATTGCTACCACCCGAAGCTCAGCGTGGCCGGTAACTGCCGCATGTGCCTGGTGGAAACCGGCATGCCCATGAAGGACCGTGCGACCGGGCAGCCCGTGCTCGACGAGAAGGGGCAGCCCAAGGTTGGTTGGGCGCCGAAACCTGCGATCGGGTGCGCGACAACGGTGTCGCCGGGGCTGCATGTTAAGACGGATTCGCCGGTGGTTAAGGAGTGCCAGAAGGGCGTGATGGAGTTCCTTTTGGTTAACCACCCGCTCGATTGCCCGATCTGCGACCAGGCGGGCGAATGCCGTTTGCAGGAATACGCGGCGGACTATGGCCGCGGGTACAGCCGTTTCGTTGAGGAAAAGAACGTGAAGCCGAAGCGCACGGTGCTTGGCCCCCGCGTCATCCTGGACGACGAGCGCTGCATCCTGTGCTCGCGCTGCGTGCGTTTTTGCCGCGAGGTCGCCAAAGACGACGTGCTGGGCTTTACGGAGCGTGGGAGTTACACGACCCTCACGTGCTACCCGGGCCGCAAGCTCGAGAACAATTATTCGCTCAACACGGTGGACCTCTGCCCCGTGGGCGCGCTCACGAGCACGGACTTCCGTTTCAAGATGCGCGTGTGGTTCCTGAAGACCACGAACAGCATCTGCACGGAAAGCAGCGTCGGCGCGAACACGCAGGTTTGGAGCCGCGAAGGCGTCATCTACCGCATCACCCCGCGCCGCAACGATGCGGTCAACGACTGCTGGATGACGGATTCCGGCCGCATGCTCTACAAGCAGGTTGAGGCGGAAAACCGGATCACGGTTTACGCGCTGGAGGGGCGCAAGGCGTCCGCGCAGGAAACGGTTTCGAAGATCGCGCAGCTTCTCAAGGAAGGGAAGGTTGCTTACGTGGCGTCGGCCCACCAGAGCGTTGAGGAGCAGTGGTTGCTTAAGCGCCTGAGTGCCGCGGCGCCGGGCGCGGTGCACCTGGTGCAGCATGTTGGGGAGGGCGACGGGCTGCTCATGTCCGCCGACCGCACACCAAACATGCGTGGGGCGCTCCTGACCGGTCTGGTCAAGGCACTGCCGGGTACGGACCTCAAGGCGCTGGCCAGCCAGGTGGACGCGGGCGAGGTGAAGACGGTTTTCTGCGTGCGCGAGGACCTCACAAAGCTTGGCCTGTCGGAGGCGCAGTTGCGCAAGGTGAACGTGGTGCTGCTTGCCACGCACGAGACCGCGGTTTCGGCGTTTGCGCAGGTGGTTGCCCCGGCGCTCACGGTGTTCGAGCGCGCGGGCACGTTTGTTAACCAGAATTTCCGCCTGCAGAAGTTCATGCAGGCTGTTCCGGGCCCGTCGGGCGTTCTCACCGATGTGGAACTGCTCGCCGCCCTGCTTGCGGCGGTCGAGGGCAAGACGGTACCTGAGTCGAACCTCGATGTGCTCTGGGCGCAGCTGGGTGAGGCCGTTCCGCAGTTCAAGGGCCTCGCGTTCCGCACGCTTCCGGAAACGGGTGCGCTGCTCGACGCCTCCGCTTTCAACGGCATCCGGTTCCCCGAGGGACCGAGCCTCCACTACATTCCGGCGAACGCTCCCGCTGCGGCCGCCATCCGCTAAGACCCTTTCCCCCCATGGACGTAGTCGACGTTCTCCTGAAGCTTCTCTACGCGCTGCTTGTTGTCGGCGTGGTGATGGGCCTGTGCTCGTACTCGGTGCTCGCCGAACGCAAGGTGTGCGCGTGGATTCAAGGCCGCGTGGGCCCCAACCGCACGTCCCTGCCGTACCTGTTTGACTTGCCCGTGATCGGGCGCGTCATGCGCAACCTCGGGCTCGCGCAGCCGATCGCGGACGGCCTGAAGTTCCTTTTCAAGGAGGACCCCACGCCCGGGCACGTCAACAATGTGTATTATTACCTCGCGCCCGTGATCGCGCTGGTTCCGGCCTTGTCAACGGTCACCGTCCTGCCCTTCGGCTCGTGGTGGGATGCGACGGGGACGGCGCGCCCGCTGGTTCTGGCGGACCTCGATATCGGCATCCTGTTCATCCTGGCGATCAGCTCGCTCGGCGTTTACGGCATGATCCTCGCGGGCTGGTCCGCGAACAGCAAATACCCGTTCCTCGGGAGCATCCGCGCGAGCGCGCAGCTTATCTCCTATGAGCTCACCATGGGCCTGGCGATCCTGCCGGTGCTCATGTGGGTGGCGGCGCCGGGTGTGACGCGGGGCTTGAGCCTGTTCAACGTCGTGCAGTCCCAGGAGGGCCTGTGGAACGTGTTGTGGCAGCCGCTCTCCGCGCTCCTGTTCCTGACGGCACTTTTTGCGGAAACGAACCGGCAGCCGTTTGACATGGCGGAGTCGGAGACGGACCTTGTGGGCGGGTTCCACACGGAGTACGGTGCGTTCAAGTTCGGTCTGTTCTTTGTGGGCGAGTATGCGCACATGATCGTGGGTTCCGGCCTGTTCGCCATCCTGTTCCTGGGTGGCTGGAACTTCCTGCCCGGGATCCCGGCGCCGTGGCCGCACAACTGGGTCGGCAGCGCGCTGTCCATCCTGTGGTTCCTCGTAAAGATCTGCTCGCTGATCTTCTTCTTCATCTGGATGCGCTGGACGCTCCCGCGGTTCCGCTACGACCAGGTCATGCGCCTGGGCTGGCAGGTGCTCCTGCCGCTTGCCGTGGCGAACCTTGTTTTCTACACGCTGGCGATCGCCCTTTGGGATCTGACGAGCACTGCAGCCCCGTAAGCCCGGAGATTTTGTCATGGCCAAAGTGATTGAGAGAAAGCCCCTCACGTGGGCTGAGCGCACGTACCTCCCGCAGATTCTCGGCGGGCTGAAGGTGACGCTCTGCAACCTGCTGCGGCCAAAGGTTACGCTGCAGTACCCGGAGGAACGCCCGGAAGTGCCTGACGGTTACCGCGGCGTGCCGACGCTGGTGAAAGACCCGAACGGCCGCGAGAAGTGCGTGTCGTGCCAGCTTTGCGAGTTTGTGTGCCCGCCCAAGGCGATCCGCATCACGCCGGGCGAGATCCCGCCCGGGGCGCCGAACGACCACGTGGAGAAGGGGCCGAAGGAATTTGAGATCAACATGCTGCGGTGCATCTACTGCGGCATGTGCCAGGAGGTCTGCCCGGAAGAGGCGATCTTCCTGCAGAAGCAGTACTCGATGGTGGGGCAATCCCGGCAGGAGATGGTGAACAACAAGGAGAAGCTCTACGAGCTGGGGGGCACGATGCCCGACTCCTACCGGAAGTGGGACAAAAAACGGGCCCGGGCCCAGGAAGCCGCGGAGGGCCACGGGCACTGATCACACCAACGCTCACCCCCACACGACGTCGTTGCAGGCCGCTTAGGAGCGGGCTTGGGGCGGGTAGGGGAGCTGCGCGCAAAACTTTTCCTCTGGATTCAGGGGCGCAAGGTTCTTAGGGTCGCCCCGTCGCAAACCATGCTCGACATCCTGTTTTACGTTTTTTCCGCCATCACCTTGGGCTCGGCTCTGGCCGTAGTCCTGAGCCGTAACCCCGTGAACTGCGCGCTGGCCATGATCGCGGCATTTCTGGGCGTTGCGTGCCAGTTCGTGCTGCTGGAGGCGTTCTTCCTGGCGGTGCTGCAGGTGATCGTTTACGCGGGGGCCGTGATGGTGCTGTTCCTGTTCATCATCATGCTCATCGATGTGGACACGGCAAAGCGCCGGAAGTGGGGCGTGGTGACGATCGCGGCGGGCGTGGTTTCCGCGGCCCTGCTGTTCTGCGGGGTTGCGACGCTTGCGGCCATGCCCGAGCTATCGGCTGTGAAGGCTGCGGCCGTTCCGGCGGAGCCGCCCAGCGGGGACGTGCTCGCCTACGCGAATGCGGCGAAGTCCTACGGGTACGGGCTTTTTACGCGCTACCTGCTTCCCTTTGAGGTCGCCGGTTTCCTCCTGCTCGTCGCCATGATCGGCGTGGTCGTCCTGAGCCGCCGCATGGGGGACGCCAAGCTTTCCGCCGGTGATAAACCCGGGGTAGGGGATACGGACCCTGAGCCGCCCGTGCCGACGACCGCTTCCTAACCCGCCGACTTTTCCCCCGACCAATGACCGTAGGACTCAACGCATTTCTCGCCGTCGCGGGCCTCATGTTTGCCATCGGGTTTGCAGGGGTGCTGCTGCGCCGCAACACGCTGGTTATCTACATGTGCCTGGAGATGATGCTCAGCGCCGTGACCCTCGCGCTGGTCGCGTTCTCCCGCTTTAACGGGACGATGGACGGCAACCTGTTCGTGTTTTTCATCATCACGGTGGCGGCGGCTGAAGTGGCTGTCGGCCTCGCAATCATAGTCGCCCTGTACCGGAAACGGCAGACCGTGATGGTCCAGGATCTTAACGCGCTTCGGAACTAATGGACACCGTCGAGACCCTTTCCACGCTTCTCTTGACGCCGCTCGTAGCGGCGGGGCTGATCGCGCTGCTGTTCCGGCGCAGCCGCCACGGTGGTGCCGTGATTTCTGTCCTTGCTGCGGGCGTGATAGCCGTGCTGTCGCTGCTGTTCCTGCTGAAGTGGGATGGGCAGGTGTTCCACTGGTCAGTGCCCTGGATGAAGCTGGGTAACTTCCAGATCAACATGGGCTACCTGATTGACGGTCAGGCCGCGACAATGTTGCTGGTGGTGTCGTTCGTGGCGTTCTGGATCCACGTTTTCAGCGTCGGCTACATGGACGATGACGAGGGGAAGGGGCGTTACTTCGCGGGGCTCTCGATCTTCATGTTCGCGATTCTCGGGATCGTCCTCGCGAGCAACCTGATCATGATTTTCGTGTTCTGGGAGCTCGTCGGGTTCGCGTCCTACATGTTGATCGCGCATTATTACCGCACGGGGTATGCGACGATGGCCTCGAAGAAGGCGTTTATCGTCAACCGCGTCGGTGACTTCGGCTTCCTGATCGGCATCATCTGGTGCTACTGGCATTTCCGCACGGTCGACCTGCGCGAGCTCGCGAGCATCGTGAAGACGGACCCGGGCGCGCTGCGCACCGGTATCGGGTTGCTCCTGATGTGCGGGTTCCTCGGCAAGTCCGCCCAATTCCCGCTGCATGTGTGGCTGACGGACGCGATGGCGGGCCCGACCCCGGTCTCCGCGCTCATCCACGCGGCAACGATGGTGGCCGCAGGCGTGTATTTCATGGCACGCGTGTTCTTCCTGCTCACGCCGGAAGTGCAGACAGTGATCATGTGGATCGGCGCGGGCATGGCCGCTGTGGCCGGTTTGTTCGCGCTTGGGCAGAGCGACATCAAGAAGAGCCTGGCGTATTCCACCTTGTCGCACCTGGGGTACATGGGCTGTGCAATCGGCCTGGGCTACCCGGCGCTCGCCCTCATGCACATGGCGATGCACGCGTGCTTCAAGGCCACGCTGTTCCTGGGTGCGGGCTCCGTCATCCATGCCACCCACCACGAGCAGGACATTTTCCGCATGGGCGGCCTGTTCCGCCGCATGCCGGTCACGGGGCTGACGTTCCTGCTGGCCTCCCTGGCCATAGCGGCGTTCCCGTTCACGTCCGGTTACTTCTCGAAGGACGCGATTATTTCGGCTGCCTACCTGGACGGGCGCATGGCCGTGTTCGCGGTCTTGCTCTTCGCGGCGCTTGGCACCGCGCTTTACATGGGCCGGCTTTTCTGGACCGTTTTCTGCGGGAAGCCGAATACGGAACACGCCGAGCACGCCCATGAAAGCTCGCCCTGGATGACCATCCCGCTCGTTGTGCTGGCTGCGCTGTCCATCGGCGCGGGCTGGAGCGTCTACCATTGGACCTGGGCGGATGGCGCAATGAACGGAGCCCTGCCTTCGCTCGCCGCCGAGACGTTCGTGCCTGTCTTCCACGACATCCATTCTCGCGCGCAGGAGACGGGAGCGCAGTCGCTCCTGATGGGCGCGGGCCTCGCAGCTTGCCTGGGCGGCTTCGCCATCACCTATTTCCTTTATGGGCTTGGCGCGCCACAGGACGGCGTGCAGCGCCGGTGGCCGCTGGCATACCACATTCTGAACAAGCACGGCTGGTTCGACGACGTGTACGACTGGTATGTCACCCGCATCCAGCACCGCGTGTGCGACCTGCTGGCGTTCCTCGACCTCATCCTGATCTCCGGGTTGCTGGTCCGCGGGAGCGCCTTGCTCACGGGCCTGATGGGCATGGTGGCGCGGACGGCGCACACGGGCAGCGTGCATGGCTACGTTTACTGGTTTGTGGGTGGCGTGGTGTTCTTCTGGGCCTTCGCGCAAGGCTGGTTCAATTAACTTTCTCCCGGTCGCATATCGATGAGCGGAAACGAATCCCTTCTTCAGTACGCGGTGCTCGTGCCTCTGGCACTGGGCATCGTTCTGATTTGCGGCCGGCGGCTGCCCCAGGGGCTTGCGCGAGCGATCGCCCTCGTGGGCTTTGCGCTGCCGTGCATCGTCGCGTTGTGGCTCTGGTGGAGCTTTGGCGCGGCCCCGCGTGGTCCGGGGGGCTACGCCTATTACAGCACTTTGTCCACGGGCATGGACGCCATCGGGATTGCGCTGAAGCTCGGGCTGAACGGCATCTCGGTGCCCCTGTTCGGTCTCGCCGGGATCGTCGGGCTGGCGGCGGGCATCTGCGGCGTGTTTTCCAAAGCGGACCGGTTGCCCACCTACCTCGGGTTGCTCCTGGTGATGCAGTCGGGTCTGATGGGCCTCTTTGCCTCGATCGACATTTTCTTCCTGTATTTCTTCCACGAGTTCGCGCTCATCCCGACGTTCATCATGATCGGGCTGTGGGGCGGACAGGGGCGCCGGATGGCGGCCATGGAGATGACGGTGTACCTCACGGTCGGCGCGATGATCAGCCTGCTGGGTCTGATTGCGATTTACGTGATGGCGGACCTTGGCAGCTTCGACCTGCTGGCCTTGCGCGCGCACTTCGAAAACACGCCGATGCAGGACGCGTTGCAGCGGGATGTGTTTGGCCTGCTGCTGTTTGGTTTCGGTATCCTCGTTTCACTCTTCCCGTTCCATAGCTGGGCGCCGCGCGGCTATGCGGCGGCACCGACGTCAGCCGCGATGCTGCACGCCGGGGTGCTGAAGAAGTTTGGCCTGTATGCCCTGATCCAGGTGGCGATGCCACTGTTGCCCCAGGGGGCCGCATCGTGGTCCGTGCCACTGGCCTGGCTCGCCCTCGGGAACCTTTTCCTGCTGGGCCTCGTGACGATCGCGCAGCGCGACCTGAAGCAGATGATCGGTTACAGCTCGGTGCAGCACATGGGCGCGTGCTTCCTCGGCATCGCGTGCCTGTCGGTTATCGGCGTGGGCGGCGCGGTGATCATGATGTTCGCGCACGGCTTGTCCGTGGCGCTGATGTTCCTCCTGGCGACGGCGATCTACCAGCGCACGCGCACGTATGACATGGCGGCGATGGGCGGGCTTTGCCAGAAGGCGCCGGTGCTTGCCGGGTTCTTCGTTGCAGCGACGATGGCGAGCGTGGGCTTGCCGGGCTTCGCGAATTTCTGGGGCGAAATCACGATCTTCAGTGCCCTGTGGAACCTGCAACCGTGGATGCTCTTTCCCGCGGTCGCCAGCGTGGTGATCTCCGCGATTTACGGCACCCGTGCGGCCGCACGCGTGTTTTTCGGCGAACCGACGGACGAGTTCAAGGCCCGCTTCGAGGCGGGGCAGATCACCGACATCCGACCCGCGGAACGCATCCCGGCCCTCATCCTTCTCGCGGCTCTGTTTGCCGTGGGTTTCTGGCCGCAGGCTGTTTCGGGCCCGGTGGGCCCTGCAATCGAGGCGAATTTCCCCGCGACGATCGTGTCGCCCTCGGACAACGTAGCGGCCCGGACGCCGTCCGCGCTTCCCGTGGCTGGGTCCGCCACCTCTCAACCTACCGCGAAACTTTAGATGCAATCGCTGGCTTCTCTGCAGAACCTTGTAGCGACGAACGACTGGCTCGCGCTGTGGCCTGAGCTGGCGCTGGCACTGCTTGCGCTGCTGTTGTTGCCGTTGGACCTCATGGCGGGACCGCACCGGCGCAACGCCCTCGCCCGCGTCGCCTTCGTGGCCCAGGTGGTCGTGCTTGCGGGCGTCGTCGCCCAGATCAGCGCGTCGGAGTCCGTGCTGGCGGACCGCGTGCTGTTTTCGGGCATGATCCGGCTGACCTTGCTTACAGACCTGATGCGGGTGTTTTTCCTCGTGTCGTCGATTCTGGTCTGCCACCTCGCGTCCATCTACCTTTCGAAGCAGGACGTGCTCCCGCGCGTCGAGTACTACCACATCGCGCTGATCATGACTGCGGCGATGATGCTGCTGACCGAGAGCAACCATTTCGTGATGCTGTTCGTCTCGCTCGAGACGGTGACAATCGGGTTCTTTGTGCTCGTGGCCTATTGCCGCAACAGCCCCTTCTCGCTGGAGGCGGGCCTGAAGTACCTGATCATGGGCGGTCTCAGCTCCGCGCTCCTTCTCGCCGGCGTGGTCCTTCTCTACGGCACGGCCGGCAACCCGACGCTTCTGGCCTCCACGCGCGAGGCGATGGAGTTCGGCCCGCTCGCGTCGTTCATTGAGGTGAACCCGGACCTGCTGCTGGTTCGCGTGGGCGTGGTGCTGGTACTGGCGGGTGTGGCGTTCAAGATTGCCGCAGTCCCGTTTCAGATCTGGGTGCCTGACGTGTATCAAGGTGCGCCGACGCCCACGACCGCGTTCCTTGCTGTGGCCTCGAAAGCGGCGGGCTTCATCGTTCTCTTCACCCTCTGTGACGGCCCGTTCCAGCGCCTTGTCGAACCGCTCATCCTCCCGCTGCTTACGGCGATGGCGATGGCGACGATCCTCTTTGGTAACCTGGCGGCGCTGGGACAGCGGAACGTTAAGCGCCTGATGGGCCTTTCCGGCGTGGCGCACGCGGGCTACCTGCTGCTTGGCGTGGTGGCCGCGCTCACTGGCACGGTGGACTGGGCCGTCTCGGCCGTCCTCTTCTACCTCTTCACCTACCTGCTCGCCTCCTTTGCCGTGTTTGGCGTGATGGCCCACGTCGCCGGTCCGCACGACGAGGACCAGGAGATCGAGCATTATCAGGAGCTGGCCAAGGAAAACCCGTTCCTGTCGAGCGTGCTCGCCGTGGGGCTCGGTTCGCTTGCGGGCATCCCGCCGCTCGCTGGTTTCATCGCGAAGCTGCTCCTCTTTATCGCCGCCTACAAAGCTGGGTTGTACTGGCTGCTGGGCGTGGCGATCTTTGGGGTTGTGCTCTCCATCTACTACTATTTTGGCTGGATGCGCGAGGCGTTCTTCCGTGTCTGGCGTGTGCCGGAGGAGAAGGTCACGACAGCCTCGACGGAGAGCGCAATTTCCCGCATCCCGAAGACCCTTACCATCGGCCAGCGCGTAACGCTTGGCACGCTCGCCGTGTTGACGGTCCTGCTCGGCCTATACCAGGGCTTCCTCGGGGAGATGCTGTTCTAAGTTTACTCCAAGTTGTCGCTTACGCCGACTCTGCGGCGAGTGTGGACGCCCCATCCTCGCGTCGGCGCGGATGAATGAGGGATACCCAACAGGTGCGGCAGCTTGGACCGAATGTGCACTGACGGGCAGCGAACTTAGGTTCTCGGCGCCGGCCTCGGATCACACGCGATCCGGGGCTGCGCTGTTTTTGGGGGCCACAGACTGACGAGCGCCGCGGGCCGGGCCCCCCTTACTCGCCAATGATCTTGATGAGGGCGCGCTTGCGGCGCATGCCGTCGAACTCGCCGTAAAAGATCTGCTCCCACGGTCCCAGGTCGAGCGCCCCTTCCGTGACGGCGACGACGACTTCGCGGCCCATGATCGTGCGTTTCAGGTGGGCGTCGGCGTTATCTTCGCCCACGTTGTGCCGGTACTGGTCGTGAGGTTTCTCGGGCGCGAGCTTTTCGAGCCAGACTTCGAAATCCTGGTGCAGGCCGGACTCGTCATCGTTTATGAAAACGGACGCGCTGATGTGCATCGCGTTGACGAGGCAGAGTCCTTCCTGGATGCCGCTTTCCGTGAGCGCCTGTTGCACCTCCCGCGTAATGTTCACGAGCTGTCGGCGCTTGGGCAGGTTGAACCAGAGCTCCTTGCGGTAGGACTTCATGGGAGGCGGGTGTAATGGGTGATCGTGAACTCCGGGGTGTCGCGGACAACCTCGCCAACCGCGAAGAGATGCCGCCAGGGTGGGAAGAGGACATCGCCTTCGGCCTCGCGCTTCACGTGGGTGACGAAAAGGTCGGAGCACCGCGGGAGCGCCGTGCGGTAGAGCTC
>CAZQIE010000052.1:18114-22141 GCA_964593675.1 uncultured Opitutales bacterium
ACCAGTGCCCCCGTCAATTCCGGGAGGTTGCGGCTGACCACCACGTTGCGGCGCCGGGGCAGGGGCTTCACAGTAAGGCTCTCCCAGGTGCGGCGGCCCATGACGACCGTGTGGCCCGTTGTGCATGACTTGAACCATTTGAGGTCCTCGGGAAGGTGCCACGGTATAGCGTTGCCAGCCCCGATTACATCATTTGACGCGATGGCGACGATGGCTTTCCAGGTGCTCATGGGGCGCGCGGGGTTTTAAACGGCGACGGGGGCCTTGATGCCCGGATGGGGCTCGTAGCCGGCGAGAGTGATGTCCTCGAACCGGAACGCGGTAATGTCGCGGACGGCTGGGTTGAGCGTCACGGTGGGCAGGGGCTTCGGTTGGCGGCTAAGTTGCAGGCGCACCTGATCGAGGTGGTTCTGATAAAGGTGCAGGTCTCCGAACGTGTGTACGAACTCGCCCGGCTTGAGGTCGCAAACGTGGGCGACCATGAGCGTTAGCAGCGCATAGGAGGCGATGTTAAAGGGCACGCCAAGGAAAAGGTCGGCGCTGCGCTGGTAGAGCTGGCAGCTCAGGCGGCCGCTTGCGGAGACATGGAACTGGAAGAAGGCGTGGCACGGGGGCAGCGCCATCTTGTCGAGTTCGCCCGGATTCCATGCGGAAACGATATGCCGCCGGCCAAAGGGGTCCTTGCGGATCTGGTCGATGACCTGCGTGATCTGGTCAACGGAGCGCCCGTCCGGCCTGCGCCAGTCCCGCCATTGCGCGCCGTACACGCGGCCGAGGTTCCCCTCCGCATCGGCCCATTCGTTCCAGATGCTAACGCCGTTTTCCTGCAACCATCGCACGTTGGTATCTCCGCGCAGGAACCAGAGCAGCTCGTATACGACGGATTTCCAATGGACCTTCTTCGTCGTCAGGAGCGGAAAATGGGTGGACAGGTCAAAGCGGGCTTGGGCGCCAAACACGCCAAGGGTTCCGACGCCGGTGCGGTCGCTTCGGGCTTCGCCGCGGTCGAGCACAAGGCGCAGGAGGTCCAGGTAGGTCTGCATGCCCTCGACGTTGGGCGGACGGCGGCAGGACGTCAACGCGTCTGCGTGCCTAAGATGACTCCTCCTGCACGGCAACGAGCTTCCGGACGACGTCCAGCACCCGGTCCTTGTCCACGGGTTTCACGAGGTAGCCGGAGACCTTTTGCTTTGCGGCCTCAAGCACGGTCGCGCGGTCCCGGCTCATGCTGGTGATGACCACGGGGACGTCCTTGAACAGGGGGAGCTGGTGCATCCGGCGCACGAGCTCAAGCCCGTCAATTCCCGGCATCGCGATGTCGAAAAAGCAGATGTCAAAGCTGGGACCGCGTTCCAGTGCAGCCCACGCCTGGTTGCCGTCCACAGCCTCAATGACGGTCCAGCCGTCCTGGGCATTGAGAATCTCAACGAGGGCGGCTCGGGCAACGGCGTCGTCTTCTGCGAGCAGGATTCTCATGGCTTCGTCGAGGGGGGCGGGTTCAGGCCAGTCTGCTCCAGTTTGCTTACGATTTGCTGCTTAAGGTCCGAAAACTGGACGGCCAGTTCGCTGTTCCAGCCGTGATCTGGCGAGTCGGGGCCATGTTTTCCCCAATTCTCTATCGTTTTGCAGAGGCTGGTCAACCTGTCATGACCCAGGTACCCTGTCGAGCCCGCGACCCCGTGGGCGAGGCGCGCGGCCTCGGCGCGGTCCTGCCTGACGAGTGCGGCCTGAAGGGCTTCCACTTTTGCGGGAAGCTCGGCCAGCGCAATTTCAAGGACACGTTTGGCGGAGGCCGGTTTGGCAGACGAGGGCAGGGGGGAATTGGTGGCGCGCTGACCGGCGCGTGTCTTGTCAAACACGGCGTCGATCTGCGCGTCCGAGAGCTCTTCAGAGGGCATCGGCCTGAGCGCCACGCCTCGCGCTTGCTGGAAGGCTTCCGCTTTGCGCAACGCCGCCGCGAGCTTCGCGCGCGAAGGCGGTTTCGCCAGATACTCGTTCATGCCGGCCGCGAGATACCGGGCTCTGTCTTCGGCGGAGGCATTTGCCGTCATGGCGATGATGAACACGTCTTTGTCCAGGACCCCGCTGTCGCCTCGCCGGATGGCCTGGGTCGCCTGTATGCCGTCGAGTTCGGGCATATGGCCGTCCATCAGGATGGCGTCGAACCGCTGGGTCTTGAGCACCTGGAGGGCAGCGCGGCCGTCAGCGACGATGTGCACCTCGTGGCCGAGTCGCGTGAGTTCATAGTGCGCGATTTCCTGATTCGTCAGGACGTCCTCAGCAACGAGGACCGTGAGCTGGTGGGCAAAGGCTTCGGGTTCCGGATCGCGCTCGCCAGCCTTGGGCAGTTCACCCGTAAAGCGCTCAAGTTCGAGGTTTATGCGGAAGACGCTGCCGCTGCCGGGGCGGCTCTCCGCCGTGATGCGTCCGCCCATGCGTTCGATGAGGCTGCGGCAAATGGCCAGCCCGAGGCCCGTGCCGCCGTAACGCCGCGTGGTGGAGGAGTCCGCTTGCTCGAAGGGCTTGAAGAGCCGGTCCAGCGCCTCCCCGTCTATGCCGATGCCCGTGTCGGACACTTCAATCCGCACCTGGGCGGCGTCCGGCGTGGCGCCTTCGAGGCGGACGGCCACGGCAACCTCACCGCGGTCCGTAAACTTGATGGCGTTGGAACACAGGTTGAGCAGCACCTGTCGCAGGCGGGCGGGGTCGCCGCAGTAGGTGCGCGGCACATGCTTGTCCCAGGACAGGCGCAGCATGATGCCCTTCTCCGAGGCCCGTTCGCCAAAGAGCTCAACGACGTCCTGCGCGAGGGTGCGCAGATCAAAGGGCACGTGCTCGAGTTGAAGCTTCCCGGCCTCGATTTTCGAAAAATCGAGGATGTCGTTCAGGATGACGAGGAGGGCCTCCGCGCTGCTGTGGATGACCCCCGCGACACGGCTCTGTTCGCGGTTGAGGGGGCCGTCGAGCAGGATTTTGCACATGCCGAGCACGCCGTTCAGGGGCGTGCGGATCTCGTGGCTCATGATCGCTAGGAACGTGCTCTTTGCCCGATTTGCGGCCTCCGCCTCCTCCCGCGCGCTCAGGATGGCGACCTCTGCCTTGCGGCGCTGGCGGGAGAATAAGGTCACGCCGACGCCGCACGCGAACGCGATGGCGGAAGCCGTGAAGATGGCCACCTGTGCGGCGTGGTCGAGCCGGTGGAGCCGTTCCGCGAGGTCGCCCACCTCGAGGTCCACGCCGACGAAGCCGACAAGCGCGCCTTCGGAATCGTGGATGGGCGCATGGGCAGTCATGAAGACGCCGTAATCGTCCTGAACAAGCTCCTGGTAGGCGAAGGGCTGGCCGTTCTTTACGGCGGCGAGCATCGCAGCGTCTTCCGGAGAGCTGTGGTCGTAGCGCTCCATGATGCCGGAAACCTTTCGTTCGGCCTTGATCGGCGGAAGGCGTTCCGGGGCCACCGCGGTATCGAGCACAAAGAAGAAAGACTCCTCTTTATAGAGAAGGGAGTAGACGTAAAAGAGGTCGGGAATCGCGCTGTGGAACCGGATCAGGGGCTCGACAGCCGCGAGGTGTTCGGGCGACCCCATCTGCTCGGGCCCGGTGAGGCGCTTGTGGAGGTCGCCGTCGACACTGGTGGCGCCGAGTTGTGCCAGACGGCAGAGCTCGGTCCGAATTCCGTCCATCTGCGCCTGGCGGGCCTCGCGATGCAGCCAGCAAATCGGCGGCACCGTGGAGACGAGAACGACCAGGATCGCGGTTACGCCCCAGGCCCACGGGTGGGTGCGCGGACGGCTTTTCAGCCCGGCACCAGTCCGCAGGGCTGCTAGTTCATGTGGGGGTTGTTCCATCCGGGGGGCCCAGTAAGTCCAGGCGGGGGTGACGCTTTCCCTGCGGCTGTATGCACAGCGCCGGATACCAGCCCTATTTTTACCGTGAGAAGTAGGCCGCAGCAAGCGCGGCTTTTCCGAACCCGTGCTAGGGCCAATCGACATTTTAGACTGTACAGATTGTGACCGAGCTGTTTGAA
>CAZQIE010000053.1:0-21363 GCA_964593675.1 uncultured Opitutales bacterium
CGGCCACACCCCCTCCCGCAGCCCCGCCCGTCTCCCCAGGCCAAGCCTTTGCCGACGAAGCACGCGCCGCACTTGGCCGTGGCGAGACCATCGAAGCCATCCGCAACTACTGGCGCGCCCTGTCTGCGGACTCCGCGCAGCCCTCGTGGTGGTCCTCCCTCTCACAGCTCTACCTCAAGCTCGACGAGCCCGCGAACGCCGAAATGACGGCGCTCGAAGCCATGCGCCGCGAGCCCAAGTCACCCGCCTACACGCTCCAGTACCTCAAGGCGGTCGAACGCGGCCTCTCTCCCGCCCGCTACATGCGCGAACTCCTTGACGCCAAGGAACGCTTCCCCCGCGACCCCGACATCACGTTCGCCCTCGCACGCGGCTATGAGCAGGTCGAAGGCAGCCGGCGCAACGCCCTCCTCGCCTACGGCGAATACCTGCGCCTCGCACCCCCGGACCACCCCGACCGCGACGCAGCCGAGGAAGCCCTCCGCAACCTGCGCTAACGCGCGTCGTCCACGCCCGCGATACCCGTAAAAATGCGGGCATAGGCCTCGATCCCGTTTTCCAGGATATCGAGGTGGAAGCTCTCGTCCGGCGCGTGCAGGTTGTCTTCCGGCGTGAACAGGCCGATCATCAGCGAGTCCATCCCCGTCACCTGCTTAAGCTGCCCAATGATCGGCACGCTCCCGCCCTCGCGCAGGAACAACGGCGGGCGCCCGAAAGCGCTCGTGATCGCCGATTCCGCCGCACGGAACGCCCGCGCAAGCACCGGCGACTGGTCACGCGGCGTGTTCGGCCGCCCCGGAGGCGCCACGAAATACGGCACCCCGCCTTCCTTGAGCTCCACATCCACCGTCACGCCCTTCGGCGCACGCTCGCGGATCGTCCGCTCCACCGCGTCCCGGATCTTTTTCGGGTCCTGATTCGGCACCAAACGGCACGTGATCTTCGCAAAAGCCCGGCTCGGAATCACCGTCTTTGAGCCCTCGCCCTGGTAACCCCCGCCAATGCCATTGAACTCCAGCGTCGGCCCGAACCGTACCGCCTCAAGCGGGTGGTAGCCCGGCGCCGGGTGGAAGCACGGGATGTCCAGAAACTTCCGGTAGGCGTCCTCGGTAAGCGGGTATTTCTTCAGCTCCTCGCGCTCCCAGTCTGCCGGCGGCACCACATCGTCGTAGAAGCCCGGCACATTCACGCCACCATCCGGGTTATGCAGCGACGCGCAAATCTCCGCCAGCGCCTGGATCGGGTTCAGCAGCGCCCCCCCGTGGATGCCCGAATGCAGGTCCGTGCGCGGCCCCCGCACCTGGATCTCCAGCGCCGTCAGCCCCCGCAAACCCGTCGTTATCAAGATCTGCTCCGGCGACGGGCTCCCCGTGTCCGACAAAAGGATCAGGTCGCTCTTGATCCGCTCCCGGTACTTTTCCAGAAAACCCGGAAAACTCGGGCTGCTGATCTCTTCCTCGCCCTCGATCAGCACCGTGATGTTCAGCGGCAGGTTCGGGTGCTTTGCCAGCACCTTCGCCAGCGCCCCGAAATACACCGCCTGCGGCCCCTTGTTGTCCGCCGAGCCCCGCCCATACAGCCGTCTGCCACGCAGCACCGGCTCAAACGCCGGTGACGTCCACAAATGCAGCGGGTCCGCCGGTTGCACGTCGTAGTGCCCGTAAAGCAGCAGGCGCGGCCAGTTCGGGTTGTTCCCCCGCGTCCCCAGGACGATCGGGTGCTTCGGCGTCTGCACCACCTCCACCGCAAAACCGAGGTCCTTCAGCGCCGTGCAGACAAAGTCCCGCGCCCCTTCCATCCCTGCCTTGTAGGAGGAATCGGTGGAAACGCTGGGAAACCGGATATACTCTTCGAGAAACTTGAGCGGGTTCAGACTCATGAGTGGGTGAAGAAAGGGAAGGGGAGGCCTTGCGCCCATCAGGCATCAACCGTGCCAGACCCGGCCGCAAGGCAAAGTTGGACAAAATCGACCGCGCCTACAGGCCCGCCGCCTGGCCTGCGGCCGTCTTGCGGTACTCCGCAAGCGCCTCGGGCATCCAGCTCTGCAGGTTCTTGATGCGCGTTTCGTAGTTCGGGTGCGTGGACAAAAATTCCGGCGGCGCACCGCCCCCTTGGGCGCCCATACGCTGCCAGAACGGCACCGCAGCCCTCGGGTCATACCCCGCGCGCGCCGCGTACAGCAGCCCAATGTGGTCCGCCTCGCTCTCATGCTTGCGGCTGAACGGCAGCACCACCCCCACCGTCGCGCCCACACCGTAGCCCGTCATGATCGCCTGCTTCGTTCCCGGGCTCAGGTCCGTGCCCTCGGCCAATCCCACCGAAAGCGCCACGCCCCCCGCCTGCGCCAAAATCGCCTGCGACGCCCGTTCGTTGCCGTGCTCCGCCACCACGTGCGCGACCTCGTGCCCCAGCACGATCCCAAGGTCATTGTCATCCCGCGCCACCTTCCACATGCCCGTAAACACGCCGATCTTGCCGCCCGGCAGCGCAAACGCATTCACCTGCTCGTCGTCGTCAAACACCACAAACTCCCACTGGTCTACCGGCGGCAGTTCCTTCGCCGTCTGCCGCGCCGCGCTCACGATATTTTTGCCCACCCGCGTGACCTGCGCCTTCTTCGCGGCGTCCTGTGACTCCTTGGCTTCCTTCCTCAACTCGGCAAAAGCCTGCACCCCCATCGCATTCATCTGCGACGACGGCACCAGCCTCAGCGCCTTTCGGCCTGTCTCCGGGACCGTATGGCAGGCCCACAGCGTGAACAGCAACGCAGTCGCCACCACCGTGTGCGCGACCCTTCGAAACGGACGGCGTTTCATGCACGAAACATACCCGCCCCAGTCCCCTTTGCCAGCGAAAAACCCTGATACGCGGCTCAGCCGTCCCTCGTCCCCGCCAACCCATACCCCCCTGGCACAAAACGAAAGCGGCGCCCCGGGTCACATCCCGAAGCGCCGCTTCAAGCCGGCCTCACCGGCCCCGTTCAAGCCTCCAGCACCTTCCCCTCAAAGCCGTCTTCACCCGCGCCGACGCGAGGATGGACCGTCAAGCAACCGCGCAAACCGCTGTGCCAAGGTGTGCGGGTCTAGTGGCGGAAGTGCCGGATGCCCGTAAAGATCATGGCCATGCCGTGGTCGTCCGCAGCCTTGATCACGTCCGCATCCCGGACAGACCCGCCCGGCTGGATCGCCGCCGTCGCGCCCGCCTGGGCCGCCGCGATGAGGCCGTCCGGGAACGGGAAGAACGCGTCCGACGCGATGATCGAGCCCTTCAGGCTCAACCCCGCCTCTCCCGCCTTCCAAACCGCGATCCGGGAGCTATCCACGCGCGACATCTGCCCCGCGCCCACGCCCAGCGTGCGTTCGCGGCTCGCATACACGATCGCGTTCGACTTCACGTGCTTCACCACGCGCCACCCGAACAGCATCGCCTCAAGCTCCTCCTGCGTCGGCTGCCGCTTCGTCACCACCTTGTACTCCTTCGCGCTTTCCGGCTTCTGGTCGCGGTCCTGCACCAGCACGCCGCCGATCACGCTCCGCACCTCCTGCAAGCTGTCCACACCCAGGCGCCCACGCGACACCATCAGCCGCAGGTTCTTCTTCTTGCCCAGGACCGCCAGCGCCTCGTCATTGAATTCCGGCGCGATGATCACCTCGCAGAAAATCTCGGAAATCGCCTTCGCCAAGTCCTCATCCAGCGTACGGTTTGCAACGATGATCCCTCCGAACGGCGCCTGCCGGTCCGTCGCAAACGCCTGCTCCCAGGCCTCGACGAGGGTAGGGGCGCTCGCCACGCCGCACGGGTTCGTGTGCTTGAGGATCGCCACCGTCGGCTTTTCGAACTCCCCGATCAGGTACGCCGCCGCCGTGATGTCCAAAATGTTGTTATAGCTCAGCTCCTTGCCCTGGAGCTGGCGGAAGCACTCGTGGAACCGCCCATACAACGCCGCGTTCTGGTGCGGGTTTTCGCCGTAGCGCAGGTCCTGCGCCTTTTCGAGGTTCACGCTCAGCCGCTGCGGGAAGCCCGCCAGCGCCGCCAAGTCCGGGTTCTCCCGGCGGGATTCCAGATAGGCCGCAATCGCGCCATCGTACGCCGACGTCCGCTGGAACACCTTCAGCGCGAGCTCGCGACGCAGGCCCGAAAGCTTCCCCTCGTCCCCGATCGCCTCAAGCACCCGCGTGTAATCATTCGGGTCGCACACCACCGTCACCGCGGCGTGGTTCTTCGCCGCGCTCCGCAGCATGGACGGCCCGCCAATGTCGATATTCTCAATCGCTTCCTCAAACGTGCAGCCCGCCTTCGCCACCGTCTGCTCGAACGGGTAGAGGTTCACCACCACCAGGTCGATCATCCCGATCCCGTGCTCCGCCGCCTGCGCCAAGTGCTCAATTTTGTCCCGCCGGCACAGCAGCCCGCCGTGGATCTTCGGGTGCAGCGTCTTGATCCGCCCCTCCATCATCTCCGGGAACCCCGTATACTCGCTCACCTCCGTCACCGGCACGCCCGCTTGCTGGAGCATCTTGGCCGTGCCACCGGTCGAAAGGATCTGGTAGCCGTGCTTGCTCACCAGGGCCTGGGCGAATTCGAGAAGGCCGCGCTTGTCGCTTACGGAAATGAGGGCTCGCTTGTCCATGGGGACTTCTCATGCGTTCGCGGCATACGCGGCAAGAAAAAACACGGGAACACCCCCGCCCGTACCTTTCGAACCCCGGCCTCGCCACCCCCGCACAGACAAGAAGCAGCGCGTGGCCCATTCCCTTCACACTGCCAAGATCCACCTCCCGCTAACCGCATTCCCCACCCCTTGACAGTGCCCCCCTTTGCCCCCTTTTATTTGCGCCCATGCTCAACGTCGGCGCCGTCATCCTCGATATGGACGGGCTGCTCCTCAATACGGAGCGCCTCAGCATGCGCGCGTGGCAAGCCGGCGCGCTAGACCTCGGCATCGTCGTCCCCGACGCCCTATTCATCGACATGATCGGCCACCGCGAAGCTGATTGCGTCAACATCCTCGTCAAAGCCTTCGGGCCGGACACCCCCGGCGGCGCCATCGCCCAGCGCACCGCCGTCCACTACCACCGCATGATCACCGAGGCCCCCCTCCCCGTCATGCCCGGCGTCTTCGACCTCCTCGACCTCCTCGACACCCTCAACATCCCCCGAGGCGTAGGCACCTCCACCCACACCGACAAAGCCCGCTTCAAACTCGAATCCGCAGGCATCCTCCCCCGCGTCATGACCGTCGTCGGCGGCGACCAGGCCACCTTCGGCAAGCCCGCCCCCGACATCTTCCTCAAAGTCGCCCAGCAACTCGGCGTCGAGCCCCCCCGCTGCCTCGTGTTCGAAGACTCCGGCCCCGGCGTCCGCGCCGCCCGCGCCGCAGGCATGACCCCCATCCTCGTCCCCGACCTCAAACCCCCTACAGAAGAAATCCGCTCCTTATCCCATAAAATTTTCCCTTCGCTTACAGCGTTTTTGGACGACTTGAAGGCAGGTAGAACAACCATAACCCTCTGAACAGCATCCCTCCGCAGCCTCCAGGCAAAGCCTGTGGGCGCTCCGGTAAAAAGCGCGGCAATTTTGCGCCTGCGCTTTTGTGGGCTTGTCACGGGGGCTGCCGGCGTTAAAATGAGCCTCAACGTAGGGTTCCCTTTTCGTGGGAACGACCTTCGGGGCTCGCATGGAAACCAGCCTAAGCACACGCAGGGATACATCCTCCGTGGCTGTTCGTCTCCGACCGGTAGACGAAGGCTCTTCCCGTGCTGCCGAGCAGCTCAAGCTTCAACAGGAAGCACTGGACCGCGCCCAGCGCACACGCTCCCAGCTTGAGCGCCACCTCAACGGCCGTAGCGACGACGACGCGTACTACAACGACCTTGAAGGCAAGGCACGCCTCGCCGCCCGCCTCGAAGAAGCCGTCACCCAGGCCAAGCGTGGCGACGGCACCTACGCCAACCTGCGCCGCCGCGCCATCACCAACAGCCGCACGGGGCAAGACACCGCGGCCACAGGACAGGCCTACACACAATCTAGCCCACAGACCTCCAATGCGGCACCGGCCCGGTCGCAAGCTCCCGTGGAAGGGACGGAAGCAGCGCAGCAAAGGCCCGGTCAGGCAGAAGCCGCCGCAGCCGAGGAAGCAGCGCGCCGCGCTGTGGCGTCCGGAGATTCCGTCGAACGGGTGCATGAGGGCCGCCCCGTGCGTCCCCCACGCCCGTCTGAACCGGACGCCGCGGATCAGGACGTCGCGCCCGCTCCCGTGCCCTTCCGCGTCGTCGCCCGCTCCTACACCCCCGCCGAAAACTCCCGCGGCCAGCTCCTGAACCTCGTCGCCTAAGCGGCGGCCGACCAATCTCGCAGCGCCGGAAATTTGCCCGCCTGCGCGAACCCCGTCCCGCCCCCTTTGCGCCTTGCCTCAGCGGGAACCCCGTCCCGGCCCCCGTGTCTCCCCTTGGGAACCCGAAGTCTTCACCCGGCCCCCGTACTTGGGTATAAGGCCCGCTACACGGGCCTATTAAGGAAATTTTAAACTCGCCCAAAAGGTTACGGTACACGGAAATAGCCGATTTGTTCCAAGGAAGGTGCCGGTCCCACATCGCCCGGCCCCCCCCAAACACCGGTTTTGTGATGAATGTCCTAGCGCTGACTGTCCTCCTCAGCGTCCTTCTGGCGCTTTTCTTCGCTTATATGTTTGCGAGGGAGCGCCGTCGTGATGCTTTTGGCAGTGCGGAGCGGGCATCGCTGCTCCCGTTGGAAGACGAGAAGCCGCGCGCAGCAGAACCGCCGCACCGCCCCGCGCCTCGGGGCTGAGTCACGCAGACGCATGCACCAAGTAGCTACTCCCAGTGTGGCCTCGCGGGTCACCATTGAATACGACGACCGCACCGTGCGGTGGTTCCTGTTGGCCGCCATCCTCTGGGGCGTCGTTGGCCTGGCTGCCGGCGTCCTTGTCGCCACCCAGCTCTACCTCTGGCAGGCAAACCTTGATTTGCCGTGGCTCTCCTTCGGACGCCTCCGCCCCCTGCACACCAACGCCGCCATCTTCGCGTTCGTGGGCAACATGATGTTCGCGGGCATCTATTACTCCACGCAGCGCCTGTGCAAGGCCCGCACCGCGTCCGATTTCCTCTCAAAGCTCCATTTTTGGGGCTGGCAGGCCATCATTGTCGCCGCTGCCATCACGCTCCCCCTCGGCCTCACGCGCGGAAAGGAGTACGCGGAACTCATCTGGCCCATCAACATTGCCGTCGCCTTCATCTGGGTCGTCTTCGCCATCAATTTCTTCTGGACCCTCGCCCGCCGCAATGAGCGCACCCTCTACGTCGCGCTCTGGTTCTACATCGCCACCATCGTCACCGTGGCGATGCTCTACATCGTCAACCACCTCTCCATCCCCACCAGCCTCACGCACAGCTACCCCATCTTCGCCGGCGTGCAGGATGCCCTCGTTCAATGGTGGTACGGCCATAACGCCGTGGCCTTCTTCCTCACCACCCCGATCCTCGGCATCATGTACTACTTCATGCCGAAGGCCGCGGAACGCCCCGTTTACTCCTACCGCCTCTCGATCATCCACTTCTGGTCCCTCGTCTTCATCTACATCTGGGCCGGCCCCCACCACCTCCAGAACACCGCCCTGCCTGTCTGGCTCCAGTGCCTCGGCATGATCTTCTCCCTCATGCTCTGGGCGCCATCCTGGGGCGGCATGCTCAACGGCCTTCTCACCCTCCGCGGCGCGTGGGACAAGCTTCGCACCGACCCCGTCATCAAGTTTTTCGCCGCCGGCGTCACCTTCTACGGCATGGCCACCTTTGAGGGCCCGCTCCTCTCCATCCGCTCCGTAAACGCCCTCGGGCACTACACGGACTGGGTCGTCGGCCACGTCCACGCCGGCACCCTCGGCTGGAACGGCTTCATGGCCGCGGGCATGTTCTACTGGCTCGCACCGCGCCTCTGGAACACCCGCCTGCACTCCGTCGCCCTTGCCAACATGCACTTCTGGTTGGGCATGGTCGGCATCCTCCTCTACGTCGCCTCCATGTGGGTGTCCGGCATCATGCAGGGCCTCATGCTCAACGGCACCGCCGAGGCCGGCACCGTCCTCGCATATCCCAACTTCCTCGACACCGTCCAGTCTATCCGCCCCATGATGGCCATGCGCGCCATCGGCGGCCTGCTGTACCTCACAGGCTTCATCATGATGGCCTACAACATCTGGCGCACCGTACGCGCCGGACGCCCCGTCAACGGCACGATTGAGGTCGCCCAGGTGCGCGAGCGGGCCCCGCTCACCTTCCTCCGGGGCTTCCTCAACGCTCCCGCCGCCTATTCCCTTGGCACCATCTTCTTTGCCGCCCTTTGGCTCTTTGGCTCCGGCGCACTCATGCTTTTTGGCGGCGTCGCCACCGCAACCACCGTCCTCCTCGCCATCGCCCATTTTGAGCTCAGCGGCGCCCGCTGGTCGGACTGGCATGACAAACTCCTCGCCAGCTCCCTCCCGTTCACCGTCCTCACCCTCATCGCCGTCGGCATCGGCGGGGCCATCCAGATCATCCCGACCGTCACGCTCCAGCGCGCCAAGAACGTCGAAGGGCGTATCCAGGTTCCTTATACACCGCTCGAACTCGTAGGCCGAGACATCTATATCCGCGAAGGCTGCTACAACTGCCACTCGCAGATGGTCCGCACCATGACGCCGGATGTCCTCCGCTACGGCGAGTTCTCACACCTCGGCGAGTCCATCTACGACCACCCCTTCCAGTGGGGCTCCAAGCGCACCGGCCCGGACCTCGCCCGCGTCGGCGGCAAATACAACAACGTGTGGCACTACCGCCACCTCGAAAACCCGCGCTCCACGTCGGTCGGCTCAAACATGCCAAACTACCCCTGGCTCCTGCAAAACGACACCGACCTCTCCACGCTCCCCAGCAAGATCGCCGTCCAGCGCATGCTCGGTGTGCCCTACGCGCCCATGACCGCCGACCAGATCGAAAAGCAGGCACGCGAACAGGCCCAGGAAATCTCAAAAAACCTCCGCGAAGGCGGCATCTACGTCGCCCCCGAAAAAGAAATCGTCCCCCTCATCGCGTACCTCCAGCACCTCGGCAAGTTCGAGGTCGTCGGCCAGGCCAGCGCCGCAGATGCCAAGGCCCCCGCGAAGCCATAACCGCCTCCGCAAACCGCCCATACCCATGTTTGGCAGAGTTTCCTACGAAGACTGGCACGCCCTCGTGCGCGCGGCCGCAATGCTGCTCGTCCTCGGCGCCTTCCTTTACTTCGCAATCCGCGCGTTCCGCATGAAGGACGCCAACGCCGACAAAGCCTCGCGCCTCCCCTTCGAACCCGAAACCCCCGCCGCCCCTCATGAGGAAGGTCGATAACAGCAACGAACCCATCCTGCGCGAACACAGCTTCGACGGCATCCAGGAGTTCGACCAACGCCTGCCAAACTGGTGGCTCGTCACCCTCTTTGGCGCCATCATCTTCGCCGCCATCTACTGGTTCTTTTTCTTCCAGTCCGGCGTCGCCAAGACCGAGCAGGAGAAAATCCGCGCCGAAATGCAGCGCATAGAAGCCGCGAAACTCTCCGCCGCCGGCGCCGCCCTGGACGACGACACGCTCTGGAAAATGAGCCGCAACCCCCAGTTCGTCACAGCCGGCCAAACCACCTTCCTCAGCACCTGCGCCTCCTGCCACGGCAAGAACCTTGAAGGCGGCATCGGCTTCAACCTCGCCGACGAAGACTGGGTCCACGGCTCCAAGCCCACCCAGATCGTGAAGACCGTAGCCGATGGCGTACCCGCGAAAGGCATGCCCACCTGGGGGCCCATCCTCGGTCCCAGGAAAATCTCGGAAGTCGTCGCCTTTGTCCTCAGCAAGCACGATCCTGAGCACATGCGCGATGCTCCCGCGGGCGCCAAATAAGGCCCCCGGGTCGCGGAGCGCCCGCTCCTCCTGATGAAACCCGCCGCTCCAAACAGGGACTCCGTAACCACGATCAACCGTGACGGCTCCCGACGCTTTCTGAGGCCCGCCGACGCCCCCGGGCGCTTCCTGCTGGCCCGGCGGCTCCTTGCCCTCGCCCTCATCTCCCTTTACGTCGCGCTGCCCTGGATCGACATCGCCGGCCATCCCGCCGTCCTCCTCGACGTCGTAAACCGACGCTTCCACTTTTTCAGCGTAACCTTCGCCGCCCAGGATCTCTGGCTTGCCTTCTTCCTCATCACGGGCACCGGCTTCACCCTCTTTGTCATCACCTCCATCTTTGGCCGCCTCTGGTGCGGCTGGGCCTGCCCCCACACCGTTTTCCTTGAACACGTTTACCGCCGCGTCGAGCGCTGGATAGAAGGCCCCGCCCACGCCCAGCGCGAACTCGACGACGCCCCCTGGACTGCCGAAAAAGTCTGCAAGCGCGCCGCCAAGCACGCCGCCTTTATCCTTATTTCCGCGCTCCTGGCCCACATCTTCCTGGCCTACTTCGTCCCCATCCCACGCCTCTACTCATGGATGCTCCACAGCCCCCTTGAGCACTGGGGCGCCTTCGTTTTCGTCTTCGTCGCAACAGCCCTTCTCTACTTCAACTTCTCCTGGTTCCGCGAGCAGCTCTGCCTCATCATCTGCCCCTACGGCCGCCTCCAGTCTGCCCTCATCGACGACAACACCCTCGTCATCGGTTACCACGCCAAACGTGGCGAACCCCGCGGCAAGCCCCACGACGCCGGCGTCGGCCATTGCGTGGACTGCACCCGTTGCGTCCAAGTGTGCCCCGTCGGCATAGACATCCGCCAAGGCCTCCAGATCGAGTGCATCGGCTGCGCCGCCTGCGTGGACGCCTGCGATGAAGTCATGGACAAGCTCCACCGCCCGCGTGGCCTCGTCCGCTATGATTCCCTTAACGGGCTCGAAGGCCGCGGCACCCGCTTCCTGCGCCCCCGCCTCGCCCTCTACGCATTCCTCCTCCTTGCCGGCGCCGCCGTGATGACCTACTCGATCCGGCAGGTTAAGCCCATCTTCGCGGGCATCACCCGCATGCAAGGCTCCCCCTACTACGTCACCAACGACACCGTGCGGAACCAGTTCCTCGTGCGCCTCATCAACAAGCAGGACACCCCCGCCAATTTCTCCGTCACCGTCGAAAGCGCGCAGCCCGGCCTTACACGCCACGGACTCGAAGACACCATCCCCCTCGATCCCCTCGGCGAAATTGTCGTCCCCCTTGTCGTCCAGGTTCCCCGCACCGCGTTCGTCGGCACCGTACCCTTCACGGTCGTCGTGCGAGCGGAGCCCGGCTCTGTGGACGTCCGGCGCCAGGCCCAGCTCGTCGGCCCCGATCCCCGCCTGTTACGCGAAGAAGAGGAGGAGCGCCGTGCCGCGGGGAAGTGACCGTAGCCTCTGGATTGCCGTCGGCCTCGCCTTCGCCGTCTTTCTCACTGCGTGGGCGGTCCTGTTCGTGATCGCCGCCAAGAACCGGCCGCAGGAATTGCCGCCGCCACCTAAGCAAACCGCCGGGCAATGACAGGATCAGAAGGACCGGAAAATCTCACAGGCGCACGCAAGACCAAGGCCACACACGCCGCCCTTGTCGCTCCACACGCCGCCTCCACGTCACGCGGCCATTTCGCGCCCCCCTCGAAGGCCGTGCTCGACGCTGCGGGCTGCCGCCATTGCGGTAACCCCCTCTCCCCGGACCAGCGCGAGTCCGGTTTCTGCTGCACCGGCTGCTCTTTCGTCTACCGCCTTATCCGCGACCGCGGCCTCGAAAAATACTACGACCTGCGCGACGCCGTCATCCCGCCCGTCAAGCCCGACCTCCTCGAAGCCCGCGACTACGGCTGGCTCACCCAGCGTCAGGCCGCGGCGGAAGCAGACAAACAGCCCGGCGCCCCTGCACGCGACGAAGTCTCCATACACGGCCTTTCCTGCGTCGGCTGTGTCTGGCTTATTGAGAAAATCTTTTTGAAACGCGACGGCGCCCTCGAGTGCGAAGTCAACCCCCAGCTCGGGCGCGTCCGACTCGCCTGGCGCACCGGCGCTTGCGACCTCCCCGCGTTCGCCAGGGAGCTTCAGGCCTTCGGCTACCTGCTCGGCCCTCCCGGACGCTCCACCTCCCGCGCCAGCCAGGGCCTCCTGACACGCCTCGGCCTCTGTGGCGCCTTCACCATGAACGCGATGCTCTTCACGCTCCCTTCCTACCTGAAGATGGAGCCCTCCTTCGAGCTCGCGCGCCTCTTTGATCAGGTCACCGTCCTCCTTGCCGCCCTCAGCGTCGGGGTAGGGGGCAGCTTCTTTATAACCAAGGCGGTCCGGGGGCTCCGCGAGGGCGTCCTCGAAATGGACCTCCCCATCGCACTCGGCATCGTCCTCGCATTTTGCGGCTCCGTGGCCGGCTGGCTCCTCGGCTACCCGGACCTCATGTACTTCGATTTCGTCTGCCTCTTCACCTTCCTCATGCTCGTGGGCCGCTGGACCCAGGAGACCGCCCTCGAGCGCAACCGCAACCGCCTCCTCGACCTCAACCCCCAGCCCCGCGAAATCCGGGTCCACAATGCGGACGGCACCACCTCCGCCACGCCGCCCGAAGACCTCACGCCCCGCACGCTTTACGGCCTCACCTCCGGGCAAGTCGCCCCCGTGTGTGGTCGCCTGGTGGACGACGAAGCCGCGTTCTCACTCGCCTGGATCACCGGCGAGCCCGAGGCCCAGGTCTTTCGCCGCGGACGCCTTGTCCCCGCCGGCGCCCGCAACCTCGGCCAGCGCGAAGTGCGCCTCGAAGCCGTGGAAGGGTGGGGGGACAGCTTCCTCAACCGCCTGCTCAGTCAGGCCGAAAACGCCACCTTCCGCAACGCCCTCCTCGAGCGCACCCTCAAGCTCTACCTCGCCGTCGTCATCGCGGTCGCCCTCTGTGGCGGCGCGGTCTGGCTTGCCACCACGGGCAGCCTCCTGCGCGCCGCGCAAGTCACCATCTCCGTCCTCGTCGTCTCATGCCCCTGCGCCCTCGGCGTCGCCATTCCGCTTGCTTCGGAACGCGCCGTCGCGCTCCTCCGGCGGGCGGGCGTCTTTGTCCGCAACGGCGCCCTCTGGGCCCGCGTCGCCAAAGTCCGCCGCGTCGTCTTCGACAAAACCGGCACCCTCACGCTCGAGTCTCCCATACTCAAGGACCGCAACGCGCTCGCCCCGCTGAGCCCCGACCAGCGCCGCGCCCTCTTCCTCCTTGTCGAGACCAACCTCCACCCCGTCAGCCGTTGCCTGCGCGAAGCTCTGCTCGAATACGCCGACGCCCTGGAGCCCTCTCCAGGTGAGACTTCGGCGCCCGTTGACGAAGAAGTCGGACGCGGGCTCTACACCCGGCTCGGTGGCGCCGTCTGGTCCCTCGGACGCCCCGGCTGGGTCCCCGAAACCCTCGCCCGCGACACCCTTCCTCCCGATGCCGGAGCCGAGGCCGAGTTCCGCCGGAACGGCACCATCGTCGCTCACTTCCATTTTGCCGAGACCGTGCGCAACGGAGCCGCCGTCGAACTCGCCGAACTCGAGCGCACCGGCCTCCCTGTATACATCCTCAGCGGCGACCGCGCCGAAAAAGTCAACGCCCTCGCGCGCCAACTCGGCCTCCCCGCGGGCCGTGCGCTGGCCGGGCTCACGCCTGAGCAAAAAGCGGACTGGTTGCGCACCCACGCCCCAGCCGATGCCCTCATGCTCGGCGACGGCGCAAACGACAGCCTCGCCTTTGAACAAGCCATTTGCCGCGGCACGCCCGTTGTCGACCGTGGCCTGCTCGAGCAAAAAGCCGACTTCTATTTCCTCGGTCGGGATCTGCGCGGCATCGGCGCCCTCCTCTCCATCTCGCGCCGCCGCGCCCGCGCCGTCCGCCAAATCTTCACTTTCGCCGCCTCCTACAACGCCCTCGCCGTCAGCCTCTGCCTTGCCGGCCTGATGAACCCCCTCGTCGCGGCCGTCGTCATGCCCTTCAGCGCACTCACCTGCGTCGGCCTGGCCACCTGGAACCTCCGGGCCTCAAGTTGACGCTTTCTGGGACGCACGGCCCCCGGCGAACACGCGCAAAGCCAGCCTTCCGGTGCGGACATGCCCGTTCCCGCATTGCGGGTTTTGAGAATGCATTATCAAATACCCCTCGGGCCCCCTGCCGAGCCTGTCCCTCAGTCGCCCACAACAAAGTCCGTCTCCTCGCGCAACCATTTCCGGAAGGTCTGCAGCAGCCGCTCCACGGCCGCTGGTGGCGCCGTCTGCTCTGGCAGCGGCGTGTTCAGCACCTCCGCGGCCGTGGCGCGGTCCGCCGCCGGCAGCGTTTCCCACCAGTGTTCCCGCGCCGCATAGCCCTCCGTCCGGGCGAGCAAATACAGCCCCTTCAGCAGCGCGCAGTCCGGCCGCACGCCCGTCTCGAACGCGCCCAGCACCTGCGACGTGAGCCGGTGCAGCTCCATGGCAAACTCCGCGGGGGGCGGGTTGCGCGCAAGCACGTCCGCGAACGCGCACGCCGCACGCAACGCAGCGTAATTGCGGCCGATCCCCTCATGGCGCCGCAGCACCCGGTATTCCTTCACAAACCACGTTCCCGTGTGCAGCGCCGGCGCCTCAAGCCGCAACGCCGCCTCGTCAAAAAGGTCCGCCGAGGCACCCGTTGCAGCCGTCTTCCCCTTGCCCCGCCGACGCAGGCAGTTCAGCACCCCGTGCTCTTGAGAAAGCACTACCAGCCGCGTGTGGCTTTCCCCCGTTTCCTCCCGGCGCAGGACAAGCCCTTCCGTGTCCACCGTCCTCTGCGGTCCCGCAGCCACCGTGCCGTCCGCTACGCCTTCTGCTCCGGTACCTGGGCGGGCGCCGCGCCGGCCAGCGTCCCAATTACCTGCTGCCGGTCCATTGGCGCCGGTACATACGCTGGCACAACCGCACCGCCGGAAATGATCAGCTTCATGCCGTCCGCCACGCTCATGTGCAGTTCCTTGATCTGGTCCGCCGGCACCAGCAGCAAGAAGCCGCTCGTCGGGTTCGGTGTGGTCGGCACAAAAACATTGTGAAGGGTCCCGCCCACCGCCGTGCTCGCTTCGCCCTGCGTCGTGCTCGTAAGAAAACCCACCGCCCACACTCCCGGTCGGGGAAACTCCACCAGCACGACCTTCTGGAAGGCCGACTTGTTCTGCTTCCCAAACGTGTCAATGATCTGCTTCGCCGTCTTGTAGACCGAATTGACGAACGGCACCCGGTTGATCAGTCGTTCCGCCATCCCGGCCGCAAACCGCCCAAACACGTAGTTCGAGAAATACCCAATCACCGTGACCAGGACCAGGACGATCAGCGTCGATCCCGCGTTGATGAAGAACCGCGCCACCCCCTTGTCCGGAAAATCCGTCAGCCAGCCAAAAAGCAGGTTCGAAGCCGGCCCACCAATCGTCGCGAGCAGGAAGTTCAATACAATGACCGTCACCCCCAGAGGGAAGAGCCCGATCAGGCCCGTCAGGAAAGCATGGCGAATGCCGCGCAATACACGCTGGGAACGCGTCGGATGCTCATCTGCACTGTTCGGCATGCCCCAAAAGTCTGCCAAGTCTGGCACCTTGGCAACGCGAAACCGGCTCATCCCACTTCGGCCCCCCTGTGACGGTGCGTTGACTTCCCGGTTTGAGTCGTGGTTATCATTTTCAGAAGCGCCCGGCCTCCCGGCAATTGACGCTTCCCTCCCTGCACCCGCAAATCCACCGCGCAACTCCCAAGCTTCCGAAAATGGCGTCTAGCCAAAACCCTCCGGAGCCTCCTATACTGCGACAACTTCCATGACGTTAGAAGAGGCCTACCAGCGCTGCCAGAAGCTCGCCTACGAGCATTACGAGAACTTTCCCGTCGCCCGGCTCGTGCCCAAGGAGTTGCGACCCCACGTCGCCGCCGTCTACGCCTTCGCCCGCACCGCCGACGATATCGCCGATGAGGGCCACGGCCCCGGCGGCCCGGAGCCCCAGCAGCGCCTCGCCGACCTCGACGCCTTCGACGCCCAACTCCTTGCCGCCGTCGCGGGCAAACCGCTCTTCGAGCAGTGGGCGTGGATCTTCCAGCCCGTCGCGCATACGATTTCCCAGTATCAGATTCCCGTCCAGCTCTTCCAGGACCTCCTTTCCGCCTTCCGGCAGGACGTCACCACGTTCCGCTACGCCACCTTCGCGGACGTCCTCGACTACTGCCGCCGCAGCGCAAACCCCGTCGGCCGCCTCGTCCTCATCCTGCACGGCTTGCGCGACGACACCCGCTTTGCCCAGTCCGACGCCATCTGCACCGCCCTCCAGCTCGCCAACTTCTGGCAGGACACCGGGGTGGATTGGAAAAAAGGCCGCATCTACGTCCCCGAGGAAGACCGCCTGAAATTCGGCGTCACCGAAGCCGAGTTCGGCGGCGCCCGCGCCACCGGGGCCTTCAAAGACTGCCTCCGCTTCCAGTGCGACCGCGCCCACGCCCTCTTTGAGCAAGGCCGCCCCCTCCCGCGCTCGCTCCCGTTCCCCCTCAGCCTCGAAATCGCCATCACCATCGAAGGCGGCGAAGCCGTCCTCCGCAAGATCCGTTCCCAGGGCTACGATACCCTCGCCCGCAGACCCTCACTCGGAGCCGCGGACAAAATCCTCTTGCTCTGCAGGGGCCTGTTTCGAAGATAAGCCGCGCATGTCGACCGCCGAGGAGCAACAGCGCGCGGCCGCCTGCGCCAAATCCAACCTTGCGTACACCTTCGTGTCGCTCGGACCGGAGCAGCGCGAGGCGATGGCCATCTTTTATGCCTTCTGCCGCGAGGTCGATGACATCACCGACGACACAGGCACCTCCCCGCAGGACAAGGCCCGCCGCCTCGAACAGTGGCGCGTCGAAATCCACCGCTACTACGCGGATGGCACCGCCCAGGCCGGCACCCCCCTTGCCCGTGACCTCGGGAAAGTCGTCAAGCGCTTCAGCGTCCCCCGCCAGCCCCTCCTCGACATCATTGACGGCGTATCCCAGGACGTCTTTCCCCGCCGCTACGCCAATTTCGAGGAACTCCGCCGCTACTGCTACGGCGTCGCTTCCGCCGTCGGCCTCGTCTCCATCCGCATCTTCGAGTGCAAGGACCCCCAGACCGAGGCCTTTGCCGAAGCGCTCGGCTACGCCCTCCAGATGACCAACATCCTCCGCGACGCCGTGGAGGACTACAAAATTTACGGCCGCGTTTACCTCCCGCAGGATGAGATGCGCGCCTACGGCGTGGAAGAACAGCACCTCGCAGACCCCGCCTCGCACCCCGGCGTGCTCGCCCTCCTGCGCCTCCAGCATTTCCGGGCCAAACACTTCTTTGCCCGCGCCCGCCGCCTCCTCACCCCCGGAGACCGCCCCCGCCTCAAGGCCGCCCTCGTCATGGGCGCCATCTACGAGGACATCCTCGACAAAATCGCAGCCCGCGGGTTTCGCATCACCGAAAAGCGCGTCAAGCTCGGCAAAGCCCGCAAACTCTGGCTCATGCTCCGGACCCTCCGCGAGCTCAAGCAACCCCACACCCCCCAGCGCACCGCCGGTCGCGCAGCCGTCCTTGGCGCTGGCGTCGCCGGCCTCGCCGCCGCCGTGGAGCTCTCCCTCCAGGGCTTCCAAGTGGACCTCTTTGAAGGCCGCACCTACGCCGGCGGCCGCGCCCACAGCCTGCGCGACGCCCAGAGCGGCGCCGTCCTCGACAACGGCCAGCATGTCGTCATGGGCTGCTATCACAGCTTCCTCAAGCTCGTGGCTACACTCGGGGTAGGGGAGAAGCTCGACTGCCAGCCCCGCCTTTCCGTGCCTTACCGCGGCCCCGGCGCCCGCATGACCCAGCTCACCGCCGCACCGCTGCCCTCACCCTTCCACCTGCTCGGCGGCCTCTTCGGCTTTGGAGAACTCTCCCTCAAAGACCGCCTCGCCGTCCTCCGCTTCGGCCTCGCACTCCGCCTCGGCGCACGCCCTGCCGACAACGAGACCGCAGGGGACTGGCTCGCCCGACACGGCCAAACCCCAGGCGCCATCCGCGCCCTTTGGGAGCCCTTCTGCGTCGCCGCCCTCAACGAAGGCCTCAAAACCGCCTCAGCCGACCTCCTTCGCGAAACCCTCCAGCGCTCCCTTTTCGGCAAACCCGAAGACTCCGCCATCTACCTAAGCCGCGTCGGCCTCAGCGAGCTCTTCATGCCCGAAGCCCGCCTCTATATCGAAGGCGTCGGCGGCCGCGTGCACCTTGGTTCCCCGGTCGGTCGCCTCGAATTTCACGGCCACCGCGTCTGCGGCCTCAGCACCATTCGCGGAGAAGCCTACAGGCCCGACCTCGTCGTCAGTGCGCTCCCCTGGCACGGCCTCCGCCCCCTCCCCCCCGAAGCCGCCCCCCAGCGCCGCGATCTCGAAGCCCTCGGCGGCGCCCCCATCGTCAACGTCCACCTCATCACGGACCGCCTCCTCTTCGACGGCCCCTTCGTCGGCCTCCTCGATTCCCCCCTCCACTGGATCTTCGACCGCACGCAGCACCTCGCACCCGTCCCCGTTGCCGCGGGCGCCCAAGACACCGCTCCTGCCGGCAACCGCTACCTCTACGCCATCACCGTAAGCGCCGCCGAAGACCTCGTCACACGCAGCTCTGCCGACCTTACCGCCCTCGTCCGCTCCGAACTCGAACGCTTCTTCCCCGCCGCCCGCTCCATGCAGGTTGAGCGCGCCATCGTCATAAAGTGTAAGGACGCCACCCTGCGCGCCCGCCCTGACGCCGAAAACCTCCGGCCCGCTCACACCACCCCCTGGGAAAACCTCTTCCTCGCGGGCGATTGGACCCGTACCGGCCTCCCCTCCACCCTCGAAAGCGCCGCCCTCAGCGCCTACCAGGCTGTCGGCGAGATCGACCGCCAGCGCTAACGCACCTTCCCGCCCACGACCGCGTCGTCGGATAACGGACCTTCCTTCTCCGCACCGAAGCGCAGGCCTCGCGCGCGCGTTCCCCATCCGAACCGTAAACCGGAACAGGCGTTGACCGTGCGAGAGGGACCTCAAAAACTCGTATTTCCCATGCGCGCGATCCTCACCACTCCGGATTCACCTTGGCAGCCCCTCACGTTTACGCGGGAAACCGGCACCGGCGAAAACGCCCTGCACGTCGCCGGCCCCGCTGGCCCGGGCATCCTCGGGTGGGGCGGCTGCTTCAATGAGCTTGGCGCGCGCGAGCTCTTCCGCCTGCCCGCCGAGGCGCGCGAGAACGTGCTGGCGGCCCTCTTCGGCGACGAAGGCTGCGGCTTCTCATTCTGCCGCATCCCCATTGGCGCGAGCGATTTTGCCCTGAGCTGGTACAGCCACAACGACACGCCCGGCGACTACGCGATGACCCGCTTCTCCATCGCGCGCGACCGCGAGCTCCTATTGCCTTACATAAAGGCGGCGCAGGCCCTCCGCCCCGACCTGTCCTTCTTCGCCTCGCCCTGGAGCCCGCCATCCTGGCTCAAGGAGCACGACCGTTACAACGGGAGCCGCTTGCGCAAAGACGCGCGCGTCGCCGCCGCGTATGCCGACTACCTCCTCAAATTCGTGGAGGCCTACCGCGCGGAAGGCGTCCCTCTCCGCCAGCTCCATATTCAGAACGAACCCAACTCGGATCAGAAATTTCCCTCGTGCCTGTGGACGGGCGCGGAAATGCGGGACTTCATCCGCGATTTCCTTGGCCCCCGTTTCTCACAAGCCGGCGAAAGCTGCGAAATTTGGGCGGGCACCATCGAAAAAGGCGCGCTCCTCGGCTGGCAGACCGACGTCCTGCCGTCAGAGTCCTACCAGAGCTGGCTCCACACGATCCTGAGTGACCCGGCAGCACGACGCTACGTGAAAGGCGTCGGCTATCAGTGGAACGGCAAGGGCGCGCTCGCGCAGACACGCGCAAACTGGCCGCACCTGCCTATCATCCAGACCGAGAGCGAATGCGGAGAAGGCAGGAACAGTTGGGATTACGCCTTCTACGTCTTCGACCTGCTCTGGCATTACTTCAACCACGGGTGCAGCGCCTACGTCTACTGGAACATGATGCTCCCGCCTGGTGGCGAGAGCACCTGGGGCTGGAAGCAGAACACCATGATCACGGTCGACGGTGCCAACGGGCGCGTCGTCTATAACCCGGAGTTCTACGTGATGAAGCACCTCGCGCACTTCGTAAAGCCGGGCGCTTGCTTCCTGCCGCTGCGCGGCGACCAGGCCGCGCTATCCCTGCATTTCAGGAACCCCGACGGCTCCCGCGTGCTCGCTCTCAGCAACCCACTGCCCCAGGCTGCAACCGTGGAAGTCGCCATCGAGCCCCTTGCCGGACGCCTGCACCTGCCCCCACGCTCCCTCACAACGCTCGCATTTTGACGCCTGCTGCGCCAACCCGGCCAAGCCACGCGCGCCGGCCCCCGCGCTACAGCAAGTTCGCTGGCAGCTCGTAATCCTCCGCCGTCTTTGCCGTTACCACCTCCAGCGGCTCAAACCCCGGCAGCAAAGACTCGGGGTGGGGGAGTCCTGCCATCATCTCCTCCCGCGCGCCTCGTGCGCCCGGCTCCGTTGCCTCCGGGAGCCCCAGCTTTTCACCCAGCGCCTCCGCAAGAACCGCCACCCGTTGCTCGTGTTCCCGCAAAATAACGGCCACCGCCCCGCCCACCGCCTTCCCGCACTGCAACGCCGCAGCCTCCGTCGCCTCTGAAAGCACCCCCAGCGCCGCCTCCGCCACCGCCCCCCTCAGCCCCAGCGCCGCTGCCGACTCCCTCCAAAACGCTGCCCGCGCCGCCCGGTAAGCTTCCGTAAGCGGGTTTCCTTCCAACTCCGACCACGCCATCACCTTCAACGTCACCGGACGGTTACCCAGGTCTTCGGCCACGCCTCGCAGGAACCTCGCCAACCGCTCCGGCCCAGCCAGCTCCGGGAACACATACCGCTGTGGCGGCGGGAAAAACGGCGTGTGCACCGCAAGCCTCCCGAGCATACCAGCCAAGTCGGCGAAATACCTGTAGATCAGAACCTTGTCAACGCCAGCCTGCGCCGCCACCGCATTTACCCCAAACCCGGCCGGCCCCCGCTCTACCAGCACCTCCAGCGCGGCCCCTAACAGCTTTCTCTCTGTCGCAGAACGGTTACGGCTCATGGTCACTCAGTGGTGATGCCCCCGCGCCCCCCTGTCAACCCTCCGCTCCCGGCCGTTGCTTTTTTTACAAAAAAACGCCGGCCTCGGGGGGGGGCTTCCCCGAAACCGGCGTTCCGTAAAAACCCGCGCCGACCTCTCCTTCAGCACAGCCGCGCGGCGCAACCGACAACTTGTAGTAAGCCTGCCCTAGGGCACTTCTACTTTAAGATGTCGCACCTCCTTGAATCACTTTTCCGCCCGCGCCG
>CAZQIE010000054.1:0-6076 GCA_964593675.1 uncultured Opitutales bacterium
CAAACAGCTCGGTCACAATCTGTACAGTCTAAAATGTCGATTGGCCCTAGGCTGCCGCGCTCCGATGCAGCGGTTTTGCCAGCTCTATACGCGCCTGGACGAGACGAACCGCACGGCGTCCAAACTGGCGGCACTGGAAGCGTATTTCCGCGAAGCCCCCCCAGCCGACGCCGTGTGGGCGCTCTTTTTTCTTTGCGGAAAGCGCGTGCCCGCGCCCGTAAAACTTCCCTGCCTGCGCCGCTGGGCCGCGGACCTTACGGGGCTGCCGCTTTGGCTCGTGGACGAGTGTACGGACCATGTTGGTGACCTCGCCGAATCCCTCGCACTCCTGCTGCCGGAGGACGTGGAGCGCCGGCCCGGCGGGGCCGCCGAACTCCCTTTGCATCGTTTCGTGGAAGAGCGCGTGCTGGCCCTGCGGGACTGGGATGAGCCCCTGCAATTCCCCATCGTGCGCCAGACCTGGGCCGAACTTCCCGGACGCTCCCGCTTCCTGTACAACAAACTGCTCACCGGAGCATTTCGGGTCGGTGTGAGCCGCACACTCGTAAGCAAGGCCCTTGCCGCCGTCGCTGGCGTTGAACCTGCCGGCATGGCGCACCGCCTGATGGCGTCGTGGCGACCAAGCCCCGAAACGTGGCGCAGCCTCGTCGAACCTCCTCGCGACGCGGCCAACAAGCGCGACCCCGCCCAGCCTTACCCGTTCTTCCTTGCCGCCCAGCTGGACGGGCCCTCTGCAACGGACCCCTCCCAGAAACTCGGACCTTTGCAGGACTGGCAGGTTGAGTGGAAGTGGGATGGCATCCGGGCTCAGCTCCTCCGTCGTGCCGGTCAAGTCGTCCTGTGGTCGCGCGGAGAGGAGGTGCTCACCGAGCGCTTTCCGGAACTCGCCCGGGCCGCGGCACGCCTTCCCGAAGGCACCGTCCTCGACGGCGAGATCCTGGCCTGGCGCGACGACAAACCGATCCCTTTCGCCGCGCTCCAGCGCCGCATCACGCGCAAGAACCTCTCCGCCGCCATCACACGCACCGTCCCCGTCCGCTTCGTTGCGTACGACTGCCTCGAACACGCGGGGGCGGACATCCGGGCGCTCCCGCTGCAGGAGCGCCGAGGTCTTCTCGAAAAGCTCGTCACCGCTTTGCCCGCCGGCGAGCCCCTGGGTCTGTCCGGGCTCCTGCACGCCTGTGACTGGCCCGACCTCGCCCGGCTGCGCACTTCCTCCCGCGAGCGTGGCGTCGAAGGCCTCATGCTGAAGCGGCTGCGTTCGCCCTACCAGTCTGGCCGCCCCCTGGGCGACTGGTGGAAGTGGAAAATCGACCCCTACACCGTGGACGCCGTCCTTGTATACGCCCAGCCCGGCCATGGCCGCCGCGCGGGCTTGCTCTCCGACTACACCTTCGCCGTATGGCAAGGCGCCGAGCTTGTCCCCGTGGCAAAGGCGTATTCCGGCCTTTCCGATTCCGAATTGCGCGAGGTGGACGCCTGGATACATCGCCATACACTCGACAAACGCGGCCCCGTCCGCGTCGTCGAGCCCACCCTCGTCTTTGAACTCGCCTTTGAGGCCATCGCAGCCTCCGGACGCCACCGCTCGGGCCTTGCCGTGCGCTTTCCGCGCATCGCCCGCTGGCGCCGGGACAAGACGCCTCCAGACGCCGATACCCTGGAACGCCTGCGCGCCCTTTTGCCACCGGACTGGACCGCGGCACCAGAGTGACCTGCGCCCCTGCGCTATTGCTCCGGAACGTGCCCGGGCGTATCCTGTGTCTATGAAGGCGCTTTGGGGGGGCAGGGGAGCACGTGCGGGCCTGGTTGGGGCAGCCATGCTTTACGCGCTCGCGTATGGCACAGCCGGGGCGGCATCGACGGCGCGGCTCAAGCAGGCACCGGCGGGTGGGGAAGCCCTTGCTCGGCCTGTCAGCACCGCCCCCGCGCTTCGCCTTGGCGACCGTGTGGAACGTGCGTTTACGGTCCTCGGCGAACCCACCGGCAGTATCGCCGTTGACGATCGCACCACCTATTTCTTCGAGCGCGGGGAAGTGACCGCCCGTGGCGGCTACATCGTTCGGCTCATGATCCTCACCGAAGAAGAAGTTCGGGCAGAGGCCGAGCGGCGCGAGACCGCGGCAAGGGAGGCGGCTGACCGCGTCGCGCGGGGCAAGGCGGCCAAGGAATCCCTGCTCGCGGACCCGCGTTACCACGCCCTGAGCCCGGTGGGGAAGGTGAATGCGCTGCGGAGCCTGAACGCCCATTACCCGGATCTGGACCTGGAAACCGAGTTGCGCGTGCAAAGCGCACTTGCTGAAGAAACGCTGGCCCAGGACCGGCGTGTGGCCGAGGCCGAACGCAAGGCCCGTGAAGCCCAGGCGAAGGCCGAGGACGCCGACCGCCGCGCCGCCCGGGCCGAACAGGAACGTGACCAGGCGCAGACCACCGTGCGCGTGACTGAGACCTACGTGCCCTTCTATTACCCGTCCCGTCCCTCTGTCGTCATTGTGTCGCCCAACCAGAAACATTGCCCGCCGCCCAAAACGAACCCGTTTCCCGTGACGCCCATCATCGTCCCCGGCACCCACGCCAGCCCTGTCTCGCCGATCATCGTGCCGGGGCGGCAATTGGGACCCGTCGCCCCGATTATCGACCTGAATCCCAAACCCAGTGGAAGCGGTCGCGGCGGCGTCATTTACATCGCGCCGGGTGGCCAACCGTAACCACGGTCAGCCCTGGAACGCAACGGCTCACGGGCACACGGGGGGCGGGGTCTAAAGCATATGCAGTTCAAGTTGTCGCACCTGTGGACATCTCTCCTCCATCCGCGCCGACGCGAGGAGGGGGGGCCACGCTCGCCGCAGCGTAGGCGCATGTGCGACAACTCAAAGTAAAACCGCTCTAACGCTCGCGGAGCGCCTTGGCCATGCGCTCGAGACCGGATTGCAGGACCGACCTCGGGCAGCCGAAGTTCAGGCGCACAAACCCGTCCTGCCCAAACTGGCGCCCGTCGGACAACCCCACGCCCGCGCTTTCAAAAAACGCGGCCGGGTCTGCCAGGCCCAGTGCCCGGACATCCAGCCATGCGAGGTAAGTAGCCTCCATCGGGTATAGCCGCACGCCCGGCAGGTTCTCTTTTGCAAAGGCGTAAACGAGATCCCGGTTTTCCCGCAGATACGCGAGCAGCGCCTGCCGCCACGGTTCGCCGTGCTCGTAGGCTGCACGGCAACCCGTGTAGCCAAAACAGTTCACCTCGGTGATAAAGCCCCGGGCCGCACGGTCAAAGGCGACCTTCAGTTTCGGGTTGGGAATGATCGCAAACGCGCAGGACAGACCCGGGAGGTTGTAAGTCTTGCTCGGCGCCATCAGCGTGATCGTGCGGTCCGCGACAGCCGGGCCCAGCGCGGACGTCGTCAGGTGCTGCACGCCTGGCTCAATCACGAGGTCACAGTGGATCTCGTCCGAGCACAGCACGAGATCGTGTCGCTCGCAGAATGTCGCCAGCCGCTCAAGCTCCGCGCGCGAGAATACGCGTCCCACCGGGTTATGCGGGCTGCACAGCAGGAAAACGCGCGTTTCCTTCGTGACAGCCTGTTCCATAGCCTCGAAATCCAGCGTCCACCGCTCACCCTCAAGTTTCATCGGCACCCGGATGACCTTGCGGTTCTGGTTTGCCGGGGCTGAGAGGAACGGCGGGTAGACAGGGGTTGCCGTCATCACCGCATCTCCCTCATTGCCGAAGGCGCGGCAGACAACGTTCAGGGCCGGCACAAGACCGGGCACCCACGCAAGCCATTCCGGTTTTGCCGCGATGCCATGCGCCCGCTTCAGGTAGTCGAGCACCGCGTTGACCACGCCCGGCTCCGGAATCGTGTATCCGAAGATCCCGTGTTCCACGCGCGCCCTCAGTGCGGCCAGGACCGGTTCAGGCGACGCGAAATCCATGTCCGCCACCCAGAGCGGCAGCACGTCTTTCCCACGGTATTTCTCCCACTTGAGGCTCCCCGTTCCCTCGCGCGCGACGATTCGGTCAAAATTCATGGCAAGGCGGCTACAATAGGGGAGCGCCGGGAACTTGCAACCTCGCCCCCCCCGCAAGACCCATGGACGCCATTTTTCCGCGTCAAAACACCTGGGCAGAAGAAAAACCGCGGTTCCGTCAGGGGCGGAAACCGCGGTCGGCAGGCCACGAGGGCCTGGGTGAGAATGTGTCGCCTGGGGCTACACCATGTAGTCCATCGGGTCTTCCTTGAAGTCTTCCCGCTCCAGCGGGTCGAATTGCTTCCGCTCCGCGATTTCGAGAAGACGCAGGACAAGCGCGGGCGCGAAATTCAGCTTTCGCGCCACGCGCTTCGCCATTTCCACTTCTTCCGGGGCCACGTGGCCGTCCGCGAGCACGAGGTTCATGACGTCGACCATCTGGGTCAGGCAGCTCTCGGCATCTTGCGGCGCCACAAACAGCACCTGTTTGGGATTGTCCACAATGGCCCGGAACGTCTCCTCCGGCACCCCGCATCTCAGCGCGAGCTGGTGCAGCATCTCGCGCTCTGTCTCGTCCAGGTGTCCGTCGGCCATCGCCATCTGCCAGAGTGTGGCGAAGTGGCTTGCGCTCTCCCAGCGCTTGCGACGGGCCGGGTAATGGCCCTCCTTCAACGGATGTTTCTTACCTTTGGACATGGGAGGAGTTTGCATGGACACAGGAGGATGGGCGGGGCGGGAACGGCGGTGTTCGGGGTTCGTGGTAGTGTGGTAGCGCACCCCGTCTTTTTAACACCGCGCACAAACGGTATCTGTACCGTTAAAAAAACACAATGATTTAGCTATGCTACGCATCATCTAAAATGCCTGATGTTAAAAATAAGTGAAATGCTGTAGCTTCGTCGCTATTGAGCCGCCAACCCCGGTGCTAGATGCTCTGTTTAAGTTCGTAATTTCCTAACGTTTATGGCTCGGTATTGCACGACAAGCTTCAGAACTCACGAACGTTTGTCACCTGTGCGCCAGTCCCGCTAGGGTCTCTCAATCAATTGCATACGGGCGGCCTTCGGGCCGTCGGGTGTAGGTCAACTACCGCTGCATGATAATGGAATATCGTGTCACTTTCAGTCAGGGGCGGGTCTTCACGTCAGCCTGCTTCACTGATACTACAATAAAACAAAGGGACGTATGCACGAGGCATACGTCCCCTAGCTAATTTAGATGCTGTTACTTTGTTTCAAAACCTGTTCTGAAGTGATTCCATCTTATCAAAAGCCTTCACAATCTCGCACCGTATCCCAGAGCTTCACCGGTTGCGGCCGGTTTCGCGGGTAAGGCGGGCGAGGCGCTCGCGCAGGTCAGGCGTGAGCTGCTCCCACCGGAAGCGCCAGCTCCAATTCCCGGCTGCGCGTCCCGGCAGGTTCATGCGGGCCTCGCTGCCCAGCCCCAGCACATCCTGGAGCGGGAACAGGACGATGCGTGACGGGCACCCGAGGAGCACCTCGATGAAGTCCCAGTGGATCTGCCCGCCGTCGGTGTCCAGATACTCGAGCACGCGGGTGCGCTCACGGTCAGAATCCGACTCCGACTGGGTATTTGCGGCGGAGGCGCGTTCGTGGAACCACCCGTAGGTCGTGTCGTTATCGTGGGTTCCGGAATAGGCCACCGAGTTTTCGCGGAAGTTTTCGGGCAGGTAGTCCTCGTCCTGCTCTTCTCCACCGAACGCGAATTGCAGGATACGCATGCCGGGGAAGTTGAAGCTGTCGCGCAGCTCCTCGACGTCCGGTGTGATTACCCCAAGGTCTTCGGCGAGAATGGGCAAGTTCGGGCCGAGGCGTTTGCGCAGCGTCTCGAAAAGCTGGCGTCCCGGAGCTTCCACCCAGCGCCCATGCTCAGCCGTCGGGTCCTTGGCCGGGATCTCCCAATACGCCGCAAACCCGCGGAAGTGATCCACGCGGACCATGTCCACAAGCTCCAAGGTACGGCGGACGCGCTCCGTCCACCATGCAAAATCCTCACGCTTATGGGCTTCCCAATCGTAGAGCGGGTTACCCCAGCGCTGGCCCGTCTCGCAGAAATAGTCAGGCGGGCAGCCTGCGACGAACTTCGGGTT
>CAZQIE010000054.1:6092-15480 GCA_964593675.1 uncultured Opitutales bacterium
GACGGCGCGCCCAGACGTCCGCGCTGTCGAGCGCGACGAAGATGGGGATGTCTCCGATGATCTTGATGCCCTGTTCCGCCGCGCACCGCCTCACCTTCGCCCACTGGCGGTCAAAGAAACACTGGAGGACCTGCGCTTCCTCAATCTGCCCACGCAATTCCTCCCACGCGCGCCGGATGGCGTCGGGATGGCGGTCCCGGAGCGGTTCGGGCCACTGGGTCCAGGGCTTGCCCCCTTGGGCATCCTTGATGGCCACGTAGAGGCAGAAATCATCGAGCCAGGAGGCGTTCCGCGCCCGGAACTGCTCAAACTCGTGGCGGGAGCCCCCGTTGGCGTCCTTCAGGAACGTGCGCGCCGCCTGCCGCAGCAACGCAAAGCGCTGCTGGATGACGGGCCCGAAGTCCACGCGGTCCTTCGGCAGCTTCAGGAGCCCATCCAACTGGTGCCGCTGGAGCAGCCCCTCTCCCACAAGTTCTTCCAGCGAGATGATGAGCGGATTACCCGCAAAGGACGAAAGGCACTGGTACGGCGAGTCCCCATAGCTGGTGGGGCCCAAAGGCAACACCTGCCAAAGCCCCTGATTCATTTCCCGAAGGACGTATACCCAACTGCGGGCCTCGTGGCCGATTTCGCCGATCCCGTAAGGGCCGGGCAACGAGGTCGGGTGCAGCAGAATCCCGCTTTCCTTTTTGTATGCCATCTTGTTTGCAGAGAGCGATTTATGCAGCCACGGGGGGCGGAGGCTGCGTGTGTGCCATATATCACGGCGGAGGCCGCGATTGCGTGCGGAACCGTAGCCACCGGCAGGTTGGTTTTGCAACCGTTTTTACGAACGTTCATGCCATTGCCGCTCTGATGTGCGCAGCGGCAAGTCGAGGGCCCTCGGGGTTCCCCCGAGGCACGGCCCCGGCGCCGTTCCGCGCGGGGACTTTCGCGAGAAACGGTTTGCACCGTGGCCCGCGGTGTGTGTTCTGCCTTGTGCGTCCCCATGCGCCTGCGCGCCGTACACCTCCAGGATTTCCGGAATATCGCCTTTACCTCCCTGCGCTTTGAGGGACCAAGGCAGTTCCTGCTTGGACCGAACGGGCAGGGGAAGACAAACCTGCTCGAGGCCGTCGGCCTCCTTACCGCCCTGCGCTCCTTTCGCACGCAGGAGCTTCGCCCCCTTATCCGCCAAGGCCAGTCCGAGGCCCGCCTCCGCTTTGAGCTGGACCATGAGCGCGACGGCCCGTGCGACGTCCTCGTCTCCCTGAAATCCGGTGAGCGGGAAGTCTCCGTAAATGAGGCGCTACTGCCGCGCCTGGCCGACTTCGTCGGGCGTTTTCCTGCCGTCGTCTTTTCGTCCGAGGACATTCAGCTCCTCCGCGGAGCTCCGGCTTTGCGCCGAAAACTGCTGGACCTCACCCTGTCCGTCGCCGATCCCGCCTATTTTGCCGCGCTGCGTCGTTACCACCAGGCGCTCAAGGGCCGGAATGCGCTGCTTCGCGATCCCCGCGCCACCGATGCCGCGCTGGCATCATTCGAGCACCCGCTCGCCCCGGAAGCCGCAAGCCTCGCCGCCCGCCGGGCCGCAGGTGTCGGCGAGCTCGCGGAGGACCTGCGTGCGGCCTATGCCATGCTCAGCGGCGCCGCCGCGGAGGAAGCCCCGGATATCGTTTACCGCCCCGATGTCGCCGATGTTGGCGACACCGAGGGCTTTGCGCGCCTGTTCGCCTCAAACCGCGCGCGCGACCGCGAAGCCCTCACAACCTCACGCGGCCCGCATCGGGACGACCTCACTTTCCGCCTCAAAGGACGGGCGGCACGCGATTTCGCGTCGGAAGGCCAGCAACGCGGCCTCGTAGTCGCCCTGCGGCTCGCACAGGCGACCTTTTTTGCACGCCGCACCGGCATACAGCCGCTCGTCCTCGCGGATGACGTGCTCGGTGAGCTCGACCCCGTGCGCCGGGAGGGTTTCTGGCGCGCCGTGGGCTCGGGCATGCAGGTCGTCGCAACCGGCACGGAGCCCCCCGCCGCCCCGCCCCCGGGCAGCCCCCCATGGCAGTTTTTCGACGTGCAGCACGGCGTGTTTTCCGCCCCCACGAGCCCAACTGATACTCCGAACGCGTAACACTGATTTCGCGTCGTTACGCTTGCGGGCCGCGCTTTGGGCGGATACAACGTGGGCGCTTTGGCATTGTTGTGCCAGAGTGGACTCTACACCCGGGATCCTCATGAAACTCATCGACGACGCGCTCTTCCAGACTCTTGCCAAAAAGGCCGCGGCCTCCCCGCGCCTGCGTGCCCACCATAACCTGCACGAGAGCCTGGAGTCGGAAATTCACCGCCTCGTGATGGTGATTGAACCGAACAGCTATGTGCGCCCCCATCGCCACACGGAGGCGGGTAAATGGGAGCTCATGACCGTGCTGCGCGGTGGCATCGACATCCTTGTGTTCGATGATGCCGCCACCGTCATCGGGCGCCACTCCCTGCGCGCCGGAGGGCCCTCCCACGCCATAGAGATTCCCCAAGGGACGTGGCACACCGTCATCGCTGTGGAGCCCAAGACGCTCCTGCTTGAGGTCAAACGTGGGCCCTACGTGCCGTTGCCCGAAGCGGACGTCGCCGGCTGGGCACCCGCGGAAGGTCAGCCTGGCGCCATCGCGTTCTACGCGTGGTTCGAACGTGCCCGCGTTGGGGACAAGCCGCCTGTCCTTTAACGCACTTTCCGTTCAAGTTTTCGCACCTGTCGGATATCCGTTCTTCATCGCGCCGACGCGAGGATGGGGCGTCCACGCTCGCCGCAGCACCGGTTCACATGACGACCTGAACTTGAACCGCTTTGAAACGGGTGGGTAAAATCCGCGGTCCTCGTTCACGGAACCGCAAAAGCAAGAGCCCCGGTAGGCCGAAACCTCCGGGGCTCTCGTTTGCCGCGATTGCTCGCTTTAGGCCTGCGGCGCGGGGCCCTGCTGCGGAGCGCCCGGCTGCGGCGCCACCTGGACGACCTGGAGCGGGATGCGGACCGCCAGTTCCTGGTCCATCAGCACGTCAAACGAGTACTGGCCCGGCTTGTTCAGCGGCAGACCCTGCAGGTTGATGACAAAGTTCTGGGAGATGAAGAACGCCTTCTCCGGGATTTCCTTCACGTCCAGCTCGAAGCGCGGTGCGCCTTCCTGCGGCAGCACGCTCTTGCCATCGGAGTCGATGAAGCTCACCTGGAAGCGGTGCATGCCCTCGTCCTCGTGGCGGAACAGGAACCGGAGCGCCAGCGCGCACTGCGGGTGAAAGGCCGGGAAGCGCTGGGCAAAAATCGTGTCGAAAGCGCCGAGAATGCAGAGCTTGCCGTTATAGTCGGCTGCGGAGTCGCAGAGGATGGCGGTGAGAACTTCCATGGGTGATAAGGTTCGTGTGGTGCGGAATAAAAAACGGAAACCCGTCCCAAGCGCAATAACTTAGCGCAGTTTGTGCAATTACGGCTCCGTCGTCGGCGCCTGCGCCGGTGCCTCGTCCGGGGTGGGGGAGCCTGCCGCCGGGGCCGCCGAGGCCAGCCCGCGCACGCAAAGCGACGCCTTCAGACCGGGCAGGTAGTCCGAAAACTCGTCCTGCGGGCCGGCCCGCCGCAGCGCCGCCTGCACCATGCCCATCCTCGCGTCCAGATTGTCCACCATTGAGACAAACACGGCCTCCGGCGTCGCCGCCATCACCGCCGCGCCCCATTCCAGTTCGCCCTGGTGGGAAAGGACGATGTGCTCCAGCCGCTCGACCAGCTCCTCGTCCAGTTTGCACTGGATCGCCGCCTTGCGCACGAGCCGGTACCCGAGCACGACGTGCCCCTGAAGCAGGCCCTTCCGCGTCTTCTTCACCGCAAGGTTTCCGCCGTATTCCACAGTTTTCCCCGTGTCGTGCAGGATCGTCCCCGCCATCGCCAGGCTCGGGTCAACCTCCGGATAAAGCGGCAGGAGCGCCTTGCACGCCCGCGCCATGTGCAGCGTGTGCTCCAGCAGCCCATGCCGGTAGGCGTGGTGCATAGACACCGCCGCGGGCGCCGTGCGGAAGCGTTCCCCAATATCCTCAAGCACCTGCTTGGTCGTCGCGCGCAGGCCCGCGTGCGGAATCTCTTCCACGAATTGCAGGAGCTCCGCCCACATCGCGTCCGCCGGTTCCGGCGCAACTTCCACGAGCCGGCTCAGGAAGCCGCCCTCGGCCACCTCGTCTTCCGTAAGCTCGCGGATAGCCGTGATGCGCGGGCTGAATTTCCCCTGATAACGCTCACACTGGCCCTCGACCTCCACGATCGTGCCCTCTGTGGCCTCGCGGAAGAACAGGAACGACGGCGTATCCGAAAAACACGTCGTGCTGAACGAGCCCGAATTGTCGCCCAACTCGGCAACCAGGAACTCCGAACCGTTTCGTGCGCGCCGCACCGTCGCCCGCTGAAACAGCAGCACCGCCCGGAACCCACGCATGTCTTCCGCGGGCACCGCCTTCAGGTCCCGCACGCAATCGTAGCCAGAGCCTCCAACGTCCATGCCGCACTATTCCCAAAGCACGCCCCCCGGCACAACCGCAAAACGCACGCGAACCGCGCACCCTCCTGCCGGCATGCGCATGAGCACACCAAGGCTCCTTGCCGTTTGACTCCGCGGAGCTGTGTGCCTTGCTTTCCAGAAGAGCCGCGGGAAAACGCGAACGTTGCCCTTGCGCGGCCCCTCCGCATTTAGGCCGGACCCCAAACAGCCGTTAAGGACTCAGACGCACCGTTTCACGCCATGCCAAACATAGCCCTGTCGTTCAGCCTCCTGTTCATCGTGCTTGGCCTCAGCGCCTATTTCGGCACCGGTATGACGAGCTGGACCGCCCTCATCCCCGCGATCTTCGGCGTCGGCCTGCTCGCGCTCGCGCTCCTCAGCCGCACGCCCGCCCGCCAGAAGCTGGCACTCCGCGCCAGCGCCGCCTGGGCGCTTCTCGGCTTTCTGGGCACGGTGGGTGGCATCGCCAAGACGATCAAGCTCTTCACGGGTGGCGACGTCGCGCGACCGCAGGCCGCCTTCGTCCAGGCGATCATGGCCCTTGTGTGCATCGCCTATCTCGCGCTGTGGCTGCGCTCGGCTCTCCTCGACCGCACCCGCGCCCGCCCGGCCTAAATCACGGCAAGGACGCAGCACGCGGTTCGCGCCGTGCCCGACTGTCCCGCAGGTCCGCCGTCTGTTCCGGTACGTGCGTTTTGAAAAATTTCGGCAGGTTGAAAAATTTGTGTTGAATTCGGCGAAGGTTTTGCCACCTTACGCCTTTCTCCGGCCGCTCCCGTAGTTCAATTGGATAGAATGCCTGACTACGGATCAGGAGGTTCCAGGTTCGAGTCCTGGCGGGAGCGCCACTTTTCCTCTGCCGCGTTAGCTGCCTCTCCAGGCGGCTTTTTTTGTGCCCGTTTTCCGGACTTCGCAGGAGGACCCGCAGACGCCGCGCCTGACGCGCCTCCACCGGACAAAGCCCGCAAAACTTCCGCGGCCCTCTTTGCCGCGCAGCACAATAAAAGACCTTTTCAACGTGGGAAATAGGCCTTTACTAGCCGGCATGGCCATACAGCTTTTCGACACGCTGACTCGGACGATGCGTGAATTGGCGCCGGAGGCGCCGGACAAACCGTTTGGCATGTACTGCTGTGGGCCAACGGTCTACGGGCCTGCGCACATCGGAAACTTCCGCACGTTCCTCGTGCAGGACGTCCTGCGCCGCGCGCTCGAGGCCTCCGGTCTCCGGGTCAACCACGTGCGCAACATCACGGACGTGGACGACAAGACGATCCGGCGTTCGCAGGAAGAAAAGAAGACGCTCCTCGATTTCACGCAGCACTGGACGAACGTCTTCCACAAGGACTGTGCGGCCCTGAACTGCCTGACGCCCACGCACGAGCCGGGCGCCGTCGCGCACATCCCGCACCAGATCGCGCTTATCGAAAAGCTCATCGCCGGCGGCCACGCCTACACATCGGCGGACGGCTCCGTGTACTTCAAGGTGTCATCGTTTTCTGAATACGGTAAGCTCTCGCACCTCGACCGCGACGCCCTCCGCACGCAGTCCAGCAACAGCGCAGGCGAGCAGAACGACGCCGACGAATACGACCGCGAGAGCGTGGCGGACTTCGCGCTCTGGAAGGCCCGAAAGCCCGAGGACGGCCCGAATTTCTGGGAAAGCCCGTGGGGGCAGGGGAGGCCCGGCTGGCACATCGAGTGTTCGGCCATGAGCACGCATTACCTCGGCACCTCGTTCGACCTTCACGGCGGTGGCGTCGACCTGTGTTTCCCGCACCATGAGAATGAGATCGCGCAATCGGAATGCGCCCACCACAACCCTCCGGGTAGCCCCTTTGCCCGGCACTGGTTCCACTCCGCGCACCTGATGGTCGATGGCCGAAAGATGGCCAAGAGTCTCGGCAACATGTACACGCTCGCGGACCTCCAGGCCAAAGGCTACGGGCCGATGGCGCTGCGCTACGCCCTGATCTCCGGCCACTATCGCTCGCCCCTCAATTTCACCCTCCACGGCCTGGACGCCGCGCAGAGCGCCCTGCGCAAGCTCGAGAAGGCGGTCGAGAAGCTCCTGAAGGCGGCGGGCCTGGACCGCGCGGCACTTCCCGGCTTTGTGCGCCCGCCGGGCGCCGGCTTCTACGCGAGCCCGGAGGCCCCCTTCGCCTCGGCGTGGACGCGCCTGTGTGACGACCTCAATGTTCCTGGCGCCCTGGGCGAGATCTTCACCGCTCTCGCGCGTGTGGACGCCGCGCCGCTCGCCCCAGAAGCTGCTCGCAACGACCTCGTGGGCCTTGGTGGTTTGCTCTACGCCCTCGGCGTCCGCCTTTTTGACGATGCCGCCTCCGAAGCCGCTCCAGCTGCTGTTCCGGAGGAGATTGCGAAGCTCGCCGCCGACCGCTGGGCCGCGAAAAAGGCCCGCGACTTCAAGCAAGCCGACACGCTCCGCGTCCAGATCGAGGGCGCGGGCTGGAAGGTCCTCGACCGCAAGGATGGCTACGAGGTGGTGAAGCTTTAGCGCAGCGAGTTATCGCATGCGCCGACGCTGAGGCGAGCTTGCACGCCCCATCCTCGCGTCGGCGCAGGTAAGCGAATGACGTGAACGAGGCGCCTATTCGGGGAACTGCTTTGGCGCGTCTACGCCGCCACAGCCCGCATTCCGAGCCGTGCAGCCCAAAGAATCCGTCCACGCCGTGCGTGGCAGCGTCGGCCCATCCTTGAGGCGAAATGCGCTCTAATCGCCACTGCGGAAAAGCAGTCGCAGGGAGTTTAGGCAGACCACCACGGTTGAGCCCTCGTGCGCGATCACGCCGAGCGTGATTGGGACGATACCCAGGATGGCGGCGCAGACCATGAGCACGATCGTCCCGAGGGCGATGGCCAGGTTCTGCTTGATGATCGCGCGCGCCGCCGTGCTGAGCTTGAACGCGGCAAGAAAGTTGTCGATCCGGTCGTTCATCAGGACGACCTCGCTCTGTTCCAGCGCAGCATCGCTGCCTCGCGCGCCCATGGCGACGGACACATACGCGGCGGCCAGGCTGGGGGCGTCATTCACGCCGTCGCCCACCATCGCCACGCGCCGGCCTCCTTCCGTGAATTCGCGGATTGCCCGCACCTTGTCCTCCGGCTTCATCCCGGCGCGCACCTCCGCCAGCCCAAGCTCGCGGCCCACAGCTTCGCCCGTTTCGCGCCGGTCGCCTGTCAACATGACCGTATGGATGCCCAGACCCTTCAGGGCTTCGAGCACGGGCTTGGATTGCGTGCGGATCTGGTCCTTGAGCAGGAGGCGCCCGAGCAGTTCGTTGTAAACGAACCAGACCTCCGTGAACTCCGGTGTTGGCAGCGGAAGCTGGCGCGCCCATTCACCGAGCGGCCCCATCTCCAGCAGCTCGCGGCGGCCGAGCACGCACACGGCGTCGCCCACGCGGCCCTGCACCCCGGACCCGGTGATCGACGTAAACTGCTCCACCGGTCGGAGCTTCAGGTTCTGCTGCTTGCCGTAGCGCACAATCGCGCGCGCAATCGGGTGGTTCGCCTTGTTTTCCAGAGCGTACGCCATTTCCGCGACGTCGCGTTCACGCCCCGGCGGAAAGCTCTCCACGCGGTCCACCACAAGCTCCCCGGTCGTCAGCGTGCCCGTCTTGTCGAGCGCCACCAGGTCCACCTCCGAGAGCTTTTCAATCGCCGCGCCGCCGCGGAACAGGATGCCGTTGCGGGCCCCCCACGCGATCGCGGCCAGAATGGCGGAAGGGATGGACAGCACCAGCGCGCAGGGGCTTGCCACGACCAGGAGCGTCATGGCGCGGTAGAAGGCCGAGAACGACGTGGTCTCGCCGTCCACGTTCGTGATGTTCTGGAACGCCGGCACCCCGAACCCGAGCCACCAGACGAAGAACATGATGGCCGTCGCGCCGAGGATGCAGTACGTGTAGCCCGTCCCAAACTTGTCGGTGAACCGCTGGCTTGGCGCCTTCAGGTGCTGCGCCTCCTGGATCAGCCGGATGATCTTTTGCAGGGAGCTCTCCCGCGCCGGGTGCACGACCCGCGCATGCACGGCTCCCCAAAGGTTCATCGTCCCGCTGTACACGCGGTCTCCCGGGTTTTTCTCGACGGGCGTCGCCTCTCCCGTGAGCGTCGCCTCGTCCGCGGCAGTCTTGCCCGAGATCACCTCAGCATCTACGGGGAACAGGTCGCCCGGCTTGACGATCACCTCGTCGCCCGCCTGCACATCCTCAATCGGCACCGTCTCTTCATTACCGTTGCGGACGACCAGCGCCGTCTTCGGGGCCGCCTTGAACAGCGAGTCGATCTCACGCCGGGTGCGGTGGAGGGCAAAGTGTTCCAACGCGCCCGAGAACGAGAACAGGAACAGCAGCAGCGCGCCTTCCTCCCACGCGCCGATGGAACTCGCGCCGATGGCGACCGCGAGCATCAGGAAGTGTATGTCGAGCTGGCCTTTCCGGATGTTTTTCGCCGTGTCCACGGCCGCGTCCCAGCCGCCCGCGACCATCGACAGCGCGTAAAACACGATTGGCAGCCACAGTGGCTGCACACCGAACTGCTTCAACGTAAAGCCCACCACGCCAAACAGCGCGCACAGCCCCGCCATCACCGCCAGAAACCGCCATTCCTCGCCCGTCTCCTCCTCTTCCGCTTCTTCGGGTTCCGGCCAGGGAAGGTCACGCCACTGCCACAGGCCCGGTGCCGTCTTGCACGACGGCTTTTCCAGCAACGTGCGCCCGGGGATCTGCCTCAATGTGAACCCTGCGGGCGCCCGCTCCGCAGGTTGCGGCTTCGCTCCTTCGCGCGCCTTTGCGTTCAGGTTCTCCTCAATCGCCCTAAGGGTCTCGGCCAGCCGCTCGCGCAGCAGGTTTTCG